>CAZWVK010000047.1:0-17743 GCA_964636785.1 uncultured Pseudobdellovibrionaceae bacterium | reverse complement strand
GTGAAATAGCTCGAAGGATTTTGATCCAGAGGCCTTTAAGAGGGACACAATCTGTCTCTGCCTTCGAAAATTAGGCAATCACTCAATACCAATTACAGCTGGTATACCCTCAACCAGGCATGCATTTTGAATAAGAACTTCACGGTTATATTTATTCTCAAAACCATGGGTGTTTCTTGTGAAAAAAATATTTTTAGCATTTATCTTTATATTAATGGCGGCTCAAACTGCGGGAGCGACTGAATCTCTAGTTGAGATCTCCCGTGTCAGCGATCAACAGATTAAGAATATTAAAGATCAGAGCTTTCTTAAACTGTGGAACTCGTTTCTTGAAAGCGGTGGCAGAGGAGAGATCTTTGAGCTTGCATATCCGCCTTCTCTTGCTGCTTCTGATTACTATAAACTCTTTAATGGAACTATCTATGCGGAAGTTTATTTGAGCTCTAGTTGCGCAGAAGAACCCGCTCTGTATAAATCGATTGAAACGGATCAATTCGCTTGGTGGCCCATTTACATCAATGGCGGTTCACACTGTGGGGCCGACATGCAGAAAGCTTTAGCAATTGGAGAGTGGGAGTGAGAATTTGCATGCCTTGCTGAATTTAATACGCCAGGCTGCTACGAACTGACGTAAGCTGATAGCGCTTTTTGGGCTCTAAGAACAGAACTTAGACAGTCTGAGTCGACCTCCATTCAATGGATCCCTTAAGAGAGAAATATAAATCGAAAATAATGGCATCCCACTTGCAGACAGTAAGAAAGCTGTCCGTTGTAACACTCTATTTAGCGTATCGATAAGAGAGGTTTGTATGAAGAATTCAATATGGCTAGTTTTTGTATCTTTGCTTTATTCACAAATAAGTATCGCAGGGACTTGCAGAAATTTTGAAGACGTGTCCGCTGTCTTATCAGAAGCATATAATTTCTCAAAAGAAAATGAAAATGAAAATGGAATACTAAATTCCTTAATACCACATGACGAACTGAAAAAATTAAAGTCATTAAATATCTTAGTTGACTCAGGAGCGCTGGTTTATTTCTCAGATGCTCAACCGAGTTTAGCTAGCAAAATGGACACGATTTCTACTAAAAGTCTTTCTCCAGAAGAAGTTCAAGTGCATGAACAAATGTTTGCAAGCGCAGCTCTGATTGAGGTGCCGATCATCGCCGTTCTTGAAAGCGGTAAAATTATATCTGCGGATATTTCATTTGAAAATAAACAAGACCATGACTCGCTCTGCAGAATTGGAGTTTATGCGCGCAGTAAAGCTGTGACTTTGGAAAAATAGGCCAAAGGCTTAGAGTCAAAAAAGGAATAGGCACCTTCGAATAATGACCCTTTTAGGCTTTAACCCAATTTCAAAGACAGTTTGAACCCGTCAAAAGGAATATAAAGGCGTCCCGGCTGGAATATCTTTTGAAATTCTGACCTCAAAAGGGAGAATTATCATGGGTGACATTTTTGGGTCCAAAGGGATTGCTTTCACATTATTGCTTGGTCTTTTAACCACTGGAATCGAGGGCTACTCTTTCACCCAGTCCAACGGATTCTCACTCACTCCTTATCTAGAAAAATGCGGCGGAGTGATCTACGCAAAGTGTGATAAGTCGGATTTGAATCAAGAGACGATATTCGAGGATGCCAGAGAAAAAGCCATTGCAAAGAATCTGGATCTTATGGTCGTTATTGGAGCGGATTGGTGCCCAGCCTGCAAAAGCTTCTCAAAGATGTTAAAAGAGGATTCAAATCGCGACCTACTTTTTAATCAGGTTGTATTTGTTGAACTCAATGGAGATGTAAGTTCCACCAGAAAGCTTGCTGAGAAGCTCGGCATTTCTTATTACGCCTACCCTCAGGCGTTTACTTTCAGAGCCGATACTCTCGAATTTCAAAAATCCTTCTATCCATCCATGATGAGTGACGTCGCATCACTTATTGATGCCCTTGATCTTAAAAAGACCATGGACTCAAATATTGCAAAGCCAGAGTATGTTGGAAGCGTTCAGACAAAAACTCTTGAACTTCCAATAGATCTGAATAACGACTATGGCCGATCCTATTTTATTCCTTCACCTAAAAATGATTACGATCGTTTTATCAACCAAGGCATATCGGCACTTCACCTTTTCCAATATGTGGATGCTTATCGATCATTTCGAATGGCTGAGCAAAAGGATCCAAATGGAGTGATTGCACATGTCGGCCAGATCTTATCTATAATGCAAGTCGGATATGGAGAAAGTAGCTATTACTTTATTCGCGACTCCTTAAAAAAACTCAATCGAATCAAATCCGAAAACCAGCTGACAAGAAAAGATCTGGCATGGATTGATGTTGCTAAAGCATTGAGCTTTTCCTCAGCCTCTTCTTATACCAAAGAGGATATGGAAGGAGTTTTGACTCCAGTAAGAGCAATTATGCAATTGAGAATGATCGACGATAAGGAAAATCTCGATGGTATTTCTCTTCTTCTTTGGCTTCACCCTTCGGGCTTTGATCATCCGCAACGAAAAAGAGCTTTTGAAGAGGCGCTCGCAAAATATCCAGACAGTGTTGGACCAAGGCATTACCTTCTTCACTTAGCAGAATCGAGAAACAACCCACGAGATGCAGACAAACATGGATCCATTCTTAAGGATTTGGCGCCAGGATCTGGACATGCAGTTCATATGTATGGCCACACACTTCCACAAAAAGGACAGTGGAAAGAAGCTATTGATTATTTCACCAAGGCTCATGCAATTCATATCAACTGGGCGCAGAAGTATGGCGTAAGTCCAACCGAAGACTGGCACTACGGACATAATTTAGATCTTATGGCAGCAGCTTATCTGGGATACGGCGATATGGATAAGGCATTTGATATCTGGATGTCTGCTGTAAATCTGGATTATCGCGCCCTTCTGCACGCTGTGCAGCTAGCGGTTGTTAAAGAAGATCAAGGAAATACGCAGACGTTAACGCAAACTCTTTCATATTATGGTGGGGAATATAAAGTTCTTGCGGATTCACTCAACAAAGAGCTCAACCTCAATGCTCGCAGTCTTCGCCAAAGTGACATTGAGGTCATAACTGCAAAAGGATCGACTTTTGATCAACTTATGAAGGAAATGATGATGAGTTATCTGAGCAGGACAGCTGTCAAGGAAAGCTATTATTCAAGAGTGAATGATTATTTCTCTGCACAGTTTCCAGCCGGTGGTTTTGATGGATGGAGCAATGGTTATCTTGAACTACTTCGTCTAAAAAGAGTGGCCCGCCTTCTTTCAATCAAAGAATTTGATATTGAAATCCGTCCTTTGGAGTTTGCAATCACAAGTGGATCGCTTTGTGGCTCTGGCGAAAAGGCGAAAAGCCAAGTGAAGTGTCTGCCGGAATAGTTTTGGATTGATTCAGAGAATTCAGCATCGATTTAAACACTTCTACAGAAGAGACAAAATCAGCGTCCGATAGAATCTGGTCGGCCGCTTGTTCAAGATTTAAAAGCTTTCCATGAAGGTATTCCATAACACATTCATTTTTCACGCATTCAGGCGGAAGCTCAGATGGAAGGTTCGGCTCCATCCAAAGGATTTTACGAATAGCCGCATGGGCCATGCTGAGAGTATAAGAGTGGAAGCGGACTTGTATCTATCCCCTACTTCTCTATGACGGACAATGGCTATCTGGCGAATTTCGGCAATGTCCCTGTCGCTAGAAAGTCTTGTGAAGTTAAGCATATTCTTAAATCAAGCAATTACTTTGCACCGATTCAAACCATCATCGCGAAATAGTTTTAGGAACCATCTGTTCTCTTTCCATGAAGGCCCAGTTCTAGAAGAACTGGGCCTTCACCTAAGCAATTGTCTCGAATGGAAGCATTTATAATTTTCTTAGATCTAAAGTGGCCGGAAGACTTACGGGCTGATCGCAGGATGGGCAGGTCAATTCTTTTGGCCCTTCTTGGCTTCGAAATCGCGGGTGGCGTGTGCGCTCTAAAATATTCCACATGGATTCACATTTTGGGCAAACCGCATACGTCTTAGCTCCCCTCTCAACCACTTTAATTTCTTCACCAGAGTTGATAAATGTCACCTTTTGACCTGATTGGCTTTTCGGCTCATCGGGGATTTCGCGGCGAACAGGCTTTGGGGTTCTCACAGTGTGTTCAATAGGGGCTGGCGTTGGAGTCGGGGTCGGGTCAGGCACAGCTATTGATGACGCCGTTTCAACCGGAGCCGGTGATTCTTCCTGATCACGGCTAGTGAATTTTTCTGCAAGAGACTTCATCCAATTTTTAAACTTTACCATGCCCTATTCTAGCCAACGCCTCGGCATTTGGTAAAGTCTCTCTGATTATATTGGACCCTGGACTTTATAACTCCATATACGCACCTCTGGCCTGAATTGGTTCCCTAATCCATTCCTCGCCGCCGGACCAGAAACTTGACGTAACTGTTGCGCTCTTGCGACCAGTCGCCCCTAGACAGAATCTATAAACCCGGAGATAAATCGCGCATGTCTAATCAATCACCCATATCTCACCGATTTCTTTACGGCACCGCTTGGAAAGAAGATCTCACCGAAGCGTGTGTCTACGAAGCACTTAGATCTGGATTTAAGGCGATCGATACTGCCAATCAGCGCAAACATTACTTTGAAGAAGGCGTCGGTCACGCACTTAAAAGAGCGTACGAGGAGTTGGGACTAAGCCGTAAAGACCTTTTCCTTCAGACGAAATTCACATTTTCAAGAGGTCATGACCATCGAAAGACATACGATGAAAATGCTCCACTCAAGGATCAGGTTATTCAGAGCTTTGAAAGTTCGCTTGAGCATCTCTCAACAGATTATATCGATTCTTACATTCTTCACGGTCCGCATACTTCCGATGGGATAAATGAGTCCGATTGGGAGGTCTGGAATAAAATGGAAATGCTCCATCAACAAGGACATGTGAAGTATTTGGGAGTCTCCAATATCAGCTTAGATCAAATTCGTGAGCTTCATAAAAGCGCTCAAGTTAAACCTACGTTCGTGCAGAATCGTTGCTTTGCTGAAACTGGATGGGACAAAAATATTCGCGAGTTTTGCTCAAGCAATGGGATCTTTTACCAGGGTTTTTCATTATTGACGGCGAATTGGAAGTTTCTCGGAGGAGTTGTCGAGAGACCTAAAGAGAGAAATATTCCTCACCTTAAATTTAAAGAAGAAGAGACAGAACTCATCCATCCAAAAATTCACGAAATTTTAATTCAAACAAATAAAACTATCCAGCAAGTGGTCTTTAAGTTTTGTCACCAAGTTGGTATCATTCCCATAGTTGGAACTCGATCACCAGAGCATATGTCTCTTGATTTAGATATTGAAGATTTTGAGTTGTCAGAGGATCAAATCAAAGTCATTGAAAAAATCGCTGAGCTTTAATCAATTCAGGTTGAAGGTCGTAGCTCTATCTTTCCAAATATTTGTTCGAGGCAGTGGTTCCGGGGAAGGATGACATTGTGAGACGTAAAAAGGAAACTGTTACCTAAGTCGTAAAAACCCTTTGATTTCAAGAACCTAGGTGGGAAAATGCAGTTTCAAAAGTTAAAACCTTGTTTTTCCAAGGTTTTTCATGGATAATAAAGAGATGTCAAAGCAAGCTACTCTTTCCACCAGTATTGATTCTGAACTTAAACAAGCTCTTTCGCTGTACTGCAAAAAGCGAGGACTTAAAATTCAAAGCGTCGTCGAAACGGCAATTCGCGAACAGCTCGAAGATGAAATTGATCTAGCTGATTATCATAAGCGAAAAGATGAAGATGAAATCTCACTGGCATCGGTTCTTAAAAAATTAAAAAGATGAATCGAAAGCCTTACGAGATTGTTTTTAAGAAAAGTGCAGCTAAAGAACTCGGCGCTTTGCCACAAAGAATACAGCAAAAAATTTTAGATGCCATTCAACTTCTCTCTTACAATCCTTACACTGAGATTCTACAGATCAAAAAAATGAAAGGCGCTGATTCGCTTTATCGGCTCCGTATTCAAGACTATCGGGTGATTTATCTAGTCGAAAATCAAATCATCAAAATTACGATTATCAAAATCGGACATCGCAAAGATATTTATGAGTAATTCCAAAGCTTCTGATAATAAGAAATCAAATGGCGCAATAAACTCAACTCGATGCGGAATTCAAGTGTACTGCCATACCTAGCATTCCGGCTCAACCCAAAACGTATTCGATGGCTGCTTTAAAAAAGCGAATGATCACCATTATCGAATTTCGACCACATTGTATTCCGAAATCTTTGACTTAGTCCTGACTTCAAACAGGTCATTGACTGCTTTCCCAAGAAGGCTTTGGCCTACAGGAGAATTTGGCGTCACAACTAAGACTTCGACCGCCCCTACCGTAACCTTTAAGCCACCAGCGAAGGGTAAAATAAAAAACAGACGCTCTTCCTCATCATCCACCGAAACTTTCACGAGAGCAGTGAGTTGAACTCGATCGTCGGCTTTAAAAGATTGCAGTTCCATTTTCTCCAATCGTCCAATGGCATCCTTTAGTTCATGGGCTCGCTTGGCCTGTGCGCCAGCAAGATAAGATGCCTCCAGTCCACGAGTGTCATATTTATTTTCTGGTTTGGACTCCTCATTAGTGGCGGCCTCCTTGGCTTCCAAAGCCGCTGAGACAAGAGTATTCAAATTCTCTTTGAGCTGATCGATCAGAATGTGCAATATGTCGGACTTTTTCATAACCTCTTTATCACTGCGTAGCATTCGTTGGGTCAAGTGAACTGGAAGTTTCATTGGAGTTCATTTTCGTGACGCCGTTCCAAGGATCTCATGCAATAAAGAAAATGAACGACTCAAGCCCCTCGGCGCGATAGAAGATTTCACATGAAGTACGCAATAGCAAATGGTCAGCCGATCGATGGCTCCCTGCAAGAGCAAGTGAGTCGTGGCCCAATGTTCGGCCTTGGTTTTCGCAAATGAACATTTCATACTTAAGTAGAGTGCGCGGAAGTTTTCTTGGACTTGCAATTGGTGACTCCGCTGGTGCGCCACTCGAGTTTCGAGAGCGCGGCACCTTTCAGCCGCTGACGGACTTTGATGGCGCGGACTTCTGGACTGATGACACAAGTATGACTCTGGCGGTTGCACTGAGTTTGATTGAAAAGCGCAAATCTGACTTGCGCCACCAAGCGGAACTCTTTGCAAACTGGTATCACGGCGAAGATGATCGCCTGGGTGCGACGGTTCACCACATAGGCACTGTTACCCGTCTAGCGATCAAAAGATTTATTGAAACTGGTGATCCTTATTCGGGAGCGGATGATGAACAAAGTGCGGGCAACGGTTCGCTCATGCGAATCGCACCTATCCCATTATTTTTCGCAAATGACTTGGATCAAGCTGTTGAAGCAGCTGTTGCCAGCAGCCGAATCACTCATCAAGAGGAGAGGTGCTTGCAAAGCTGTGCATATCTTTCTGCTTTGATTTGGGGAGCGATGAATGGTTATCCGAAAGAGAAGTTACTCAGCCCTCTGTTTCCGTCGAGAGAATACTGGTCGTCGATCCATCTCCATCCGGAAGTTAAAGACGTCATGCAGGGAAATTTTGATTCAAGCGAACCTGCTTCGAGCGGCTACGTTGTTGATACTCTTAAAGCTGCCCTGTGGGCATTTCGAGAAACAGATTCATTTGGAGCTGGGCTTTTGAAGTCAGTCAATTTGGGCGCCGACGCTGACACCGTCGGCGCGATTTATGGAAGCCTCGCCGGATCTTATTACGGTGAGGAGGGTATTCCCTCCCATTGGAAAGCAAACCTGGCTAAAGGAGAATTTATCGCGGAGATAGCAAACAAGCTGTGGCAGAGCAGTTTGGGGCCAGCAGTTTTTTCGTATTAACAGTACCCAAGAGGTATTTTTTGAAAGTGGCGGGGTGGACGGCCAGTCCCGCCATCCAACTCAAATCAAACTGGACGATTTTAGAGCTTATCGCTTTGAGTCGAAATTTGATATTCGGCCAACATGTCCGTGAATTCATGGTCAACACTTAGCCGAAAAACATTGGTTTGTTGATCCTCAAATCGATAATCTTTAGAATTCTAACCATGAGATTAATTGCAGTAGTTCTTCTTATTTTTGCGAATTCCAGCCTCTGGAGCTCCACTGCCTTTGCTTCGAAGGTCTTGAAGTGTGCTGGAGAGGCCAAGGTTATTGCAATAGACAAAACTAGTACCTCCCCAGTCACAGGTATTATTAGAGTAATTAAGCTCGCTTCTGAAGGGCCCTGCGATCTAAAAACCGACAGTAAAGTCAGTGGAGCATTCAAGTTATCTCGGGAAAAGAGCGCTATAAAAATTGGCGAAGAAACTCATTTTCAGTATGAGATGGTTTGCGGCCCCAAAATTGGATGCGATACGCCGATTATTTATCTACACTAAAAATACTTGTTTGTTGATGGCCAGTCAGTCAGAAATGCTCTGAATTTTTATTCAAAGCTCGACAGTCCAAGACGCACTACCATCTAACTCACTAAAAAAGTTCAAGAAAAAAATTGGTCGGGTAAAAGCTACTCTCTCCCAAGGGTTCGAGTCCCATCCATCCCAACTAAACGCTTTTTACAAAGAGAAACGAGCAGATCGAGGAAGCGAAGAGTTGAGTGAATGGAGGCGGGCCAAATGGGACGATTTTAGAACCTTTTGCTTTGAGTTATCTGTTTTTACAGTGAGTGCGATAGATGACTATGAAGAATCCTTGGATCAAGCACCCTCCCCTTGCTATATTGACTTCATGGAAGATCTAGCGCGAAACCTTAAACTTACTCCCCAGCAGCGGATCGAGGAGCACCAAAAAGCTCTCAATCTTGTTTTGAAGCTTCAAAAAGCTAAGAAAGTCATCAGCGGCAATGCAAGACCTCAATCAGCTTCTTAAAACACTCCTAGAACATGAATTGGACTTTTTATCCGTCGGTGATTTCGCAGCGGTCGTGCATGGCTTAAAGAAACTTAACGAGCGGATTCAGAAGTGAATCATATTCTGAGAATTTTTATTTTTGCAATTTTGGAGTGTCTGGCAATTGCGGCTTCGATTTTACTGACTGTATTAGCTTTGACTGTACGAAATCTAGAATTGGCTGAATCTTATATTCTTTTAATAATGTTTCTCGCGGCTTTCCTGTTTTCTTTCATTCCCGTACTCCTCGGAGGAGGGTTATTGCGATGGATCCGCATAGCCGCTACTTCCGGAACATTTCAAATATTCATATGGGCGTCTGGAATTATTTTTGGCCTTTCTATTTTAATTGTATTTTCCTTCTTTCGAGGAAGCTCAGAATTGGGAGGCGCTCTTGATTCGCAATCCATTGCTTTCTTCACCTTCCCTTTTATGTTCTCTCTTTTTACCTGGGTCTACTTAGCTCAAAAATTCCTAAAAGACTGAACCTTGCAACGACTTTTGTAAGGACCGATGATGAATCTAACTGGGATAACCTAAGACGTAGTTCCCGACTCCATGAGCGAGAACTTTAGCTCTCCTGCCAAGGTAATAGCGCATTGGTCGCCTAAGCCAGGTGAATAAGGGGCGAAGTGGTTTCATCAGATCAATCAGCTCTTCCTTATTGTCCACCATGGGCTTAAATCCTTCAGCTAGGGATTAGTATTTTTCATTAATTATTTATAATTATCTGAAATTACTATGAAATATAGTGTATTTACATCATATCATATTTAGCCGATAATATAGCTGAGGGAGCCTGCGCATGAGAGAACTTTTAAATCATATTTTCATAGAGCTGGATCAGCTTATCCAAATTGAAAATCTGGAGCGTGGTTCTATGGGTGGCGCACTCATCCCGAAGGCCCTAATAAAGATTCTTGGACAAACGAGTCTGCTCGCACAACCAGAGCTTACGACAGCCCTTCACCTTGCTCAGACAGGTGATCTTGATGCACAACTGAGAGCCGATTATTTTGTAGAAGCCAAGCTCAGAGAACTGCTCCCTAAGTACGGCCTCATATATGATGAAGATAGCCCGTTAATCTTTGTTCCAGAAGGAAGCGACTTTCTCCCTTTTTTGGAATTAAAAAATTTAGAGATTGTAGTTATTGATCCCGAGTCAGCTCTCGTTAGTAAAGCAATTAAAGCTCCGCAAAAGAACTTACAATTGATTAGAGAAGCAATTGCTGCGGATCTTTATCCAACTCTAACGAAAAGAATTATAGAGAATGGTGGAGACTTAAAAGATTTTATTTAGGAATGAAAAAATGAATAAGAATATTATTGATAAAATTAAACAGGCTGCAAGAAGAGATGCAAAAAAGCGTAAGGATTTGCGCTATCTCCAAACAATGACATTTCTTACTCGTAAAGGTCTCCTTAAAACAAATCAAATTTTTAATGTGCATCTTCCGCGATTGGATGCAAACGATGCCGTTTGGGCAGGTGTTCATGTCGAGCCACGCATCCTAGAAGTTCTACCCGCCGCCATTTTGCACTTCCCTAAAGCGTTTACTGGACTGAAGAAACTACCTAAAACACTCATTGAAATCATCTATCTTATTCAGGACGACGCTAAAGAGGGCCCTGGCTTTCATGGAATTGAATTTAATAAAATGAAATTTTGGGCCAACATTCAACTCAAAGACAAGCGCACCAAACCTAATAAAGAAAAACGTCAGACAAAAACTTTTCGCCTTCGACCAGAACTTCTAAAAAAGCTTGAACAGCTTGTAGACTCAGGAAGATTTCCTAGTCAAACCCATGCTTTAGAAGTAGCTCTAGAGAAGCTTTGAAAAGTAATTGGCGGGCCAATTGGGACGATTTTAGAACTTATCTATACTCACAAACGGCCTCTTAATGCTCCCTTGTGCAATACATTTGATCTTATAAGCAAGTATTTGGGCCTCTCTGAAAGGATTTAACATTTATTTGACAAAATGGTAACTCCATTCATAATGGAAAAATGCATATAGAACTAGCTCTCAACACCTTAAAAAAACAAGGCCTCTGGACTATACAGGAGCTTCAAAAACACCTCAAAGTCTCTCAGCCAACCATATCCAGGCTGGTTAAGATTGGGGCTCTTCAGCGGCTTGGTCATGGCCTATACGCTCATCCCGAATTAGATATTCCACCCGAGATCACCGACTTTGCAGTAGCTTGCACAAAGTTTGGCCCGACCTCTGCTATTGGAGGGCTATCAGCATTGTTTCACTACGGCCTGATTGATCAAGCTCCAAATCAAGTGTGGGTGATCGTTCCTCCTGAAAAGTCGGACCACAATAGCTTCTATAGAACTCTCCGCACAAAAACTTCAACCCAACAGGGAGTTGATATTTTCAAGTTCTATCGAATGACCAACATTGAAAGAACCATTTTGGAAGCTCTAAAGTTTTCCTCAAAAATGGGGCCGCGCATTGCTATCAAAGCCGCCAGAACAGCACTTCAAAAAAATCTCACTACTGAAAAAAAACTTGGCGAAATGGCTAAAAAACTAAAACTTCAGCCTGTTCTCGAAAAACACTGGGAAGCAATCGTGACATGAACAAATCAGACTTGGCAAAATCCATCTCAGCAAAACTATCAACGATAGCAAAGTCAAACAAGCTTCCTTATCAAACAATTTCGATGGCTTTCTTTTTAGAACGCTTGCTTGCAAGGCTCGTCTCGGATTCAAAGCTTTCAAAAAGCTTGGTGTTTAAAGGTGGATATGTCGGATTGAGAGTGTATGAATCTCCAAGATATACAATTGATCTTGACGCTCTTTTACTCAATGCCAACATCAACGATACTTTAAAACGAACTTCTAAAGCTGCCGAAACAGACATTGGAGATGGGACTTGGTTTGTGCTTGAATCACAAACCGACCTAAAGACACAGGGAGAATATGGTGGAGTTCGCCAAGTGTTCCGTGCTGGAATGGGAGAACAGTTGGAGGATGTTCGCCGCGCACAGGTCATTCACTTTGATGTTGGAATTGGCGACCCCATTACTCCAGGGCCAGTTCCCGTAAAAACAAAAGAGCTTTTAAGCAATGACGAATTGAGCTGGCTTGTCTATCCGGTTGAAACAATCATTGCGGAAAAGCTCCAAACCTTAATGGATCGAGGGGGAGGAAACTCTCGCTCAAAAGACATGTATGATCTTTACTACTACTTGCCGCAAGCAGATGGAAAAACTTTAAAGACCGCAGTCCAAAAGTGTTTTTCATTTCGCAAGACGCCCATACCCCTAGACCCTGGAGGTCTTTTATCAAAAATGGATTTTACATTGATGAAAAAGGGATGGAAGAGTGCCACATCTTCACTTAAAAATGCTCCAGAATTTGACGAGGCCGTTGATAGAGTCGTTGATGAGCTAAAACGACTACTTCCCAATAAGTGAGAGTATAAGTGAGTCGCGAGCAACACTTGCAAGATTTGGAAAAACGTCTTGAAAGGCTTGATGCCGATAGGATCTTTCTTTTAAGAGAAATCCAAGTTCTGCGCGAAGAACTACTTAAAGAGGAAGAGGAATCACGACCACTGCTAGGTCGCCCCATAGCAAAGGTAAGTTTATTAACTAATGCCAGTAAAGTTCAGCTTTTTCTCAACCTCTTTCGAGCTAGAGAGGACGTTTTTCCGAAACGTTGGGAAAATTTAAAAACAGGAAAATCTGGCTATGCCCCTGTTTGCAAGAATGAATGGGCTAAACCTCTCTGCGAAAAACCTAAAATAAGATGTACCGACTGTAAAAATCAAAAATTTTTAATGCTCGATGAGCAAGCAGTTGAAGAGCACCTTCGAGGAGACCTCACCATTGGAACATATGCTATTCGTGCGGATGATTCTTGTGTGTTTTTAGCCTGCGATTTTGACGAATCCACATGGCAGCTTGATGTCGCTACCTTTCGAGAGACCGCTCAGGCTCTTGGAGTAGAAGTCGCTGTTGAGCGCTCTCGATCTGGCAACGGTGCTCACGCTTGGATATTTTTTGAGGAACCAATTCCTGCGAAGACAGCTCGCTCTCTTGGAACTTTAATTTTGGCCAAATGCTCAGAAAGAAATTTGCGTTTGAGTTTAGAATCTTATGACCGATTTTTTCCTTCACAAGATTATCTTCCTAAGGGGGGATTTGGTAATCTAATAGCACTTCCATTACAAAAAAGTCCTCGTGATAATGGAAACAGCCTGTTTTTAAACGCAAAACAGATACCACACGAAAATCAATGGGAATATCTCAATCAAGTGCGCAGACTCTCTCTATCTGAAGTTCGTAACCTTTTAAGGGAATACACTCCAAATATTTCCGCTCAAGGTGGGTTTGAGGATGTCTCTTGGAGAACTGACAATTCTATCCTAGAGAAAACATCTTCTCAAAACACAGTAGATCCAAAAATATCTGGCGAAACCATTGAAATTTCTTTGGGCCCGATGCTCACAATTCCTTTAGAGAAATTACCAGGGCGAGTTGTCGCAAAGATAAAGAAAACCGCCAGTTTTGCCAACCCTGAGTTTTACAAACGACAAAGAATGAGGATGCAAACTTACCCTTTATCGCGTTTTATATTTTCTGGAGAAATTAGATCTTCCGAAATAGCCCTCCCAAGGGGAGTATTAGATGAGGTCATAAAAATTCTTACCGCATCTGGTGCCCACGTCATTATCCGAGATGAAAGAATTGGAAAAAGACGGCTGAAGGTGAACTTTGAGGGAAAGCTCACACCAATTCAAGCTGACTCTGTAAATCGAATGAAGAAATTTGATATTGGCATTTTCATGGCTCCCCCAGGAGCTGGAAAAACAGTTATGGCCTGTGCTTTGATCTCAAAACGAAAAGTTTCCACCCTTGTACTTGTCCATCGACAACCTCTTCTTGAGCAATGGCGCGATAGGATTTCAACTTTTCTAGGAATTCCTCCCAAAGAAATCGGCAGCCTCAGCGGAAGCAAAAAGAAAATGACTGGCAAACTTGATCTCGCTATGCTTCAGTCACTTAGTAAAATAGAAGATTTATCTGAAATTGCACAATCTTATTCCCAAATTATCATTGATGAATGTCATCATATTCCAGCCACCTCTTTTGAAGACATACTTAAGCAACTTCCATCAAGATACGTTTTAGGGTTGACGGCCACCCCTTATCGAAAAGATGGTCTAGAAAAAATACTATTTCAACAGTGTGGTCCTGTGCGAGTGGAAATAGAAGATTCTCAAGCTCATGCACTTGAAAAAAATGTCACCATACATGAAACGGGATTTCGACTTCCTATTGAGATCGGCGAAAACCCTCCATATCATGAACTTCTTTATCGTCTTACTTCAGACATTGATAGAAATAAGCTTATTGCCAATCAAACTATAGAGGCATTAACAAAAAACCGTTTTCCTCTTCTCATTTCAGATCGCAAGGAACATTTAGATGTTTTGTCCCTTATAATTAAGGAGTCTATAGATATAGAGGGTTTCGAGGTTGTACGACTAGATGGCGACCTTACCATGAAGCAAAGAAAGGACGCGCTTGGACATCTTCATAATCTCAAAGGTGAGGGCAAAAAAGTTCTTTTAATGTCCACCTCTTCTTTAATCGGTGAAGGGTTTGATCTCCCAGCTTTGGACACAATGATTTTAACAACACCACTTTCTTTTGAAGGCCGTATGATCCAATACGCTGGAAGAATTCATAGACAATTTGAGGGGAAGACCAACGCTCAGATTGTGGACTTCGTTGATTTTTCAATCCCAATGCTTGTGAAAATGTATCGGAATCGGAAAAAGACTTATAAAAAAATGGGCTATAAAATTTCAGAACCGGAAATATTATTCATGGGACCACTTGCTCAGTATTACAGGCATAGAAAAGAGCGGTAGTACCGTAGAACCGTAGAACCGTAGAACCGGACTTGGTTCGATAGTGCGAAATGCCCATCTCGTAGAACCGTAGAACCGTAGAACCGTAGAACCTCAGACCTTTGCAAAATGGCGGGTATTGCGAGACTCAAATCTTTCCCGCAACTTAGAGCTTGGAATAGGCTTATTTAGCCAAGCTCTAACGCCAAAAAAAACGAACTTAATTTCGCCGAAATAACACCACGTTATCTCCGCTTACTTCCTTATACCTCTGAGAATTATTCTTACGCAATGATAAATTCAAACTCGATGTCGCCCCCTTTACCTCAATTCCAGCGTTACGAATATAAATCATCATCGTATCGTAGTCTTTCCAGCCACCCATCTTCATTATGACGTTCACACCCACTCCTGCCTTTAAAAGCTGTGTTGCCCAAAAAGCCCTCATAACGTGGAATGTCATATTTCCCCATCCGTTCTGAAGAAAAAAAGCCTTAATCGGTGCGGCCTCGCCACCTCGATTCCATGACCCCATTTGCTCAAAAACTCGCTCGCCATGATCGTCAAAACCCCACTCAGCCCTCGGCAGATAATCCACCAAAAACCAGTAAAGCTCTTGGTTCACATCCACCTCGCGCGTGTAATGACCCTTCGTCTCTCCAACACTTTGGGTTTTTTTCACCCAAGCGCGCTGAACATGAATCAAGCCATAACTTACAGAGTTTGCTTTTTCAAAACCCGCCTCAACCTTTCGGTCCAACTCTTCAGCCTCTTCCGTTGAAATGAGATGAATGTCAGGTTTACGAAGTCCATTAAGCTCTCCTGAGCGCATACCCGTATGGCAAGCCACAAACCAAATCGGAAACCAACGGTGAGTCACTTCCTGCGCTCTATCCAATGCCTCACGCATTACATCGAGTGTTTTAATGAGCTTTGGTTTTTCTCCCTTGGCTTCGCCCGGAAAAACACAAACTTCAGCACCCGTTGTCGGCGAAACTTCTAAAGGAATATACTTTCTACTCACAGCCCAACCAAATACTGCATTTATTGCGACTTTGATCTCCTGACGACGAGAGTAGATAGCACCTTTACGATGAGCACTCTCAAGCATCTCCTCAATCATGCCGGAAGTAATCTCCTTAGCCGGAATTTTATTCCACTGCTTTGTCCATTTACGAATCCGACTCAAATACTCATAGCGAGTCTGCTTACTGAATTTTGGTGACGGGTGATACATATAGTGTAGCTCCCAACGATCAACCAACTCCTGCCAAGTATCACCCGCAGCCTCACGTTTTGCAATGAGGCTCGCGCACTCGGACTTTAGCTCAATAAGCGTTTCAAGTGCTTTTTCAAAAGTCTCTACCTTTGGAATAAGTCTTTGCTCACGAATTTTACTACCTTTTTTCTTAGAACGAATATTAACATAAACCCGATAAAACACCTTGCCATCTTCAACAAACGCCTTGATGCCTTTGATGTTTTCTGCGGGATTATTTTTTAATAATTCTGCATTATTACCTAACGCTTTGATGTCATTCATACATTCCTCCTTTTTATCGAAGTCCTGCACAAAAATGACGATCTAAATCCGATCTAAAAACATAAACTCTTCCCAAGCTCTTTGTTGTTCGTAATTTATATCTAGTAATTAAATTATAAACTGCTCCCACCGAAGGCTCAGAAGGTTTTTTCCTTTTAAATCGGCGCAGATAAATTGCTGCCTCTTTAATAGTAAGCCAATCCAAATTTTCAAAGAACCCAGAATCAGATTTTTTCTGATTCTCCTTAGAACTTATAAACATATCAAACACCCCTTATATTCACCAGTCAGATCTTCCTTAAACGCACCGCTCGCGCAATAAAAAGAAAGGAAAATTGACTTATTTTTCTCTCGGAAACTAGGAGATGGTACATCTTAAAAAAACAGACAAAATCTCTACCTAAAATCAAAAAATATCTTCCGAGATTTCTCTCTCGCAAAACCCAACATGAAAATTATTGTTTACTCAAAATGGCCCTTAAAAGCTTACCCAACCAAACTAAAGCTGAAAAAGCAGCAGCTTCATTTTCATCACACTCTTGGACTTCTTCCTCGAATTGCTCAACGGCTTCTTCCAATCTTCCAACCTCGGTGTAAACTTCAAGCTGCTCCAATTCATCATAGATGACATGATCCACCAAAACCTCCTATCAATTTCTGATTACTTTCTTTCACGCTATTTAAACCAAAAGTAAGCGTGTCCTCGTTTTGCTTTAATACTTTGTTTTGAGCGATCAACTCTTGAAGATTCTTTGATTTACGACTCTTAAGTAAACTATCTAAAACTGAATTTTGCCGCCTTAATACTCCAAGAACTTGGCCTTTTAACTTGCAATTCGTTGCACAACCGCTCAATACCACAAGAATTAGTAAGTAGGCTCCTCCTTTAGCTAACACTCTTGTCCTCCAGTTTTCTTCTTTTTGATGATTTTTTTCTCAGTTCATCAAGCTTTGTCATCTCACCCACAATCCAATCGTGATAATCCAATTTTGATCCAGATTGCTCATAGCGTATTCTCAATTTATCTTCCGGCTGCTCACGCATTTTTATTAATTCAGGAATAGCAACCTCACCGTAAATTTTTAAAAGATGATCGAACAAATCTTTAAAATTCAATTTCTTTTTAAAATTCTTTCCCTCATTAACCTTATTCAGTACACCTAGAGCGTGAACTCTCGATTCTGGCCCCAACTTAACAACTAAATCTTTTTCTTTAGGCTGAATCATTTTTTCTTTTTCCACTTTTACCTCCTTATCTTCCAAGTGGTTTAACAATTAGGTCTTTTAGAAGCTCTTCAATCGAATTATACGAAATTCCCAAATCATTCATTAAACTCTCTTGCTCAATTTCTTTACGCTTAGAGTTTTCACTGTTGCCCCAATCTAATTTCATTGATCCCT
>CAZWVK010000046.1:9862-17757 GCA_964636785.1 uncultured Pseudobdellovibrionaceae bacterium | reverse complement strand
AAATTTGAATTTCCTCACCTAAAATGACCATGGGAATTGGATCGGCACCAAGACCACCTTCGCTGATGGTTTTTAAAGATGAAGTAAAGGTCTGGCCGCGAAAGCTTAAGGTGACCTTGCCAGAAGCTTTTGCGCGGGGGTGCTTTCGCTGATCAATTCCGAGTTCATTTAGAAGATCGTGAAATTCGACAACATGCGCCCATTTTTTTAAACCTTTGGTCCAAACTAAAATTTTAGAAACACTTTCGTTATTTTGAATCATTGTTTTCAATTCACGAATTAACTCGGGGCGCAAGAGAGGTCCGATTCTTTGCCCATGTCGAGCAAGGAACCACTCCTGAGGTGCATTCATATCCGAGTGAACGGACTTCAAGTGAGGAAGTGCCTGCTCCCACCACTCGATTGATTTCCATCCCACCTGAAGTGGCCCCCACACAAGACAGTCCTCAGAGAGATCTCCCGATTCTTTTTTACGCAGAAGAGCCTCGGTGGTGTACGGACCTTCGACTTTGTTTTCAATAAAGGTGAACCATTTCATGGCAATAAAATTATCGGATTTATTTCTTTGAAACATGAGTTTAGTCCCGTCTAGTCGAGCTCTTGCTCAAATTCTTAAATTGAGACGAGAAAGAATGAAAAACTGACAATCATTTTGCGAAAGCTCCGCCAGCAAAAATCGTGCTCATTTTGTTCATTTAATGTAAACTGGCCTCGTGAATTTCAAAAAATTAAAGGCGTCCTACTTTAGTAGCAGGACCGTTTATCGGCTTTTGCTTTTTGTGTTTTGCATCTCCATTCTGGTGCAACTGCTGATTATTATGCCGTTGACCGTGGAAGACACGAGTGATCTTGAGATTTCACCAGTCGCTGAAGAATCTATTAGAAAAGAACAGAATAAAGATGAGCCGGTTCGACCTGAAGATGCGATCGCTGAAATGGGAGGCGATCAGAGGATGAGTCAGATTCATATGCTGGAAACTCGCGAGGGAGAGCGTGAGTGGGAGTTATGGTCGGATCATGCGAAGTCCATTCCTGAAGATCAGTTGGTTGTTCTGGACGGAGTGAATTCCTTATTTCATGGACAGAAGGGAATCACTTACCGAGTGACTGGACAAAAGGGTGTCATTGAAGTGCCCAAGAAGAATCTTGCCGTATCTGGTCAGGTCGAGACGAAAACTTCCAATGGTTATTCATTTTATACGGATGATATGCAGTACTCCTCTAAAGATCGCACTCTGTCTACGAAATCACCAGTGCGGGTCGCTGGCCCTCCCTCAGAAGGTCGCAAGGCTCTGAAGTTAACTGGCCGAGGGCTGAAAACATTGCTCGAAGAATCAAGAGTCGAGGTCTTAAGTGAAGTTCGGGCGGAAAAAGTTCTTGAGAAGGGCCAGCGTGCAGTGATTAGAAGTGAAAAAGCTCAGTTCGATGGTGACAAATCCACAGCCTCATTTCTTGGTGAAGTTGTTCTGGATGTCGACGATATGCGAATAACTGGTCCGAAGGCGGACTTTCTATATGATCCGACAGGAGATATTCTAAAGTCTGTGGTTTTTTCTGGGGGCGCACGCGTAAGTGATCCAAATAAGTGGGCAACTTCAGAAGAGGTCAAGGTGGACTTTCAGCAAAACCAATATGTGTTTTCAGGAAACCCACGTGTTGTGCAAAACAGTGATGAATTGCGCGGTGAGAAAATCATTTTTCACGATGGCGGCAAACGGATTCAGGTGATCGGAACAAAGGCGAAGATTGACCGAGAGCGATTGGAAGGAAACGAATAATGGGCCAACTTGAAATTATTGGCATAAGTAAGAAATTTAAGTCGCGCCAGGTTGTGGATAGCGTCACTTTCTCAGTGAGCTCAGGACAGGTCGTAGGACTTTTGGGCCCCAACGGAGCAGGAAAGACGACAAGTTTCTATATGGTGGTTGGACTGGTGAAGCCCGACAAAGGTGTTGTTAAATTCAATGATATCGATATCACCAATTTGCCAATGTATAAGCGTGCACAATTGGGCTTAAGTTATCTGCCACAAGAACCAAGTATTTTTAAAAAATTAACAGTGGTTGAAAATATTATGGTCTCATTAGAAAGCCGTGACCTTTCCTCAAGCGAAAGATCAGAACGGCTGGAAGCACTTTTAGGTGAGTTTCGTATTCAACACATCCGTGACAGTTATGGTTACTCACTCTCAGGCGGGGAGCGTCGACGAGTTGAAATCGCGAGGGCACTCGCAGGGAGTCCAGAGTTTTTACTTCTTGATGAGCCATTCGCAGGGATTGACCCGATTGCCGTCAATGACATTCAGACGATTGTTGCTGAACTCAAAGAAAAAGGAATTGGAATTTTAATAACTGATCACAATGTCCGAGAAACACTTGGGATTTGCGATAATGCATATATTCTGCGCGAAGGAAGAATTGAAGTTGAAGGAACCTCTTCTGAAATCGCTGAATCGCCGCGCGCTCGCGAGTTTTATCTCGGAGAGAACTTTCGATTGTAGAACAAGGAGATTTATTAAATGGCTATGCAACTTAAAACCAGTCTGAAGCTCTCTCAACAACTCAGGATGACTCCTCAGCTTCAGCAAGCCATTAAGCTTCTTCAGCTTTCGCGTCTTGAACTTGAAACTGCGGTTCGTAAGGAGCTGGATGAAAATCCTGTTTTAGAGGAAGTGCAAGATGTGGCGGAGGATGCTTCGCGCCTGGAAGCCAGAGAGGCCAATCCGGATGAAGCAGCAAATACCCAAGATCAATCTGACCCTCGAACGCAAGAGGAGTTTGAGTGGGAAAATTATGTAGACTCAAAATATAAACCGCCGCAAAGCGGTCCTGGCGGAACTGATGAAATCATGAATTACGAGAATATGATTTCATCAGAAACGACCCTTCATGATCATCTTTTATGGCAAATGAATTTGGGTGGATTTTCCGAAGAAGAGGAAAACTATTTAGCAATTCTTATCAGCTATGTGGACGATGATGGTTATATCAAAACTCCTATGGCTGAAATCGCTCAGGAAGAAAGTGTTGATGAAAAAGAGCTTGTAGAAATGCTTCCCTTTCTTCAGGAGTTTGACCCCCCGGGAGTGGGTGCAAGAGACTTAAAAGAGTGTTTAATCATCCAGGCGAAGCACCTTGAGGAAGACACGAATGATTTGGTCCATCTTGTGAATAATCATTTGAAGGATCTTGAAAAAAAGAATTACGCCGGAATTGCAAAGGCCATGGAAGCGCCCATGGAAGATATCATTGAGCTTTGTAAGATCATTTATTCAATGGACCCCAAGCCCGGCCGATCTTTCATGCCTCAGGACACACAGTTTGTTACGCCCGACGTGTATGTTTATAAGGTCGGCGATGAGTATATGGTTTCGCTGAATGAGGACGGTCTTCCGCGCTTAAGAATTTCTAACCTTTATAAGAATATTCTTAAGGGCGAAAAATCAAGTGGTGAGAAAGCGCACGAGTATATTCAGGAAAAACTTCGCTCTGCAGTTTGGTTGATTAAAAGTATTCATCAAAGGCAGCGAACGATTTATAAAGTGACTGAAAGTATCGTCAAACATCAGCAGGATTTTTTTGAAAAAGGACCTGAGCATATCAAACCAATGATTTTAAGGGATATTGCGAACGACATTGGGATGCACGAGTCCACAGTGAGTCGGGTAACGACGAGCAAATATGTTCACACCCCGCGTGGGATTTACGAATTGAAATACTTTTTCAACTCAGGAATTTCAATGACCGATGGAGACTCCCTGGCTAGTGAATCTGTAAAAATGAAGATCAAGGATCTGGTTGCCAAAGAAGATGTTAAAAACCCTCTTTCGGATCAAAAGATTGTTGAACTCCTTAAGAAGGATGGAATTAAGATTGCGCGAAGGACCGTGGCAAAATATCGCGACATGTTGAAGATTCTGCCGTCTTCGAAGCGCAAGAAACTTTTTTAATTCGCTTCGAATTGAGAATCTAAGACTTAGGTCTGTAGAAAAATAAAACTCCTCCGATAGAGAATAAGGCACTCGAAGGGAGAGAAGACATGTTTGTTGAGTTCCGATTCCGTGATCTTAATTCTTCAGAAGAACTAGAAAATTACGCAATGGACAGGTTCAGTAAAATTGGACGACTTGAAAAGGATCCATTTCAAATCTCAGTGACCTTTTCCTATCATAAATCCTCAAAGAAGGTGCTCTTACGGCTTCGTTCAAAACGAAAAGATGTTATCGCTCAGTCCGAAGGCGAGGATTTTTTCACATGCCTGGACGAGGCGACGGATCGCATCCTTAGTCAATTAAAACGCAGTAAAACTCGTAAAGTTTCAAGCCATCGCAAAGCTGGTTGACCCTTAACTAGCCTCTTGTTAGGAATTCCTCTTCGGCCAGGTCAATCCTGCGAGGAGGAATCCGTTGAAAGAATATTTATTTACAAGTGAATCCGTTTCTGAAGGCCATCCGGACAAAGTCGCGGATCAAATCAGTGATGCTATTTTAGATGCCTATCTGGCCGGTGATCCATACTCTCGTGTGGCTTGCGAAACAATGGTGTCGACTGGATTCGTGATGCTGGCTGGAGAAGTGACTTCAAAAGCTCAGGTGGATCTAACGGCTATCACTCGTGAGGTTATAAAAGACATTGGCTACAACAGCGGAGACATGGGTTTTGATTATAAATCCTGTGCTGTATTGACTGCTCTTGGAAAGCAAAGCCCGGATATCGCAATGGGTGTGGATGCACCTGATCAAGGGGCTGGCGACCAAGGGTTGATGTTTGGATACGCCATTAATGAAACTCCTGAGTTTATGCCGCTATCGATTTCACTCTCGCACCAATTGGTAAAAAACCTGGCAGACATTCGCAAAAGCGGAAAAGTCGATTTCTTAAGACCGGACTCAAAAAGTCAGGTGACAGTTGAGTATGTGGATGGAAAAGCCAAGCGAGTGGACACCGTGGTCATTTCCACTCAGCACACAGAAGACGTGAGCATGAGTGATCTTAAAGCTCTCGTTATGGATGAGCTGATCACGAAGACCATTCCTTCGGAGTGGATTGATTCCAAAACGAAATTTCATATCAATCCAACGGGACGATTTGTTATTGGAGGTCCTGTCGGAGACTGTGGGTTAACTGGTCGAAAAATCATTGTGGACACTTACGGTGGGCACGGAGCTCACGGTGGTGGAGCGTTCTCTGGTAAAGATCCATCCAAAGTGGATCGCTCTGCTGCATACGCTGCAAGACACATTGCTAAGAACATCGTTGGAGCCGGACTCGCTGAACGTTGTCTTATCCAGGTCGCATATGCGATTGGAGTGGCGGAGCCGGTGAGTGTTATGGTTCAAGACTTTGGCACTTCCACCGTCGGACCGGATCAGCTTGTCCGAGCGGTAAAGGAGATCTGGAACTTGAAGCCAAAATCCATCATTGAAAGATTCGATTTGCTTAAGCCGCGTTACAGAAAGACAGCCGCATATGGTCATTTTGGACGTAATGATGCGGAAATGACGTGGGAAAAACTCGACGAAGTCGATCGTTTAAAATCGTTTTTTAAATAAAACTTTTAGGATGCCCCCAATTCAGGTATATACCATACGTTGCCATACGGGTTGGGGGAGATGTCTAAGAAAACAGCAACTACAGTTTATATCACCGAAGAGCAACAGCGTTTGCTCAAAGAGTTGAACCAGAGATCAAAGGTTCCAGTGGCGGAGTTTATTCGTCAGGGAATTGATTTGGTTTTAGAAAAATACAATGATCTGCTTCCAGGGCAGATGCCACTTCCACTAGGACAACCCAAAGGGCACGATGGATCCGAAATACATCCGTAATTTTTCAATCATTGCGCATATCGATCATGGGAAATCAACATTGGCTGATGGCTTTTTATCAGCAACGCAATCCCTATCGGATCGTGAGAAAAAAGCTCAGTTTCTAGACAATATGGATCTTGAGCGTGAGCGTGGGATTACGATTAAAGCACAGACAGTGCGTATCAATTTCAAAGCCAATGATGGTCAAATTTATCAATTGAATCTTATCGATACTCCGGGACATGTGGATTTCTCCTATGAAGTATCTCGATCACTCGCAGCTTGTGAAGGGGCGGTTCTTGTTGTGGATGCCGCTCAAGGCGTCGAAGCGCAGACACTAGCGAATGTGTACCTAGCGCTCGAGAATGATCTCGAAATTATTCCTGTTTTGAACAAAATCGATCTTCCTGCTGCTGATCCAGAAGGTGTTAAGCGTCAGATCGAGGACGCGATTGGTCTTGATGCTTCGAATGCTATTTTGGCCAGTGCAAAAGAAGGAAAGGGAATCACCGAGATTCTCCAGGCTGTCGTTGAGAATGTGCCAGCTCCAAAGGCGGACCGATCAATGCCACTTCGGGCGCTTATTTTCGACTCCTGGTTTGATCCTTATCAGGGCGTGGTCGTTCTTTGTCGAATTGTAGATGGGAAAGTTAAAAAAGGTGATGTGATTCGCTTTATGGCGACGGGCAAAGAGTATGAAGTATTGAAGCTCGGAGTCTTCTCTCCATTTGCACAAAACCTTGATGACCTTGAGGCTGGTGAAGTGGGCTTTATGATTTGCGGAATCAAGGATATCCGCGATGTAAAGGTCGGAGATACTGTCACTCATTCGAAAAAGCCTGCAGAGAGTGCTTTAGAAGGATTTCGAAAAATCAAACCCATGGTTTTTTCGGGGATCTTTCCAGTCGATGCATCTGATTTTGAGGATCTTAGAGAAGCCTTAGATAAGTTAGCATTGAATGACTCCTCGCTGAGTTTCGAAATGGAAACCTCTGCGGCTCTTGGTTTTGGTTTTCGCTGTGGTTTTCTTGGGCTATTGCATATGGAAATTGTGCAAGAGCGATTGGAGCGAGAGTTCAACCTCAATCTGATCACGACGGCCCCTTCTGTTGTTTATAAAGTTCACACGACAGATGGTGAAGTGCTTGATCTTGAAAACCCCTCGAAACTTCCGCCGCTGACCAAGATCGACCATATGGAAGAGCCTCTGGTGAAGCTCACCCTTCACACTCCAAGCGAATACATCGGTGGGATTCTGAAGTTGTGTGAAGATCGTCGCGGCATGCAGATTAAGATGGAATACATCAGCGACAATAAAGTCATCATTGAATACAAGCTTCCTCTGAATGAAATGGTCATGGATTTTTATGACCGTTTAAAGTCGATCTCCAAAGGTTATGCGAGTATGGAGTATGAACTCATGGGCTTTGAGGAGTCGAATTTGGTGAAAATGGACATTCTCATCAACGGCGAACCGGTCGATGCCTTATCTCTTATTGTTCATACTTCCAAAGCGACACCGCGAGGTCGCGCCTTGACATCGAAGCTCAAAGAGCTGATCCCAAGGCAACAATTCCAAGTGGCCATTCAAGCCGCCGTTGGTGCGAAAGTCATTGCGCGAGAAACAGTTGGAGCGTTGAGAAAAGATGTGACTGCAAAATGCTATGGTGGTGATATTTCTCGAAAACGCAAACTTCTTGAAAAGCAAAAAGAAGGTAAAAAACGCATGAAAGCAATTGGGCGAGTTGAGGTGCCACAGGAGGCCTTTCTAGCCATTCTGAAAGTTGATGAATAGTTCAGATGACGTGGAAGTTTTGGACTGAGGGGCTTGGCTCTTTTATTTTAGCTGCGGTTTTGGCTCTTGTGGTGAGATGGGCCTTGGTTGAAGTTTATATGATTCCCACCAGCAGTATGATGCCTTCCTTGATGACCAACGATCATATCTTCGTAAATAAATTGGTTTATGGAATTCGTCGGCCATTTAGTGAGAAATGGATTGTTCGCTGGGGTGTGCCTCAGCGAGGTGAGGTTATTATCTTTCGTCGTGCAGATCGTCAGGGTGAATTTTTTATAAAACGAGTCATTGGCG
>CAZWVK010000046.1:0-9852 GCA_964636785.1 uncultured Pseudobdellovibrionaceae bacterium | reverse complement strand
TGGCGTCCCTGGGGATCGGATTTTCATCGAAAATAACAATGTCTATGTGAATGAAGCCTTGGTCGAGCGTCGCGTTCCTACATCAAATGAGCGTCACGAGATGGTGGCTGAGGATTTAAAAGATTATTCATTATGGATTGAAAATCTGGATGATCATTCTTACGGAGTTCTTTATGGCTCAGATAGCACTCCGTCTTCGCCTCTGGGGCCCATGGAAGTTCCTTTCGGCTCTTATTTCGTTTTGGGCGATCATCGTGATCTTTCAGATGATTCGCGGACTTGGGGGCCAGCTCGCTTTGTGAATCAGGACGCGATCATTGGCCGCGCATCAATGGTTTGGCTGAGTTGCGATGAGACGTTGCCTGTGCTTCCGTTTTTGTGTCATCCTTTGAAGATCCGTTGGAACCGAATTTTTCATTTTATAGATTAGGGGGAAGGTGTGGCTCGGAAAGCAAAAGCGAAATTTGGAGATGGCTTCTTCTCTTTTTTTGGCGCCATTCTAGCAATTCTCACTTTGCGCTGGCTTCTTTTTGAGCCATTTGTGATTCCCTCTGGAAGTATGATCCCGACTCTTCTCGTTAATGACCATATCCTAGTGAATAAAATGGCGTATGGGATTCGTTGGCCGTTTTCAAAAAGCTGGATCGTCGAATTCAATGGTCCAAAGCGTGGCGATATCGTTGTTTTCCGCGCTGTCGATGAAAGCTACTTTATGATTAAACGGGTGGTCGGCCTTCCTGGAGACGAAGTGCAGATGAAAGAGAACGGCGAATTGTTTATCAACGGCGATCGGATTGAAAGAACTGAACTTTCTATTTCGCCTGATGATCCTGAAACACAAAAGCCATATTATGTCGTCGATGCAAAAGACATTGAGGGATCATTTGAGTTCTTTAATTTTTATGAGGAATCCATCGGTGAACACACTCACAGATTGATGCATATTCCTGGTACCCCGAGAATATGGACTGAGCCTTTTCAGGTTCCCGATGGTCATTATTTCGTCATTGGGGACAACCGGGACAATTCGAAAGACAGTCGTTTTTGGGGACCTTTGCCTAAAGAAAATTTAATGGGTCGCGCTTTGTTTGTCTGGTTGAGCTGTCAAGAAACCCTGCCAGTTCTTAGAGTCATTTGTAACCCTCTTGAAATCAGGTGGAAGCGTTTCTTCCATGACCTTGAGTAAAAAGCTTCTTCAGCTTTTGCTTCCGTTAGCACTCCTGGCTTTTGGATTAAGGCTGTTTTTTGTTCAAAGTCTGTATATCGATACCGAGCAATTATCCCCAATCCTTTTGCGCGGAGATTATGTGATCGGCGTCAAGGCGGCTGCGCCCCAGCGCGGCGATTTGGTGACTTACCAGTGTCTCGCGCAGCGTATGTGTGTGGGGCGGATCGTGGGGCTTCCAGGAGATCGATTGGATGTGAGCCAAGAAGATATTCGAGTGAATGATGCTCAAAGATTCGAGCGTTTTAAGGGGGAGGGGAGACTTGAGGATGCGGCGCGGCCCGTGCCTTATGCGGTGGTGGTCTCTCCGGATAGCGTTTTTGTTGAAGGAGATGAGCTTGGCGAGGTTCTCAACAGTCAAATTGATTCTATTCTCACTAGGATTCTTGTTTCCGTTGACCCTATAAAAAGAAAATTGCGATGGGTGCGAGTTGGGGCGTCCATTCATTGACGGAGCGGTCACGAACCAGCTATTCTCTTCGCCAATGTCACTTTCAAAATCATCATTTTTATCCTCGAATCAATTAACGCGCGAAGAACTGTATCAACTCTTTTCTCGCACAAAGCTGTTTAAGGATGAATTCCAAAAGAATCATTCGATAAATCGCTTGGTACCAAGTCCATCATCAAAAGTTTTGGCCTTGGTGTTTGCGGAGCCATCCACCCGGACGCGATTGAGTTTCCAGATGGCGGCATTTCGCCTTGGATTAAGAACAATTGTTCTCGACAATCCATCGGTTGCAAGTTTGTCCAAAGGTGAAACTTTGGAAGATACATTCCGTAACGTTGCAGCGATGTGCCCGGATGCGATGGTTGTCAGATTCAATCAGGATGACGAGGCTGAGAAAGCCATTGAACAAATTAAATGTCCGATCATCAATGGTGGAGTCGGCACCAAAGAACATCCCACTCAAGCTCTATTGGATGCATTCACGATTCTTGAGAATCACGGGAAGGTTGAAGGTGAGAGAGTACTCATCGTCGGTGACGTTCTTCATTCACGTGTTGCAAACTCCAACCTAATTCTTTTGCAAAAAATGGGTGCCGAAATCGCTTATTGTGCGCCTGAAGAATTTGTTCCCAAGCAGGAGCAATGGCAGAGCGTAAAGTCATTTTCTTCTCTTGAAGAAGGTGTGCAGTGGGCTTCGGTAATTATGGGCCTTCGAGTTCAGCGTGAACGTCACAGTCGACCAGGCGTTGGGCTTTCTATTGCCGAATATCGCGAAAAGTATCGAATCGGTGGTGATCAGCTGAAGCACTTCGCAAAGGATGGAATTCTCATGCATCCAGGTCCTGTGGTTCGAGGTGTTGAGTTTTCAGACTATGTTTTAAGTGAGCCGCGCAGCCGTGTTCTTGATCAGGTGACGAATGGTGTGTTTGTGAGAGCTGCATTGGTTTCATTTGTTCTTGGGTTAGAGGTGGAAGGCGCGTGACAACAACCTCTGGCTTTGTCGTTCTGGAGTCCGGTGAATTCTTTCCCGGGGAGTGGCATGGCGGAAAGGCTCGAGCTGGAGAGCTTGTTTTCAATACCAGTCATACTGGTTACGAGGAAATGGCGACCGACCCATCCTATTTTTCGCAAATCCTAATCACCACAGCGTCGCAACAAGGGAATTACGGCGAAGATGATAGTGCTTGGGAGTCTGAGAAGGTGTGGATTCATGGGTTTGTTTGTCTTGAGATCCAAAATTCAAAACGTGACCAAAGCTGGAAGAACAAGCTCATTCGGCAGAATGTTCCTATTCTTTCCGAAGTCGACACAAGAGCACTGACATTAACTCTTCGAGAGCGTGGCACAACGTGGGGCGCCCTTGTTCAGGGTGACGATGCGAGATCAGCTGTAGAAACAGGAAAGAAACTCATCGAAGAGCAAAAGAAGCAGGACTTGGATTGGGCTTATTTTGTTTCCGTTAAAGAGCCTGTGGTTGTTAAAGGTGAGAATCCCTCTGGGCCGAAGGTGTGTCTCTTGGATTTCGGAAGCAAAAAGAATATCCTTCGGGAACTCAAAGCGAGATGTTCAGAAATTACAATCCTTCCGAGTCGCACGAGTGCAGATGAAATCCGCGCGTTGAATCCGGATGGAATCGTTCTTTCCAATGGCCCAGGAAATCCCGAAGATGTTCAGGGTGCGGCGGAAACTCTCAAAGATCTTTTAGGTTGGAAGCCCATGTTTGGAATATGCATGGGGCACCAGATTTTGAGTCGGGCATTGGGTGCGAAAACTTATCGTTTAAAGTATGGCCATCGTGGCTCAAATCATCCCATTCGTGATGAGTTGCTTTCGCAAATCTATATGACCAGTCAAAACCATGGTTATGCAGTGGATGAGGAAAGCTTGCCAAACGATGTGAAAGTGACTCATCGAAATCTAAACGATCAAACAGTTGCAGGTATTGAGAACAAAGATAAAAAGGTCTTTAGTGTACAGTTTCATCCTGAGAGCCATCCGGGTCCTCATGATTCAGTGAACTTATTTGATTACTTTGTAAAGCAGATAGAATGATTTACGAAAACTTGATCGATAGAATTATGCAGCACTACACAGGTCCGGGCTACGAAAAAGAGGTGAGCCAGGCGAAACTTCAGTTTTCAGAGTGGGCTGGGGCATTCGATGAAACTTTGCCGAACTTTGATATGCGCATGGCTCAGTTTTCCGACTGGTATATTTTTACTCGTGCTCTGACGGATAAAAAAATCACTCCGATTGAATATGCGGTTGATGACCCGAGTTTTAAAATTGATGAATCAGAGCGTCCGGATTTGCAAAATATTCGTAATAGTCGCCATAGCCTGTTTGATTTTCTCAAACTAAAGAAAAACGATGTTTACATCAAAGATCTGTTTAGTGGATTGAAATACGTTATCAAAGACTCTCAGGTTACGGCGGGATTTGATTCCAAGGAATTTTTTGAGGCTCGGTTGATTCCACATGAGAACGCCTTTGTTTTTTCAAACTCTTTCTGTTTTCACCCAACAGAGGTGAGCAAATACATTCTGAAAGAAATCAAAACTGCAAAAAAAGCCACAGACGTTTCTCCCGATGTAGCCAGAGAGGCTTTAATCATTCGCTTATTTCAGATGAAGTGTAAGCATGACCGTTACAAACATTTAAAGCTCAAAGATATTTACTCCAACGATTCAAAGTTAAGGTTTTAGTGTGCCAATTCGAAATGACATAAAGAAGGTAATGATCTTAGGCAGCGGTCCGATAGTGATCGGCCAAGCCTGTGAGTTCGATTACTCTGGAACACAAGCTTGTAAAGCTCTTATGAGTATGGGTTTTGAAGTCATTCTGGTGAATTCAAATCCAGCAACTATTATGACAGATCCGGAAATTGCCACAAAAGTTTATGTTGAACCTTTGCGCTTACAGTTTGTTGAAAAGATCATCGAGAAAGAAAGACCTCAGGCACTTATTCCAACTTTAGGTGGTCAGACCGCACTGAATTTGGCGCTCGAATTGTTCGAAGCTGGAGTTTTACAGAAGTACGATGTTGAACTTCTTGCCGCCGATCCCAAAGTGATTCGTGCAGCAGAAGATCGTGAGGAATTTCGAAGCCTACTCGATCGAGTCGGCGCAAAGTATCCTAAATCCGAAATGGTTCGCACATTTGAACAAGGCTTGAATGTTGGCGATCAATTGGGATATCCGTTGATTTTGCGTCCAAATTACACACTCGGTGGTGGCGGTGGTGGAATTGCTTACTCGAAAGAAGAGTATCAGCAAAAGCTCGCACAAGCCCTGCATGAGAGTCCAACTTCTGAAGTGCTTGTTGAAGAGAGTATTCTGGGTTGGAAAGAATTCGAGCTTGAAGTCATGCGCGACAAAATGGGAACTTTTGTTGTTGTTTGTTCTATTGAGAATTTTGATCCCTGTGGAGTTCACACTGGAGATAGTATCACGGTTGCGCCCCAGCAAACTTTGTCTGATCGTCAATATCAAGAAATGCGTGATGAAGCCCGAAAAATCATTGAAGCCGTTGGTGTGCAGACGGGTGGTGCAAATATTCAGTTTGCTGTTCATCCTGAGACTGGTGAGCGACTTGTAATTGAAATGAATCCTCGCGTGAGCAGATCATCAGCATTGGCGAGCAAGGCAACAGGATTTCCAATTGCTAAAATTGCTGCCCAGCTAGCGCTGGGGATGACACTGGATGAGATTCAGAACGATATTACCAAAACGACTCCTGCCTGCTTTGAGCCGGCATTGGATTATGTGGTGACAAAGATTCCACGGTTTGCTTTTGAGAAGTTTCCTGGAACAAAGGACATCTTAAACACACAAATGAAAAGTGTGGGTGAGGTTATGGGGATCGGCCGCACTTTTAAGGAGTCTCTGCATAAGGCGATTTTGTCCTTGGAAGCATCGTTCATTGGCCTCGCGCCTGTTGTGCTCGATGAAGAGCGAATTTCGCAACCCAATAGCGAACGGATATATCATCTTGCCCAGGCCTTTCGAGAAGGAATGAGCGTTGAGGAACTTAATCGAGTCACGCAAATTCATCCATGGTTTCTTGAGCAGTTGGAAGAGATCATTAAAAAAGAATCTGAAATCAGTTCAAAAAAAGATTCTTTGGATTATAAATTGATTTTGTCAGCCAAGCGAATGGGTTTTTCCGATGCCGCGATTGGATTTTATGCCTCTCAGTCCGAAGAACAGATTCGTGCGCTGAGAAAAAAATTGGGAATCATCCCTGCATTTTTCCGGGTAGACACTTGTGCCGGAGAATTCGCATCTGAAACACCTTACTTTTATTCAACCTACTGGGCTCAAAGCTCGGAAAAGTTCTCGCAAGGTCGGAAAGAAGGCGCACCAATAATTGCGCTTATTGGAAGTGGGCCAAACCGAATTGGCCAAGGCGTCGAATTTGATTATAGCTGTGTCAGAAGCGTCAAAGAATTTCAAAAGCAGGGCTATTTTGTTTCAATGATCAACTCGAATCCAGAAACGGTTTCGACAGATTATGACACATCTGATGCTTTATTTTTTGAACCTATCACTGTCGAGTCCGTTTCAAATATTTTAGAGTTTTGTGAAGCTAGAAATTTCGTTGCCCAGCTGGGCGGGCAAACGCCAATCAATTTGGCCGAAAAGTTGGTCGCAAATGGTTTTCAGCTCTTTGGCTCGAGCTTAGAGGCGATTGATCTAGCCGAAGATCGAAAGAAGTTCGCAGAGATCTGCCAAGAGATCGGCGTTAAAATGCCTCGCTCAGCAATGGCCGGAGATCTTACGCAGGCACTGGCGATTGCGGATGCGCTCGGTTTTCCTATTATGTGTCGTCCTAGTTATGTCCTGGGGGGCCGGCGAATGGAAATCGTTGAAACATTGGATGAGTTAGAGAGCTACTTTCAGCGCCATGGGGAATTCATCTCCATTGAAAAGCCATGCTTGATGGATCAATTTTTAGAGCGGGCACTCGAAGTGGACGTGGATCTGGCATGCGGAAAAGATTGGGCTGTCATCGGTGGCATTATTGAACACATCGAAGCGGCAGGGATTCATAGTGGCGACAGTATGGGGGTTGTTCCTCCTCAACGTTTAAAAGCGGAAACAGCAGTCAAAATTGAGAGCATCGGTATCGAAATCGGACGCAGGCTTGGAATCCTTGGGTTTTTGAATCTCCAGTTGGCAATAAAGGATGATGAAGTTTTCGTTTTAGAAGCGAATCCGAGAAGCTCAAGGAGTGTTCCCTTTATCGCAAAAGCAACTGGAGTTCCATTGGTCGATCTTGGCGTTAAAGCTATGCTTGGTTTGAGCGCAAAACAAGTGAACCCAGATCAGTATGATTGGAAGAAAACGAATGTGATAAGCGTTAAGGGCGTTGTTTTTCCGTTCAAGAAATATCCCGAGTCGGACTCGATATTGGGTCCTGAGATGAAGTCGACCGGTGAAACCATGGGCCGCGGTGAAAACTATGGTGAAGCACTTTTAAAAGCTTTTGTTACAAGTCAGTTGAAGCTTCCGACCAAGGGCCGAGTTTTTCTTTCTTTGCGTGAAAAAGACAAAGAGCCACTTCTTCACGTTGTGCGTGATCTTGTGGCGATGGGATATGAATTGTCAGCGACCGCAGGAACCGCACAGTTTTTAAGAGGGAATGACGTCCCATGTGAAGTGGTCAAAAAAGTCCACGAAGGTCGACCGAATTGTGTGGATTTGATTCGCTCGGGAGATATTGTTCTTGTTATCAATACAACTTCGGGCCGCCAATCCATTCAAGCCAGCTTTGGAATTCGACGTAGCTGTGTGGACTATTCAATCCCATGCTTAACTGAAAGTGATGCAGCAGAGGCTTTTTTGCTGGCCTTGAAAAATCAAAGGACTAGTCAATTTTCCGTTACGTCCTTATGATTTAAGAATGAGTGAAATCATCCGCGTTGAAAAACTGAAGAAGTTCTATAAAAAAGGATTTGTTCCACGCAAGGTATTGGCCCTTCAGGATACATCATTTGTAGTTAAAAAAGGACGTATCACAGGTTTTATTGGTGCCAATGGTGCCGGTAAAACCACAACATTAAGATGTATTTTGAACTTCACTGGAATTGACGGTGGTCGCTTCTACTTCTTTGGCGAAGAAGGCTTCAGGATGACTGCACGTCGAAAGATTGGTTATCTTCCCGAGCATCCTCACTTTTATAACTTTTTAACAGGTTATGAGTTTTTAAAGTTCTATTCGGACCTATCAGACCGCAAAGCTTCTCATCAAGAAATTCTCAAAGCGCTTGCGGATGTGAAGCTCGAACATGCCGCACATCGAGCACTGGGAGGCTATTCAAAAGGAATGCTTCAGCGGGTGGGCTTGGCTCAAGCCATGATTCATCGGCCCGAACTCTTGATTCTGGATGAACCTATGTCAGGTCTGGATCCGGATGGAAGAAAACTAGTGAGAGACATTCTGAGAGATGTCTCTCAAAAAGGTGTAAGCCTGTTTTTTTCGACACATCTATTGGATGATGCGGAAAATCTATGTGACGATTTAGTTCTTATGTCCGAGGGCAAAGTGGTCTATAACGGCGCTCTTTCTGATGCACTCGAGACCGGTTCCAATGAATTTGAGCTCAGTTACATCAGTCAGGACGGTGCAGTTCAATGGACGAATCCCTCTTCACAAGAAGCTCTTCATTTAGAGGTCACTCGCGTGATCCAAGAAGGTGGTTTAATTCGTGATGTCCGCCCAAAAAGAAAGAAGCTTGAAGATGTGTTCTCAGACTTAACAAGAAGGGAAGCGCAATGAAGTCCATTGCGATAGCAACAGTCACTTTTAAAGAACTTGTGAGAGAAAAGATTTTGCATGGTCTTCTCGTTGTTTTCGCATTGATTTCCATTTTTAGTTTGGTATTGGGACAACTGAGTTTTGCGGAGCAAGTGCGACTCAGCATGGATTTTGGATTGTCTATTATGCACATTACCCTGATAGGGCTTGCGATATTGCTCGGGTGCCAATTGATTCAAAAAGAATTGGATCGGAAAACCATTTTCACTTTACTCGTTAAGCCCATTCATCGTTATGAATATATTTTTGGAAAGTTCTTGGGGTTGTGCGGGATTTTGCTCTTCGTTTTGGTGATCTGTATGGTTTTTCAGCTCATTACAATGAGGTTTTTCGGCCAATTTTACTTTCGAGAGATATTGACTGCAGGAATCGGTCAGGGTTTAGAGGCCTGTTTTTTGGTATCACTTGTTCTTCTGCTCAATCAATTTATGCGCTCAGCAGTGACCGCCTTCTGTGGAGTTGCCCTGTTTTTGGTTGGTCATTGGTTTGAAACTCTCACATTCTTTGCAGAGAAGAATCCAGCAGCTGGATTTGGACAACTGCATTTGGTTTTAAGTTTTCTTTTTCCTAATTTGGAAAACTGGAACTGGAAGGGCCTCGTGGTTTATGGCGAGTTTCTGTCTAGTGGAGATATATTTTTAGCCTTTGCTCAAGCTGTCGTTTGGATCGTGTCTTATTTGTTGATTGCGGCCTTCTTATTTCAAAGGAGAGATCTTGTTATTTGAGCTGATCGCATTCTTTTGTTTCGGTGCACTTTGGGGCAGTTTTGCAAACGTAGTCATCTATCGATGGCCCAAAGGTGAGTCGTTCGTATTCGGTCGCAGTCGTTGTCCAGAATGCGGGAAGACAGTGAGTTGGTGGGAGAACGTTCCAGTGATCTCATTTTTATTTCTGCGCGGAAGATGCTCGGCCTGTAAAAATAAAATTTCAATAAGGTACCCAATCGTCGAATTGATCACGGGTCTTCTGTTCGCTCTTGTGTTTTATTTTTTTGGATGGAGCTGGACGACTGTAGAATATCTTATTTTTGTATTTGGATTGGTGACGGTGAGCTTTATTGATTTTGATCATATGCTTTTGCCGGATATTTTTACTCTACCTGGAATTGCGATTGGTTTAATTGGAGCATTTATAAACCCTGAGCGCTCCTTCACGGATTCAATTTTAGGTGTTTTGGTTGGTGGCGGACTGCTCTGGTCGGTTGCAGTTTTATATTTTTACTTACGTAAAGAAGAAGGGCTTGGGGGCGGAGATATCAAACTCCTGGCGTGGATAGGAGCTGTTCTTGGGCTTTCATCGATTCCGATAGTGATTCTTTTTGCTAGCCTTTGGGGCAGTTTTATTGGGCTGAGTTTG
>CAZWVK010000045.1:0-17798 GCA_964636785.1 uncultured Pseudobdellovibrionaceae bacterium | reverse complement strand
CGAATGCGTGTGTACTTTCCAAAATCCATCTCATTTATTATCCTATCATTGACTCAAAATATGAAGTGCTCTCTATTGTAGGTCCATGTCTTCGCTCAAACTTGAAACACCGCTGCAATATTTAAAAGGAGTTGGACCAAAGTTGGGCGCTTTGCTTGCAAAGCGAGATTTAAAGACAGTTGGCGACCTTTTGCATATGTATCCAAGAACCTATGAAGATCGAAGAGCTATGCGCTCGATTCGGTCTTTGGTCCCGAACCAAACCGTAAGTCTTAAGGCTCAGGTGGTTCGAGTGAACTCCATTCCACTCGGACGGACACATCGAAAAATCTGGGAAGTGGTCCTTCGCGATGGCACCGGACAAATCTCTTGCAAGTATTTTCGTACACCTTACCGAGGATACTTTGAGCGTTTCGAACCTCATCAAACTGTTCGTGTCATTGGAAAGGTGACTCATTATAAAAATCGAATTGAGTTTCATCATCCGGATATTCATCCCATCTCAGACACGGAAGAAAGCCAAGATGAGCTGATTCCTATCTACACAGAGATCGAAGGACTATCACAGAACAAGCTGCAAAAACTTATCAAAGCGGCTTTAGATCTCACGGAAATCACAGAATCTCTTCCAGATGAAATCATCCAAGAATCCAAACTGATTGGACTTAAAGAAGCACTCAATCAAATTCATAAGCCCCCACTTGAACATGCGGATGCGATTTTAAAATTCCGCTCGCCCGCACAGATCCGTTTGATCTTTGAAGAGTTGTTTCTGGTGGAGCTCAATTTGGCATTGAAGAAATCGGGGCATCAGCTTGAAAAAGCGATTCCTGTCCAAGCCACATCCTCAAGGCGACAAAGTTTAATTGATGATCTACCCTTTGAATTGACTGGTGCTCAGAAGAGCGCATTTGCAGAGATTCAAGCGGACTTAAGAAAACCTCATCCCATGCATCGTCTTGTACAAGGTGATGTGGGAAGCGGAAAGACTCTTGTGGCATTGCTTGCAGCACTAGAAACTGCGGATGCTGGATTTCAGACAGCACTTATGGCTCCCACGGAAATTCTAGCCGAGCAGCATTTTAAAAATGCCATGAGGATATTAGCACCTCTCGGTCTTCGTATAAGTCTCTTAATTGGCTCTCTTAAAGCCAAAGAGAGAAATCAGATATTGGCCGATTTGAAATCCGGTGTGACCGATCTTTGTGTGGGAACTCATGCTTTAATTCAGGATGATGTTCAGTTTAAGAGTTTGGCATTAACAATTGTGGATGAGCAGCATCGTTTTGGTGTTCAGCAGCGAAATCTATTAAAAAGCAAAGCTGTCTCTCCCCATTTCTTAGTGATGACTGCAACTCCGATTCCAAGGACCTTGGCAATGACAGTCTATGGGGATTTAGATGTCTCTGTGATCAAGGAAATGCCAAAAGGTCGCCAGCCCATTGTCACTCGAAAAGCCTTTGAAAGTAAGCGGGATCTTGTCACTCAGTTCGTAAAAGATCAGCTTAAAAAGGGACGCCAGGCCTATGTGGTATGTCCTCTTGTGGAAGAGAGTGAGGCAATGGAACTTAAAAACGCACAAGATGAGTTTTTAAGAATCAAATCTGAGTTTCCGGAGTTCAAAGTCGGTCTTTTGCATGGACGAATGAAGACACAGGAAAAAGATGAAATCATGAAAAGCTTCCGTGACAACCAGATTCAAATTCTGGTTTCAACAACTGTGATTGAAGTCGGCGTGGACGTTCCCAATGCGAATATCATTGTCATTGAGCAGGCCGAGCGATTTGGACTTTCTCAGCTTCATCAGCTTCGCGGCCGAGTAGGTCGGGGAGAGCATAAAAGTTTTTGCATTTTAATGCTTGGATATGCGCTTTCAGATGAAGCAAGAGCTCGAGCTGAAATCATGGAGCAGACCACCGATGGATTTAAGATCAGCGAGGCCGACTTGGAGATGAGAGGTCCGGGGGAATTCCTGGGCACCAGGCAAAGTGGTCTTGCTGGATTTAAACTTGCGAATCTTGTAAGAGATTTGGACATCCTTCAACTCGCCAGGCGGACCGCATTCAGCTGGGTTCAGCGTGATCCTTCTTTAAGCAAGCCAGAATCTTTAGAGCTTAAAGTCCGTCTCGACCGAAGCCTTGAGAACTGGGTTGGATAGCTGGCTTTCCTTAAAGGGAGAACATCTGTTAAGGTAAGAGTGTGAAGCGCATGCGAATCCTTTTCAGTCTATCCGTTCTTTCCTTTTTCTTGATTGGATTTATTTTTGCGCAAGTCGACTTTTCAGAATCGAAGTCCGAGCATCAGGTCGAAGCGGTCAAAGCCGTTGAGCCGGAGCGGATATTGACCGGCAAAGCTGAGGATAAAAAACCACCGCCACCATCGCCAAGTGATAAATATTGCTCCAATCCTTTTCAAACCACTTGTAAAGCCCCATGGCCAACTGTGGATCCAACCGGCGTAGTCAGATCTGATGTCACTGGTGAGGTTTTAGCGTTGAGACAGCTGCGAAATATTATCCGTAAAAATCCCGAGTGGACCTCGGCTCAAATCGATGAAGAGTTGGCCCAAAAGCTCTACACACCGAAAAGAAAAGAATTGATATCAAAAGCCTTTCGCTCCGTCATTGAAGCGCTCACTGCTTACTTAGGATCACTGAGCGAAGATGTTTTAAATTCTGAGGAGAAAGCTTCGCTTATTTCAAGAATCTCTAAGATCGAACTTCAACTGCCACCGCCAGCGCAGACTTATTCCGATGCACCCGATCTTTTGACGAAAAATACTCTTTATTATGAACGCACTTCCACCGGCCAAATGCGTCTACGCGTTGGTGGAGCTTATATTCTCAATGCCACATCCTGGTACAACCTTGTCTTTAGCTTTGCACACGAGATTGGTCATGCGATCGATCCTTGTGAAACTCGCCATGCGCAAATCTCTCCGCGCATTTATGAAAAGCTCATTGGTTGCTTTGTCGAGCAGAAATGGGTGGATCCAGATAAGACGCATTGTGAAAAGGGTGAGCAAATCTCAGAGGTTTTTTCGGATTGGCTAGCTATAGAGGTTGCTGCCCGAGAGCTGGAAAAAACAGGAGGGAACTACTCTCTTGCCAATCGAGTGAAATCTGCAATCAACTTTTCCAGAGATCTTTGTGAACAACCGGCCAGTCCGGATATTTTAAACACCACCAATCACCAAGGACCCGAAATTCGCATTGGATCAGTGGTTGGAGCGCATCCTCGGCTTCGAAGATTTTTGTCCTGTAAAAGTCAGCGCTCTACCTATTGCGAGTTGGACCAATTGGCAAATTCTAAGAATGAAAAGGGAAGTCCATGAGAATGAATATTTCACATATCTTACTATCACTGATCTTTGCTAGCGGCTGCATATCGCAACCGAAAGTCATTAAGGAAGAAACCGTACAGAATAGCCATGTGACTATTTCCTATCATCTCGGCCATAGTCGCTATCAGTTTTTTGCCCAAGGACTCGAGGATCAAGCGGAAATTTCTAGCTGGAAGGACGATAAAATGCTTGAGAAAAAAACCATTTCCCTTGAGAAGTACCTGAATTTCTCAGAGTTGGCGCACAATACGATAAAGAACTTCAAAGACATGCCCATCGAAAGCGACTGTCGTACGCCCTTTCAAATCGAGTTTTCCACTCAAAATGAAGCTTTGAAGATTTCTGGGTGTCGAAGTGAAAATACACAGAGTCAAATTGGCCAGGTGATTAAAGAAGGTGAATACCTGCTTTATTCGGGGGAAAATTAAAAAATAAGCCGCAATGAGTTTGCGGCTTATTCAAATGTTTTTAAAACGTGAGCTTAGTTGGACTCAGTTTCAGAAGCTTCGTTTGCTTCTTGCTCAAGAGCATCTTGCTCTCTTTCAGTAGTTGATTTCTTTTCTTTGATCACAGTTTCTTGTTCACCAGCTTGAACTTCAGCTTGAGCGTCTTGTGATCCAGCGGCTTTTGTATCTTGATCGTTTGCGTGCGCAAAAGACAAACCTAGAAACATCGCCAATGTTGCAACTACTAATTTCATAAAACCTCCTAGTGGTTTTTAATCGTTTATTTCCGGCACCTTAACAGCACAAGTTGAAGGGAAAAATGAAATCAGAATTAATAAATTTTAATGTGATTCTTGCTTAAGCAACTCATGTAATTCTTACACTCCTTACGGATTTTTTGCTTAAGGGAGAACCATCAATTTACAAACCGTGTCAAAATTGGTATGAATAGATCTTCTTACAGGTGGAGGTTCCTGAATGAGCTCATTTAAGGTCGGTGATAATGCTGTTTATCCTGGTCATGGGGTAGGTAAAATCAAGGCCATTGAAAGTAAAGAAATTCTAGGCTCAAATCACACCTTTTATTCGATTGAAATCATAGAAACTGGGATGAAGATCATGGTTCCGACCAATAACACGGAGTCTGTTGGTTTGCGTCCTATTATTTCCAATGAGGAAGCGGATAAGGTCTTAAATATCCTCAAAGAAACGAATGTTAAGATCGACAATCAAACTTGGAATCGTCGTTACCGGGAATACATGGAAAAGATCAAAACAGGCTCGGTGTATGAAATTGCGGAAGTTTTAAGAGATCTTTTTCTTTTAAAGGTCGATAAAGAGTTGAGCTTTGGTGAGCGAAAAATGCTCGATACGGCTAGAGGCCTTCTTCTTCGCGAGTTGAGTCTTGCGAAAGGAAGAGAAGAGCTTGAGGCCCAGGAAGAAGTCCGAGCCATCTTTAATCTTTAGACTGCCGAAACTTAAAATTTAGGTGTAGGATTTGGGCTTTTCAACGAAAGGCCCTTTTTTATGTCTTCCAGTCCTGTCCGTGTTCGCTTTGCACCCTCCCCAACGGGATACCTGCATGTGGGTGGAGCTCGTACAGCTCTTTATAACTACCTTTTTGCAAAGAAAATGGGCGGCAAATTCATTCTTCGCGTGGAAGATACGGATGAAGCAAGAAGCACGGACGAAGCCATGCGTATGCAGCTGGCGGATCTAAAATGGCTAAGGCTTTTTTGGGATGAAGGCGTGGATCCTGACACACTCAACGAGCGTGGAGACTTCGGGCCCTATCGCCAATCCCATCGAAAAGAGATCTACAAGCGTTATGCAGATGAGCTTTTGGAAGATGGCAAAGCTTATTACTGCTTTATGACTGATGATGAGATTGAGACTCAGCGTGAGGCTCTCGTAAAAGCCGGAAAACCCCCTCATATTGAATCTCCCTTTAGAGACCTTCCACTCGAGGAAGCAAAGAAGCGGATTGCAAATGGGGACTCGGGCGTCATTCGCTTCAAAGTCGGAGAAAAGCGCGATTATCACCTTAAAGACATGGTTCGAGGAGATGTCACATTCCCATCAGATATGGTCGGGGATTTCGTATTGATTCGCTCAAATGGAATGCCTGTTTATAATTTCTGTTGTGTGATTGATGACGCCTTAATGCATATCTCCCATGTTTTTCGTGCCGAAGAGCATCTAAGCAACACCTTAAGGCAGCTTATGATTTATGAGGCGTTGGATTTTAATCCGCCTCAATTCGGTCATCTTTCGATCATCCTAGGTGCAGATAAACAAAAGCTTTCAAAGCGCCACGGCGCCACGAGCTGCAATGATTTTCGACTTCGGGGTTATCTTCCAGAGGCGATTCTCAATTTTATCGCTCTTTTGGGGTGGAGTGATGCCAAAGGGCGCGAAGTGATGACGCTTGAGGAAATGATTGAAGCATTTGACCCGGATCGGCTGCATCAGTCTTCAGCGGTATTTGATGAGCAAAAACTATTATGGATGAATGCCACCCATTTAAGAAACTTAAGTCACGATGATTTATGGAGACGCCTACGCGTTCTTTTGGATCAAGAGGGCTTGAAGTTTTCAGGCGATGAGGAATGGGTGGATCGAGCGCTTTCACTTTTTAAAACTTCTATGGAAACGCTAAATGATGGTGTCGAGCTCTTTCGACCTCTTTCTGAAACCAGAATTAAGTTGGATGAGTCTGCAAATGAAGTCATGAGCTGGGAAAGCACCCCAAAAGTGATTGAAAAATGGAAGGATCTTCTTAAAGAGTCCGAGGAGAAATACCTAAGTGAAGAGGATTTTGGAGCTATTCAAAATAAAATCAAAGATGAATTGGGAGTGAAGGGGAAACATCTCTTCATGCCGATTCGCGTGGCAGTGATTGGAAAGCCGCAAGGAGCAGAGCTTAAGGAATTGGTGCCGCTATTGAAGCGTGAGGTATTGATTGAGCGTGCAGGTGAGGTGTTGAAGGCATGATCCAGATTTTTAACTCTCAAACGGGCAAGAAGGAAGAGTTTAAGACGATCGAGCCTGGCCATGTTCGCATGTATGTCTGTGGCCCGACTGTTTATGATTTTCTTCATGTGGGGAATTTTCGTGGACCGATATTTTTCAACGTGGTTCGCAACTGGCTTGAAAAGTCCGGCTATAAGGTCACTTATGTTTTCAATTACACCGATGTGGATGACAAAATCATTCAAAGAGCGAATGAGGAAAAACGGGACTCAAAAGAAGTATCCGAAACATTTATTAAAGAGTTTGAAAAAGACTATGAAGGTTTAAAGCTAAGACCTCATAGTAAAAACCCCAAAGTCACTGAACATATGGAAGACATTATTCAACTGGTTGAGAAGCTGGTTGAAAATGGCAAAGCCTATGAGATCGATGGGGATGTTTACTTCAGCGTTAAAGATTTTCCGGAATATGGAAAGCTTTCGCATAAGAATTTAGAGGACTTGGAGTCAGGTTATCGAATTGAAGTGAATCAAAAGAAAAAGCATCCAGCCGATTTTGCACTCTGGAAAAAGGCTAAAGCAGGGGAGCCATCATGGCCATCTCCGTGGTCGGAAGGACGTCCGGGCTGGCATATTGAGTGCTCAGCGATGAGTCGAGCTCTTCTTGGCGAGCAAATTGATATTCATGGAGGAGGACTTGATCTTCTTTTCCCCCATCATGAAAACGAGGTCGCACAAAGTGAAGGAGCCAGTGGGAAGCCGTTTGTGAGATACTGGATGCATAATAATATGCTCACTTTTGGCTCACAAAAAATGTCCAAATCCTTAGGAAATATCAAAAAAGCCAGAGATTTTATTGAGGAATACAATGCGGAGATTTTGAAGGCGCTTATGCTCAGCAGCCACTATCGAAGCCTTTTGGATTTTAGTGAAGACCATATTCAGCAAATCATCCAGATGCTTGGTCGAGTTTACTCCTCACTTGCACATGCAACGGATCTAAGTGAAGGCCTGGAAAAAGGGAGTCTTCCAGTGACCTTTCAGACCGCATTAAAGACCTTTGATGAAGGTGTTAAGAACTCCTTGAATGATGACTTTAATACCGCAGAAGTGTTCGCTAAGGTTTTTGATCTGGTTCGGCAGTACAATGATCTTTGCAGAAAACCTGGTCGCGTGACGCCTGAGCAACGTGAGATGGCTCGGACATTTTTAAGTAAATTGGCTGAAGTGAGTGAGATTCTTGCACTCTTTTCAGAGCCCCCGAAGGAATTCTTAAAGAGCTTGGATGATCTTTTATTGAATCGCAAGGGGCTGGACCGCAAAGAAATTGATGGTCTGGTGGAGGAGAGAGCAAAGGCACGTGCTGAAAAGGATTTTGGGAAGTCTGATGAAATTCGTGATAAACTAAATAGTTTAGGAATTCTCGTCTCTGACGGGCCTACTGGGAGCACCTGGGAGGTTCATAAGGGGCAGCTCTAAGGGGGGCTTCTGAAAAAGACAGTCGGCAAATTTAAACTCAAATCCAACTTTAAACCAGCTGGAGATCAGCCACGCGCGATCGAACAATTGGTTGGAAATTATAATCGTGGATTAGATCATCAGGTTCTTTTGGGTGTCACCGGATCTGGAAAAACCTTCACCATGGCCAATACGATTCAAGAGTTGAATCTTCCCACATTGATCATGGCTCCAAATAAAACTCTAGCAGCACAGCTTTACGCGGAATTCAAAGATCTCTTTCCAGAAAACGCTGTTGAGTACTTTGTCAGTTATTACGATTACTATCAGCCGGAAGCGTATGTGCCGTCATCGGACACCTTCATTGAAAAGGACTCAGCGATCAATGAACAGATTGATCGAATGCGCCACTCGGCCACAAGGTCTCTTTTTGATCGCAGAGACGTGATTATCGTAAGCAGTGTATCTTGTATTTATGGTTTAGGAAGTCCAGAAGCCTATGAAGGAATGATGATCCATGTGGTCTCGGGGACGGACATGAAACGGGATCATTTCTTAAGAGAGATCGTACGAATCCAATACCAAAGAAATGATATTGATTTTCATCGTGGCTGTTTTCGAGTGCGCGGGGATATTGTGGAAGTCTTCCCTCCGTCTGAAGAGGATCGAGCATTAAGAATTGAGTTTTTCGGGGACTATGTGGATACGATCACATGGGTGGATCCTTTGCGAGGAAAAGTTCTTGAAGAGCTCGACCAAGTTGCGATCTATCCAGGAAGTCACTATGTGAACTCTGAAGAAAAGGCTCAGGTTGCGGTCGAAGCCATTCGTGATGAGCTTCGTGAACGCATTCAATACTATCAACAGGAAATGAAGTACCTAGAAAGAGAGCGCATTGAGCAGCGCACACTTTATGATCTGGAAATGATCCAGGAGATGGGAACTTGCCCAGGGATTGAGAATTACTCCAGGCATTTTACGGGGCGACCTCCGGGAGCTCCACCACCGACACTCGTGGAGTATTTTCCAAAGGATTTTTTAACAATCATTGATGAAAGTCATGTGACTGTTCCGCAGATCGGTGGAATGTATCGAGGCGATCGAGCAAGAAAGTCCACCTTGGTTGAATATGGTTTTCGACTTCCTTCCGCTCTTGATAACCGACCTCTCAACTTTCAGGAATTTGAAAGTCTGATGAATAAAGTGCTCTATGTTTCAGCGACTCCTGGAAACTATGAACTGCAGAAGTCAGAAGGGGTTCTCGTTGAGCAGATCATTCGTCCGACGGGGCTATTGGATCCTATTGTGGAAGTTCGGCCCGTGAAATTTCAAGTCGATGATTTATTAAAAGAGATTCACGAGCGCACAAAGAAAAATGAGAGAGTTTTGATCACCACTCTTACCAAGCGAACGGCAGAAGAGCTGACAAGTTATTATGAAGGACTTGGGATCAAAGTGAAGTACCTTCACTCGGATATTGATACTTTGGAGAGAACGGAAATCATTCGTGATTTAAGACTTGGGATTTTTGATGTTTTGATCGGGATCAACCTGCTTCGGGAAGGTCTTGATATTCCAGAAGTGTCTTTGGTGGCCATCACGGATGCAGACAAAGAAGGGTTTTTGAGATCAGAGAGATCCTTGATTCAAACAATTGGTCGGGCTGCAAGGAACGCGGAAGGACGTGTGATTCTTTATGCAGATCGCATTACCGAGAGCATGAAGAAATCCATGGATGAGACAGCAAGACGACGAAAGATCCAGGATCAATTCAATAAAGAAAATGGGATCACACCGAAATCCGTTGAAAAGAAGATCTCTCGCGGAATCTTGGATTTGTATGGAATGGCTCCTCAAATGAAGGCTGAAGGTGGTGGAGCAGCCACTGTTCTTCGTTCTCCACTCAAAGAATATGAAACGAATCCGAAAAAACTCACGAAAGAGATTGTGAGCTTAAGAAAGAAAATGAAAAAGGCATCCGACAATCTCGAGTTTGAAGAAGCGGCGAGAATTCGTGATGAGATCAAGCGCTTGGAAGTCTTACAGCTGACAGTGCTTGAAGGAGAAGTCGGCTTGGTTTCAACCAAGATGAATGAGGATAGCTCCGCTTGAGCACACGATCTGAAGCGCAGATCGAGCGATTAAAGGCTCTGGTCAAAGAATTTCCCCAGACTCCGGGCGTTTATATTATGAAAAACGCTACTGAGAAGGTCATCTATGTGGGAAAAGCCAAAGATCTTCGCGCGCGGGTTAGAAATTATTTAACAAAGTCAGGTGATCAACGACTTCGGGTTAAATACTTAGTTCAGCAGATTGAAACCATTGATTACATGCTGACCAAGACCGAAGTGGAAGCCTTTTTGCTTGAAGCTTCGCTGATTAAGAAATTCAGACCCAGATACAATATTCGCCTTAAAGATGATAAGTCCTATCCCTATATCAAAGTGGATATCAATCATCCTTTCCCGAGATTTTATCTGGCACGAAGGGTGGAGGCTGACAGAGCGATTTATTTTGGTCCTTATTCATCTAGCGGTGCTGTTCGTGGAACCATCAGCTTTTTAAATCGCACTTTTAAAATTCGAGACTGTCGAGATGCTTTTTTCAAGTCGCGCACAAGGCCTTGCATCACCTATCAGATGAACCAGTGTACCGCGCCCTGTGTGAAATATGTGAACGAAAAGCAATATCGTGAGCAAATCGATCAATGCCTGAAATTTTTAAAAGGTAAAAGTCAAAAAATTGTCAAAGACCTCACCGCAGAAATGAAAGAGGCGGCCAGCAATGAGCGCTTTGAACATGCCGCAAGACTCAGAGATTCTATTCGCTCAATAGAAATCATTCAGGAGCGTCAGGCGGTTGTTTCACAGAAAACAGATGTGGATATTGATGTTATCGCCTTTAAAGGCGATGAGCGTGGAACGGTCATTGAAACACTTCATGTTCGCGCAGGGCGAGTGATTGGAACAAAACCCCATTTTATCTCAACATTGAATCCCGATGAACCGACTGAAGAGGTTCAAGAGTGGATGAGCTCATTTTTGAATCAGTTTTACCTGGATAATAAGGTTCCGGATGAAATCATTCTTCCGTTTGCTATGGGCGGTGATATGGTGCGCTTGATTCAAGCGGTATTAAAAGAAAGACAGGGCGTCACCCCATCTATTTCAATTCCAATTGGCGAAGAGGGAAAAAGGCTTTTGGACATGGCGAGCACAAATGCTGAAAGTCATTTTGCAGATCATGTTTCCAAACGAGATAGGATTATGGAAGGGCTTGAGCTCATTCAAAAGAAGTTTTTACTTCCGGAGCTGCCTAAACGCATCGAATGCTATGATATCTCGCACTTTCAAGGCGAAGACAATGTGGCGAGCCAAGTGGTTTTTGAAGATGGAGTGCCTAAAAAAGACGATTATCGCAAATACAAGCTCAAGAGTTTCGAAGGAGCCAATGATTTTCAAGCGATGAAAGAGGTTTTAAGCCGGCGCCTTAAGCACACGGAATATGATGACCCACATTTGATTGTTGTGGATGGCGGCAAAGGACAACTTTCTTTGGCTCGAGAGGCGCTTAAGGAAATTGGCCGGACCGAGATTCCAATCGTGGCGTTGGCCAAAGCACGGGTCAGAGGAGAGTTTTCTGATCAAGAGGTTGAAGGGAGTGAAGAGCGATTCTTTCTTCCGGGGAGACAGAATCCTGTGACTCTGCCGAAAAATTCAATGGCTTTTCAAATTCTCACGGGAATTCGGGATGAGGCTCATCGATTTGCAATCACCTTCCATCGAAAGTTGAGAGGAGAGCGAGCACTTTCTTCTGCGCTTGATGATATTCATGGTCTCGGCGATGCAAAGAAAAAAGCTCTGCTTAAAAAATTCGGCACAGTTGAATCCATTTCTCAAGCCAATGTGGATGAGTTGAGTGAAGTGAAAGGAATAAATCCAGTTCTTGCCGAACGAATTCTTTTACATTTAAATTCTAATGTATGACATTTGAATCCGAGATTCTAAGAGTTATTGATCAATGCCGGCCGCGAGCTCTAATTGGAACAAGTAATCCTTCAAAAGATTTAATGGGAGTTCTTAACGAATTCGAAAGCAGTCCAAGATTGCTTTCGAGTTTCAAAGAAGAGTCCCAAAAGAAGCTTCTCTCAATGGATTATGTACGTGCGCTCACACGTGGTGGTTTATCCAGTGAGTCCGGATTCATTAAAGAAGTCTTTAAGAGAATTGAGTATTTGATCTTACCTCGAGCGTACTCCAAAGCGGATGCTTTAGGATTTTTGACTTGGTTGAGCACTCAGCGTGGTTCACTTGAATGGATAGAGTATATCGATAAAAAAGTCTTAGGTGACTTCTTAGATCTCTTGGTCAAAGACCGCCTTCAACTGATTGAGCATATGGCGCCGCAGCTCTTTGAAGCATTAGAGATACTCGGTCTAAAAATGGCTCATTATGCAATTGAGGATAAGATTTCAGATCGCCTTGTTGAACGACCAGATTTAAAAAATGCTTTTTTTGAAATTCAACGCTTGATGCCCCGGCTGATCGAATCTCAATCCTTAGATTCAATCGATGAATTGAAGCGACACTTAGATCGATGCGAAAGTGCCGTTGAATTCATCCGATCGGAACGGCATGAAAAAGGAATTTCTCTTGATTTGACTTATCATTTGCTTCAAATCGGGGATGTGATTTCTCGTATGAGAAAAATTCTTCGCGTTCTTAGCTCACTTCTTAGTGACGGAGATCGAACCCCGTTTGTTGATTTGATTCGAGAGATCATTATTTCTGAAACTAAACGCTTAGAACTTAAGTCTTACTTATCAAAGAATGTCTCACTTCTTGCCTATGAAATCACAGAACACACTGGCAAAACAGGAGAACATTATATCACTTCGACTCGCACCCAATATGAGAAAATGCTTAAGTCCGCGGTGATAGGTGGTGTGATCGTAGCGTTTCTGGCCATGATTAAATCAACATCATCCCTATTAGGACTCCCACCATTTTTTGAAGCTTTTGTTTTTAGTTTCATTTATGCAGCTGGATTTTTAATGATTTACAGCGCTGGGGGAGTACTTGCGACCAAGCAGCCAGCAATGACCGCTGCTCGCTTCGGGGCGGTTTTAGATGAGGGTAAAAATTCGGATGAATCGATGGCTTATCTTTGTGAGTTGGTCGTAAAAACGATACGTTCGCAACTTGTAGCTCTTATTGGGAACTTTGTATTTGCCTTTCCCGTGGCCGTTTTGCTGTCGATGATTTTCATCTGGATAGGCGTTCCACTGTTTGGCGACTATAAGGCTCATAGTCTTTTGGAAAGTCTTCATCCTTTTAAGAGCCTCTCATTTTTTTATGCAGCATTAACTGGAGTTTTTCTTTTCTTAAGTGGGATATTCGCTGGGATGGCCAATAATTGGTTTATTTATAATCAGGTGGGAAAACGCTTAGAGTCCTCACGTCTCATCAATCTCTTTGCGGATCGTTCAAATATACAGGCCGGGGTTGAGCGTGTTTCGCAAAACATTGGCTACTGGGTGGGAAATGTGTCTTTAGGGATCATGCTTGGATCCATCGGACTCGTGGGAGCCTTATTTGGAATTCCGCTGGATATTCGTCATATCACTTTTGCGTCTGCGCAGGCGGGTGCAGCGCTATCTCATCTCGGTTTTCAAGAGAGTTTTGGGACAGTGACTCTTATTTTAGGCGCTGTGTTTATGATGGGAATTATCAATTTGGCAGTGAGTTTTTCTCTGGCTCTGTTTCTGGCGATCAAATCTCGAGGAGTTCGGTTTGTGCGTACGGGGGAACTTCTAAAGCTTCTTATGGATCGATTTCGCTCTCGACCTTTGGATTTTTTCCTTCCCCCGAAAGAGTAATAGAATTAGGCGGCCTACTGAACGGTGTGCGCTGATTCTCTTGTTTTGATTTTGCACGACGGGCAGGAAGCTTCTTCGGTGATGAAGTTCTGAACTAGGTTTCTCTTATGGTGAAATCGAAGTTCACTTCCACAAAGGCAGCAGTGGAGATGATCGTAAAGTGCCTCTTCCTGCCAATTCATTTGAGAAAAGTCAGGCCATTGAAGGTTCACATCAATTGTTGCAATGGTTTGTGGCTTGCTGGTCTTTTCTGATGAGTCCATTTTTCTCGCTCCTCCGTAAGCTGTTTTTCAATCGAGCGGCAAAATCCTTTCGCCGCACACAAGCTTTATCGGCCCCGTTTGTCTCAACTTGAGTCAAATCTGAGATAAATTGAAAATTTCGCTCAAAGAAGCCCCATGTCATTCGGAATTCCAATGACCAAAACTTGAGCTCTGACTAAGGTCGGGCACTATGAGCAGCGTAAGTGGAAAGCGTTACCTGGAAGATGTGCTCGGATGGAAAGGTCTACCTACGACCCTCGTCTGGCCTCATGAATCTGATGAAGAGACTGAGGTCACAGTGGTGGAGAGGCTTGCATTTGCAGTGTATGCACCCTCACTGGATAGTGAGAATCGCCCACTTCTTTTGAAAATGATGTCAGCGATTGGTTTGAGGAAATTCGACTTGATTGAAACGGAAGACGATTTTCCTAAGTGCTTCAACATACTTTGGTTCTCATCTAGTGAGCCTCAAGTGAATGACGAACGTATAAAGATCTGGAAATTTGTAGATCTCAATAAGTATTCAAGCGGGCTTCCTGCTGAGGTGACGCAAAGAAAGAAAGAAGCTTGGAATCTTCTTAAGCAGTTCAAAAGTGAGGTGCTTTCAGAATGAGGGCCTTAGTTCTTATTCTTCTTTTTGCGATGTCTTTTTCCGTCTGGGCCCAAGACTCTTCATCTTGCACACTGGAAGTGCCCATTGTCGGACCGATTGGAGCCGGCACTCTAGATATTCTTGAACGAGTGCAGGACCGTGCCGATGTTTTGGAGTGTGGATCAATTCTTCTTTTGATTGATACACCCGGAGGCTCGGTCGACTCCACTCGAAAGATCGTCACAAACATCCTCAACTCCAAGATCCCGGTCTTATGCCTTGTTTATCCAGATGGAAGTCATGCTGGATCCGCAGGCGCGATCATTCTTCAGGCTTGTCATGTCAATGGAGCAATGACCGGGACCAATCTTGGAGCGGCCACTCCCATTCTTGGAACCGGTGAAACAGTGCCGGAAGACTTAAGAAATAAGATGATCAATGACATGACCAGCTGGATGGATTCGCTGACTTCCTTAAGAAAGCGAAACAAGCAGTTCGGTCGCGATATTATCACTGAGGCCAAAGCCGTTTCTGCTGAAGAAGCATTCAAATTAAAAGCCATTGATATTCTTGCTCAATCAAAATCAGATTTTTTATCACAAGCAAATAATCGAAGCGTGGATATGCTCGAAGGGAAAGCGCTTAAAGTTCAACCCGGTGAAATCGTTCGCTTTGAACTGGATACACGTTTTGAATTGCTTTCGTTTCTTTCAGATCCTCAGGTTGCCTATCTTTTGTTCTTAGGAAGCCTTGCACTTTTATATTTTGAATTCACGAATCCTGGAACGTTGATAGCCGGGGTCACTGGCGGATTGGGACTTATTTTATCATTGATTGCACTTCACAAGCTCAATGTGGAATGGGGCGGAGTGCTTCTCATTCTACTTGGAATGAGCCTGATTATCGCGGAAATGTTTATTCCAAGTTTTGGCGCACTCGGAATCGGCGGCATGGCAGCTTTTGTGGTCGGCAGTATTTTTCTTTTCGATCCAGCTAAAACCGGAGGATACACCCTACCAATGAGCACTATTCTTATTGCCACCATTATTTTTGCAGCTTTGTTTTTTGGAATTGGTTACCTGGTTGTTAAAACATTTCGTATCAAGCGGGCTCAGGGGATGGATGAGTTGGTCGATGCGAAAGCAAAAGTCACAGTGGTCAATCCCGATCAGACATCTGGATTTGTGGAGTATAAAGGTGAGGTGTGGGCATTTGAATCAGACACTCCGGTTGAAGCTGGGATGTCTGTGGTTATTACTGGTTATGAAGGATTGAAATTGAAAATTAAAAAGGAAGTTAAAGGAGTTTAATATGCTGGAGTTTTTTGTAGGTCCAAATTTGTTTTTTGTTTTTATAATTTTGGCGATTTTATTTTCGGCCATTAAAATTCTTCCAGAATGGGAAAGAGGCGTTGTATTGAGACTTGGAAGGTCTGTCGGAGTCCGCGGACCTGGCCCTATTCTCTTAATTCCGGGTGTTGAGCGATTGCTTCGTGTGGATACAAGAACTGTCACAATGGATATTCAGCCTCAGGATGTGATATCCCGTGACAACGTCACATTGAAAGTGAACGCGGTGATTTACTTTCGGGTGATTGATCCAGAAGTCGCAATCACCAAAGTGGAGCAGTATTATTTTGCAACATCTCAATTGGCACAAACCACTTTGAGGTCTGTGGTTGGACAATACCAATTGGATGAGATTCTTGCGCATCGAGAAAAGCTCAACGTCGCCATTCAGGATATTCTCGATAAAACCACTGAAACCTGGGGAGTTAAAGTTTCCAATGTGGAAGTGAAAAACATCGATTTACCACAGAATATGCAAGTGGCCATGGCAAGACAGGCTGAAGCGGAACGTGAGCGACGCGCAAAAGTGATCAGTGCAGATGGGGAACTTGAGCGTGCCGAGAAACTCAAAGAGGCTTCAAACATTCTTGCAGCATCTCCGTCAGCACTTCAGTTGGCTTATCTTCAAGCCATGGGTGAAATTTCAAGCGCGGGTACGCAGACCATTATTCTCCCAATCCCGCTGGATTTACTAAAGCCATTCATCTCCAAAGAGGACCGGGGCTAAGGATATGAGGGTATGGATTGGAATTCTTATTCTATCCATATCGTTTTCACCCTCAGCTTGGGGAGCGGATTCCATTCGTGTACGACTGTTCCGCTCTGTCCAATCTGTGCAGATCAAAGGGACACATATCGAAGCTTATGTCGATGGAATGAGGGTATTGCCATCTCTTTCTTCAGATATTGTAAGAATTCAGGTGGAAACGCGAACGAATAGCAGTGGGAGTCGAATTTGGCTTCTGCGGTGGAACGAACATCCCAGATCAAGTGCGCATTTCGGAAGCAAACTCCATCTTAAAGGAATCTCGCTTAAGCAGGGTCGTCTCGCGCTCCCACGAAATATTGAGTTTGTTCCGGTCGAGAAAAATGGATTCAAATTTGACCTCATTTCTTCACTTTCCCTTGAAACTTATATTGTAGGAGTTTTACCAAAGGAAATGCCCGCATCCTGGCCGCTTGAGGCCTTGAAAGCCCAAAGTGTTGCTGCACGTTCTTTTGCAGTCGCACGAATCAACGAGCGAAGGAATGCAACCTTTCATGTTGAAACCAGCGTCGTGGATCAGGTTTTTGAGTTTTCTCCAGCGCAGATGAAAAAAACGAAGTGGAGTGACCACATTCAAAAGGCGGTTCAAAGTACAGCTGGCGAAGTTTTAATGAAGAATGGATCTCCAATCAAAGCCTACTATCATGCGGATTGTGGGGGGCGCACAGAGCTCGCCTCTCATGTGTGGGGAGGGCGCGAGAGTTTTAACGGAGCAATTAAGTCCTGCTATCATCCGTCATCCAGCCTAGGAAGCTGGAGCTTTGAAATCAATCGTGAGGATCTTGCAAAGAAGCTAAAAGCCTTCTTTAATTTAAAAGAAGAATTGGACGTTTTTTCGATTCGTGCTGCACAAACCTCTCCCTCAGGGAGAGTCAAGTCCATTGCGATCTCCTTTTTGGAAGACAGTCTTACGTTGTCCGCACAAAAATTAAGACAGATATTAGGGTTTGATCGAATGAAAAGCACAATGTTTCAGATCGAATCGACCGAAGACAAAGTGATCCTTTCTGGTCAGGGGCATGGACATGGTGTGGGCATGTGCCAATACGGTGCGAAAACTCTGGCCGAGAATGAGAAAACCTATCGTGAAATTCTAAAAAATTATTTTCCGAATACCAAACTTAAGAAGCTCAGTGATCGAGCTGATTAGAAATCGTTTTGATAAACTCTGAGTAGGTTGCTGGTTTTGTAATCTGCGCATTGCAGCCGGCCTCGCGGCAGCTGCGTTTCTCA
>CAZWVK010000044.1:0-18366 GCA_964636785.1 uncultured Pseudobdellovibrionaceae bacterium | reverse complement strand
CTGGTCCGAATGAATTGTCCGTTCTTGGTGAGCACAATGTTTATAATGCTTGCGGTGTTCTCGCCGCGGGACTTTGTCTCGGATTTTCCTTTAAAGATCTACAGACGAGTTTAAGGGATTTTTCGGGTGCGCCTGGCCGACTGGAATTGGTGCACTCTTCACCCCACGTCTTTATCGATTATGCCCATACACCAGATGCACTATTTCAAAGCCTGAGCGCACTCAAGCGCTTAACAAGGCCCCATCAGAAATTGATTGCGGCGTTTGGATTTGGTGGAGATCGAGACCCCGGGAAACGGCCGCTCATGTTGAATGAGGCGTTAAAGATTGCAGATCACATTGTTCTGACTTCAGATAATCCGCGCACTGAAGATCCTGAAAAGATCCTAAAAAGTGGATTGACGAACGAGTCGATGATGCTTGTCGGGGAAAAGATAAGTCTTGAAGTGGATCGAAAAAAGGGAATCCATCTTGCCTTGGAGAAAGCTAAAGCAGATGATGTGGTCTTAATCGCGGGAAAAGGGCATGAGGATTATCAGATCATTGGAACGCAAGTTTTCCCGTTTTCAGACAAAGCGGTGGTTAAGGAGTATGTATTTTGAGTGTTTTTGATTCCGCATTCGTTTCGAAAATCACGAAAGCCGAAGTGAAATCTTCGGTGGCCTCAGGATTTGAGCGGATTGAAACGGATTCTCGCAAAGACTTAACTCGCTCTTTGTTTATTGCCCTTAAGGGCGAGCGATTCGATGGTCATGAGTTTCTTCATCAAGCCGTCGAGAAAGGTGCAACGGGACTTTTGATCCACGAGTGGCGCCCGGAATTTGAAGCGCTCACCAAGAAAGCATCTGTTTTTCTTGTCAAAGACACTCTGATTGCACTTCAGGTTTTGGCACGTGGATGGCGTGAGAAGTGTGGCTTTCATGTTGTTGGTATTACGGGATCCAATGGAAAAACCACAACCAAAGAGCTGGCCCATCAGATTTTAAAATCACGATTTAAAACCTCAGCGAGCCCGGGAAGTTTCAACAATCATTGGGGTGTGCCCTTAAGTCTTCTTCAAGCCAAACCTACGGATCAAGTGGTTCTACAGGAAATGGGCATGAATCATAAAGGTGAGATCTCAGACCTTTGCTTGATTGCAAGACCTGATGTTGCAGTTGTCACCAATGTTGGTACTGCTCATATTGGAGAGCTCGGATCCATCGAAGCGATTCAAAGCGCTAAGAATGAAATTTATCTGGGCTCACCCAAAGCCATTCATATTTATAATTTGGACAATGAATACACCTTGAGTCTCTATCAGAATGCGCTCAAAAACGGGTTTCCAAAAGAGCGCTTGATTACGTTTTCGTCTTTCAACCCGGCAGCTGATGTGCACCTTCGTGCTGGAAAAGTGGATGGGGGAAGTCTTCACGTGACTGGGAAGATTCTTGGTGTCAGTGGTTCAGGTGGTATTAAAGCATTTGGACGTCAGACGGTGATCAATTTGATGGCAGCGGCGTCGATCGCATCCGCATTGAGAATGACTCCACAAGAGATTTTTTCACAGTTTCAAAAAATTGATTTGCAGACTTGGGGACGAAATCAATGGCTCACGATCACGCCTGGTCCCGCAATTATCTTTGATGGTTACAATGCGAATCCCGACAGCATGAAGATGCTTCTTAGGAATCTTTATGAATTGGAAACCAAGGGAAACAAAGCTTTCATTTTTGGCGATATGAGAGAGCTTGGTGATATGGGCGAAAAAGCACATCGTGAAATCGCTGAATTCGCCGGGCAGATTGGCTTAGCAGCGATTTGGTACATGGGCTCCTATGAGGCTGAAGTGAAAGACTCTTTAAAGAAATCTGGTTTTAGTGGAGAACTCCTTACCACTCAGGATCATGAAGATTCCACTGCAAAGAAGTTTTTCGAACTACTTGGGCCTGAAGATGTTGTTGCTCTTAAAGCTTCGCGAGGCAGTCGCATCGAGAGAGTTTTAAGCAGTTGGGGCGTTGACGGCTTCTAACTTCAGTGTCACTTTTATTCCATGTTATATAAATTTTTAGTGGAACTGTCCCACGATTACAGTGCTCTCAATGTCTTTCGTTATATCACCTTCCGATCCTTTCTTTCGTTCTTTACAGCCTTTTTTGTATGTTGGCTGCTCGGGCCTAGATACATCAATCAGCTGATTAAAAAGCAATGGGGGCAAAGTGTAAGAGGGGACGGCCCGCAGACTCATCTTAAAAAACAAGGGACGCCAACAATGGGTGGTGGTCTTATCCTGCTTGGACTTTTGGTCCCAGGAGTTCTCTGGTTTGATCTTTATCATCCCATGGTGTGGGCTGTTTTATTGGTGACTTTTGGTTTTGGCTTTGTGGGTTTTATAGATGATGCATTAAAAGTCTGGAAGAAGAACTCTAAAGGAGTGCCGGGGCGAGTGCGTCTCCTTGCTGAGTTTTTAATTTCGGGCTCTGTATTGGCATTTTTAGTGTGGCAAGACGTGCTGCCCACTCAGATTTATCTGCCGTTTTTTAAGAACATCTTCTTTGAACTCGGCTGGTTTTATGTTCTCTTTGGCTCTCTTGTTGTGGTGGGAGCTGCCAATGCGGTGAATTTGACAGATGGTCTGGATGGCCTTGCTGTCGTTCCAGTTATGATTTCAGCAACCACATTGGCTATTTTCGCTTATCTTGCAGGTCACTTTGAAATTGCAGGATATCTTGGAATCCCATTTATTTCCGGGGCTGGAGAAACAGTTCCCATAGCGGCAGCTCTCGTGGCGGCTGGATTGGCCTTTCTTTGGTTCAATGCCTACCCCGCTCAAGTCTTTATGGGCGACGTTGGATCACTTTCTTTGGGTGGTTTTTTAGGCATTTCTGCAGTTATTAGTCAAAATGAGCTTTTGCTTGTGGTCCTTGGCGGTGTTTTTGTGGTAGAAGCCCTTTCGGTGATCACTCAAGTGGCTTCGTTCAAGTTGACTGGAAAGCGCATATTTCGCATGGCGCCAATCCATCATCACTATGAATTGAAGGGGCTTGATGAGACAAAAATAATCGTACGGTTTTGGATTATTTCAATTCTTCTGGCCGTACTCTCACTTGCGACTCTGAAACTGAGGTAAGAAATGGAACTAAGTGATATCAAGGGCAAACGAATTCTGATTGTGGGATTGGCAAAAACGGGAGTGTCTATGGCTCACTTCCTACACTCACAAGGAGCCGAAGTGACTGTGAGCGATCATAAGTCAAAAGCGGAACTCTTAAATCACTTGGAGAAATTGGAAAGCATTCCCATCAAATTGGAGTTGGGTGGTCACACACCAAAAACATTCCTTGCTCAGGATTTGATCATTTTAAGTCCAGGAGTTCCGCCTCATTTGAAGATTTTTGATTATGCAAAAAATCAAGGCGTGCCGGTGACGGGAGATCTGGAGTTTTGTGCTCAGTTCGTGAAAGAGCCAATGATCGCTGTGACTGGAACAAATGGAAAATCAACCACTGCACATTTGATTTACACGTTTCTTAAAGAATCCAAAAAGAATGTTTGGATTGGTGGCAACTTTGGTGACCCACTCAGCGAATACCTACGAAAAGGTGAAAAGGCCGACGTTTTGGTGGTTGAGGTATCAAGCTTTATGCTTGAGCACGTCGAGAAATTTAATCCTAAAAACATCGTGTTTATGAATTTGGCGGAGAACCATCTGGATCGCTATCGCTCGATGGAAGATTACGTCAATGCAAAACGAAAGGTTTTTCAAAACGTCAATCAGTCCACCACAAGCATTTTGAATGCGGATGACAATGCGGTCGTTGAGCTAGCAAGAGATCCAATGGTGCAAAGAGGAAGAATCTTTTATTTTTCAAGAAAGCCAAGCCTTGAGCCACAGATTATGAATATCGGTGGGTCTGTTGCCATTAAAGATCAATTGAAAGTGAGAACTGGTCCGGAAATTCAGTACTTCTCGGTGGCCAACACGAAGATGCGTGGGAATCACGCTCAAGAAAACATCATGGCTGCTGTTCTTGCGGCACGGGAGCATGGCGCGGAGTCGGAAGACATCCAGCGTGTGATTGATACTTATAAGGGAATGCCTCATCGCCTTGAGTATGTACGGCGAGTGGGTGGCGTTGAGTTTTACAACGACTCCAAGGCAACCAACGTTCATGCTGTGATGAGAGCGCTAGATGCTTTTGAAGAAAATGTGATTTTGATCATGGGCGGGAAAGACACCAATCTCAATTATGCTCCTCTTCGTGAGCGCATCCAGAGAAAAGTGAAATCACTGATTCTGGTCGGTGAGGCAAAAGAGCGAATCAATCGTGACATTGGTGATTACAGCGAGACCTTTTTGATTGGAACCTTTGAAGAGGCCGTTTTGATCTCTTATCAGAAGTCAAGAATCGGAGACACGGTCCTTCTCGCGCCTGGCGCTTCCAGCTTCGATATGTTTGACTCCTATGTTGAGCGCGGAAATTACTTTAAAGAATTGGTCCTGCAGTTCAAGTGATACGGCGGACCGGTACTGTGTTTTAAGATAGAGGAGGTTAGGCATGGCCCTGGAGTTCAAATACGATTATGTGAATCTGGACCAATCAGACACGCTGGAAAGGCTGGTCGAGCGTCGCCTTGCGACTTTGGAGAGGCAAGTGAAATCACGTGGCGACAAGCCCACCCGTGTGAATGTGAAATTTGTGGTCGATTCGCGCTCACCATTTGGCAACCTCAAGGGTTCTCATGTGGTTTTAAACGTGAAGTTGCAAGGGATTCCCAAACTTCTTGTTTCCATTAAAAAGGATGCGGACTTGAGAAAGGCCGTTGCTAAAGCTTCAGACACTTTGATCAAAGAAGTTCAGCGCTACTCCAAAAAGCAATTGCACATGAGGCAAAAGCCACAACGGGACCAAAGACAAGGCTGATTCGTAATCTCGTCCTAAATACTAGCGCCTGAATTTGGCTCCCTTATACTTTAAAAGTATGAAGAATGGTTTCCAAATTCAGGGTCGGATTGATCAAAAGCTTTTACTCTCTATTTTATTTTTGCTCGGTCTCGGGTTGGTGCAGGTTTATTCCTCAAGTTATATCTTCGCGACTGAGAAATTCGATGATGGCCTGTTCTTCTTTCGCAAGCAGTTTATATTTGTCTCACTATCACTATTAATGATTTTGGCTCTCTCATTTTCCCCCATCCGATGGGTGAAGAGATTGGGAATTCTTCTTTGGATGGTCGCAGTTCTGGGCGTGATTGCGACTTATATTCCAGGCGTGGGCGTAAAAGTTGGAGGTGCCCATCGCTGGCTGCAACTTCCATTTGGATTTCGCTTTGAGCCTGGTGAACTTTTAAGAGTCACATATCCATTTGTCTTAGGTGCGCTTCTTGTTCCATTTGCAAAAGGTGAAATCAACAGGCGGTGGTGGGGTGTCTTCTTAGTCACTCTTCTTCCTCTTGGATTTTTATTAAAACAGCCGGATTTTGGATCCTTTATGATTTGTGTCGGGCTGATTTGCACTATGTTTATAGCGTTTGGACTGCGCATGAGATTTGTTCTCCTTGGCTTTCTTCTCGTCATTCCCACCATGACTTATTTGTTGATGAGCGCCTCTTACCGAATGGCCAGACTTAAAGTTTTTCTCAATCCATGGTCGGATCCCTCTGAAAAAGGATTTCAGGTCATTCAAAGTCTGCTCAGTTTTTATAATGGTGGAGTCTCTGGTGTGGGGTTGGGACTCAGCCAGGGGAAATTATTTTTTCTTCCGGAAGCCCATACGGACTTTACTATGGCTGTTCTTGGCGAAGAGATGGGCTTTATTGGCTTTTTGATGGTGATGCTTGTTTATGGATTTGTTTCATTTCGAGGTTTCCAGCTTTCTCTTCAATGGAAGCGCTATGAGGAGCGGGCGGTCACGTTGGGTTTGGTTTTGGTCTTTTCAGTGGGTGTTATCATTAACTCTGGTGTCGCGCTTGGTGTACTTCCCACGAAAGGCTTAACCTTGCCTCTATTGAGTTATGGAGGTAGTTCTTTGATTTGTACGAGTTTTTTACTCGGTTCACTGATGTGTTTTGGACGTGAGGCATGGACGTCTAAAAAATCAAAAGAATTTGTAGACTGACAATGGATTCAAAATGAAAACTTATTTCATAGCCGCCGGTGGAACGGGCGGACATATCTATCCAGGAGTTGCGCTCGCAGAAGCACTTCTGGAGCTGAATAAAGAGGCCAAAGTTTACTTTATCGGCACACCTCATGGTCTTGAGAATAAAATTGTCACTGCGAAAGGCTATCCAATCCTCCATATTCAAATTGGCCGACTCAATAAAAATGTTTCGAGAAAAGAACGAATCAAAACATTTCTTCAGCTGCCACTTTCTTTTTTACGATCGATTCAGTTGCTAATAAAATACAAGCCAGCTGCGGTCATCGGTGTGGGAGGACACGCATCAGGGCCTATGGTTTTGATGGCCTCGCTGATGAGAGTTCCTTCGATCATTTGGGAGCCTAATGCGATGCCGGGTATGGCCAATCGAATGCTCGCTCGATTTGTAGATTTAGCATGTGTTGTTTTTGACGAAGCGAAACATCATATGAAAGCCACGCGATTTTTAGAAGTGGGCCTTCCCCTTCGAAGTGAGATCGAGATCTTGTTTAATAAAAAGCAAGAATCTCATTCTTCCAATTTTCGCATACTTGTTTTTGGAGGAAGCCAAGGAGCACGGGGCATTAATAAAATGACTTCTGATTTTATTCTGAATCACCCGGAGTGGCTGAAGGGTGTGGAGTGGCTCCATCAAACAGGTGCGTCGGAATATGATGCCATTAAAGAAAAATATGGAAGCACTCTCGAGAATTCAAATCTCAAGGTGGTACCTTATATCGACGATATGGCGAGAACTTATCAATGGGCCGATATTGTCATTTGTCGCTCAGGAACAGGAACACTTGCTGAACTTGCGGCAACAGGAAAACCCAGTGTGTTGATTCCGTTTCCGTTTGCATCCGATAATCATCAGCAAAAAAATGCGGAAGCATTTGTGAGGGAGAATGCAGCCATTATGATTCTTCAGAAAGATTTGACTCAAGAGCGATTCGAGGAGACTTTAACCCGGTTGAAATCAGACCAAAATCTTCGGGAGTCCTTGGCCGAAAACTCTAGAAAATTATTTAAACCAAGGGCAGCCCATCGAATGGCTGAAGAGATTATCACTATAACTAAAGGGAATTGAATTTGAGACTTGCTCAATCAAAAGTTCATTTTATTGGAATCGGTGGAGTTGGAATGTCCGGTTTGGCAGAGCTGCTCCATAATTTAGGGGCAGAAGTCACTGGAAGCGACCCATCTGAAAATGCACTCACCATGAGGCTTCAGGAAATGGGGATTGCTATTCACAAGGTCCATGATGCTGAGAATGTGCGTGGAGCTGATGTTGTTGTTTATTCGAGTGCAGTCAAACCAAGTAATCCGGAATTTAAAGCTGCTTTGAATTTAAAAATTCCTCTCATTCGAAGGGCAGAAGCCTTGGCTGAGTTGATGCGGCTTAAGCGTGGGATTGCAATTGCTGGGACTCACGGAAAAACAACGACAACAAGTATGATTTCTTCGATTCTGCTCGAATGTGGAATGGATCCAACCATTGTGGTTGGTGGTCGGTTGGAGTGGATTAAAAGTACAGCTCAACTGGGTAAAGGAGATTGGTTGGTTGCAGAAGCCGATGAGAGCGATGGAAGTTTTAATCGCTTATCTCCTGAAGTGGTTGTCATCACCAATATTGATAGTGATCACTTGGATCATTACGGAGAGTTTCCGGTTTTACAGCGGGCTTTTGTTGAATTCGCATCGCGCATTCCATTTTATGGCAGTGTGATTTTATGCGGGGATGATGAAGCCACAAGATGTTTGTTCTATGATTTTGGAAAAAAGATCATCACCTACGGCTTTGATGCTGAAAACTCTTATCAGCTGATGAGAGGAGAAGTAAAAAGTCAGTGGCGAGTGAAAACTCCAGAGGGTGATTTTTTTGAATTTCAAGCTCCAATGCCAGGGGAGCATAATGCACTAAACAGTTTAGCTTCCATTCTTGCCGCCCATCAAACTGGAATTGATATTCAAATGTGTGCGAAAGCCGTGGCTAGCTTTCGTGGTGTGGATCGACGCTTTCAGCATAAGGCAAAAGTAAGAGGAGTTGATTTTTATGATGACTATGGTCATCACCCAACCGAAGTCAAAGCCGTGCTTAAAGGATTTAAAGACCAGTTTCCGGATCGAAAATTGATTACTTTTTTTCAGCCGCATCGGTTTTCAAGAACTCAGATCTGTTGGGATGAATTTCTAGAATGCTTTGAGAACACAGATGAGCTTTACCTTTTGGATATTTATCCCGCAGGTGAAACTGCTTTAGAAGGAATCTCCTCAGAGAAGCTTCAAGCCGAAATCAAACACACCAAGTGTTCGATTTTTAAAAAGGATAGTGCGACCCTGGAGCAGGTTATAAAATCCATTTCTGAAGGAGATGTGATTCTAACTTTGGGAGCGGGCGATGTTTACAAGTTAAATGCCGAACTCGCTCAATCCTATCTCAAGTGGCAAGGTTCAAAGGTTTGAGATGAGCTGGGAAAGAAATGTATCTTTGGCTTCTAGAAGTTTTTGGAAAATTGGGGGTGAAGCCGAGTTTTTTTCTGAGCCAACCACACTTGAAGAACTGCGCGAATCTCATTTAAGAGCAATAAAGGAAGGGCTCTCGGTGACAGTTCTTGGAGGTGGCACCAATGTTTTAATCAGTGATCTTGGAATCAAAGGCCTGGTGATTTCCACTCGAAAGCTTAATCGTCTTACTTCGGAAGAAGAAGACGGACATCTACGAATGATAGCTGAGGCTGGAGTGCCGAAATCAGAGCTCACTAAGATTTTACTTCGTTTAAAACTCGATCCGGCGCTTTTCCTATGCGGTCTTCCTGGAGATGTGGCAGGAGGTGTGGTGATGAACGCTGGCGTTTCTGAGATGATTGTTCCAAGAGAGTTTTGTGAAATCGTTGAAACGGTTGAAGTTCTAAAACCCAGTGGTGACATTCAGGTTTTTAAAAAGGATGAAATTCATTGGCAGTATAGAAAAAGTCTCGGCTGGCAGGACGGGATCATTCAAAAAGTTTCTATCCTCTGGCCCCTGAATCCCAATCCAAACGTTATGAATCTGGTGCGTGAAGCAACCAGAAGACGACTCGAAAGGCAGCCTCTCAATATGCCTTCCTGTGGCTCCACTTTTAAAAATCCGTCCAAAGAAAATTCCGCAGGCTCTCTGATTGAAAGAGCTGGACTAAAGGGCTTTCAAATCGGTCAAGCGCAAGTGTCACCCAAGCATGCCAATTTCATTGTGAATCTAGGTGGCGCCAAGGCTTTAGATGTTCACCAAATTATTCAACACGTACGAAAGACTGTTTTTGACAAGTTCCAGATCGAGCTTGAAACAGAAGTGCGCTATCTTGGTGAATGGGAGCTATGAAAAAATTTTTTGCGATTATTCCAGGTCTTGTGATTGCCATGGGGATTGTTTCCGTGGGTGGGTATTTCGCATTGGCTTCTAAGCTTAAAATTCAGAAGGTCGACTTATTGCTCCATCCCGACTCCAAAGAGCAAACTCTGTTTGCGGAAATTCAAGAGGAGCTCTCGCCTAGGCTTGAGAAATTAATTGGCAGATCCATTTTGCAGTTTTCATTTGAATCCATGGTGAATGAGATTCTTGAGGATCAGCGAATTAAAAATGTTCACTTAAGAAGGCAGCTGCCTGGAACGTTATTGGTGCAGATCGAACCTCAAGAACCGGTGATGTCTTGGGTGGATGAGCGTGGCTTTATTCATCCGGTTTCAAAAACCAATCGGATTCTGCCACGGCTTAAGTCGAGTTTGGGAAAAGACTTTGCACTTCTTAGAGGCTCGGTTTTTTTCGAAAATGAATCGGTCCGCAAACTGGCTTTGGATTTGATTTCAAAACTTCCAATGGAAGGCTACTTTAGAAAGTCTTTAGTCTCGGAGATCCGCTATAGCAAGGCGTCTGGCTTTGATTTGATTTTAAGTGAGCCATCTATTTTGATCAAAATTGGAACGGAAGATGTGAGCACAAAGTCTGCTCAAGTTGAGAAAGTTCTGAGCTATCTTCATCATCGCGGAATTAAAGGCCGCGTCATCGACTCTCGCTTCGACAAGAAAGTTGTTGTCAGACTGCGTAACGAGCCCTAGCCTTTTATTTAGGTGGGGGAACGGATTCCCCTAAGAATGTTCAACACAGAGTCTTCAACCTCGAGGTCCAGATGGCCAAGGAAGTCGCTCAAGACAAAAAAGGCCGAGTGCTTGCGGCCCTAGACATTGGAACGACAAAAGTCTCACTCGCCATTGGTGTGAGTCAAGGTGAGCAGCTTGACGTCATTGGCGTCGGCGAAGCGCCAAGTGTAGGCATACGTCAAGGTGTCGTCGTAAATATCGAATCGACTGCAGAAGCCATTCGCAAAGCCCGCGAAGAAGCAGAGCTTATGGCTGGAGTTAAAGTGGATTCCGTTTTCCTAAGTGTGGGCGGAAGTCATATTCAATCCTTTGCTTCCTCAGGCATGATTGCCATTCGTCATAAAGAAGTTCGGCAAGAAGACATCGAACGTGTGATCGAAGCGGCAAAGGCTGTTGCGATTCCGCAAGATCGCCAGGTCCTTCATGTGCTCCCGCAAGACTTTAAAATTGATGGTCAAGCTGGAATTTATGATCCCATTGGTATGTCGGGCGTCCGGCTTGAGGCGTCTGTTTATATTATAACAGGATCTCGATCAGCGATTATCAATGCAATTAAGTGCACTCAAAAAGCTGGACTCAAAGTCAGCGAAGTTGTTCTTCAGCAGTTGGCTTCCTCGCTGGCTGTTTTGAGCGATGATGAAAAGAACCTAGGTGTGTCCGTTGTGGACATGGGTGGTGGAACCTGCGACATTATTTCCTTTTATCAAGGAAGTGTTATTCACACAGGCCTTGTTCCTGTGGGTGGAATCAACTTCACTCAAGATGTCGCCATTGGTTTAAAGACCACACAGACTCACGCGGAAAACTTAAAGAGAAAATTTGGTTGTGCACTACCTGAACTTGTTGATGAAGATGAAGCCATCGAAGTGGAGAGTGTGGGTGGAAGAAAACCGCGCACATTGATGAAGCGTGATCTCTGCGAAGTGATTGAAGCGCGCGCGGAAGAGACTCTTGAGTTGATTCATGTCGAGCTCAAAGAACAAAACCTGATTCATAAATTAGGATCTGGAGTTGTTCTGACCGGAGGAGCAAGTCTTCTTCAGGGCTTGGTTGAAATGGGAGATTTTATTTTGGATGTTCCAGTTCGTCGTGGGGTTCCCAATCGTGTGACCGGCCTAGTTGATGTTGTGAAGCAACCGACCTATGCCACTGTGGTTGGACTTTTGATGTTTGGAAAAGAAAAAGTCAAAGATCGGAATGTGGCGATAGATCACACGGCCGAATGGACGAATAAACTTAAAAACTTTTTAGGATTAGGGGAATAGGGGGAAGAATGTTTGAATTGGAAGAGTCGGCGAATTTTGGTGCCAATATCAAAGTCATCGGTGTCGGTGGCGGTGGTGGAAATGCTGTTCAAACCATGATCGAAGGTGGCTTGAGCGGTGTTGAGTTTTTTGTAGCGAATACGGACCGACAGGCTCTTCATGCCAATAAATCGGAAGGCAAAATTCAACTTGGTCGTGAACTCACAAAAGGTTTAGGAGCAGGCGCAAATCCTGAAATCGGAAGACGTGCAGCGATTGAATCTTATAATGATATTGTTGCTGCACTTGAAGGTGCGGACATGGTTTTCGTCACAGCCGGAATGGGCGGTGGAACGGGAACCGGTGGGGCTCCAGTTGTTGCGAAGATTGCAAAAGAGCTTGGCGCTCTCACAATTGGTGTGGTGACTCGCCCTTTTATTTTTGAAGGAAAGAAGCGAAAAAAGCATGCGGATGATGGAGTTAAAGAACTTCAAGACAATGTCGACACTCTTATTGTCATTCCAAATCAAAAGCTTTTATCAATCTCCAGTGAAAAGACCCCTCTTCTTGAAACGTTTAAAAAAGCGGATCAAGTTTTACTTCATGCCGTAAAAGGGATTTCCGACCTTATTAATATTCGCGGTCTTATTAACCTGGATTTTGCGGACATTCGCACTGTGATGGCCTCTCAAGGGATGGCTATTATGGGATCTGGAATGGCGGAAGGTGAGAATCGCGCGATTGAAGCTGCGACTCAAGCCATATCCTCTCCGCTGCTTGAGAACATCTGCATTGATGGCGCGACTGGAATTATTATCAATGTGACGGGCGGGCCGGATTTGACTCTTTGGGAAGTGAATGAAGCTTCAACATTGATCACTGAAGCCGCTCACCCAGAAGCTGAGATTATTTTTGGTGCAGTGATTGATGAGAACATGGGAAGCAATATCAGTGTGACTGTGATCGCAACTGGATTTCAAGATCTCGTCCCGCGTGCGACAATGGATCATCACACCTCTCATATCGCTTCATCTCAAGTGACTGCGGCGCAAATGGCTCAGGTGAATCAGCTTCAAGCTATGGCGGAAGCGCAGCTTAAGAAGTCCGCTCAAGCGGTTGCAGCTCCACAAGAGAGTTTTGAAACTCAAAGTTTTGAAAACTTAAACCTGGATTTGGACGGTGAGCGTGAGGAGATTGACACTCTTCAGCCCGTAGAAGCTCAAGAGGAGCAACTGGCATCAAGACAGGAAAGCAAGCCTCTTCCACGTGATATCTTACTTGCGAAAGCAAGAGCCTACCGTGATCATCAATCACGAAGAGATAGTGGTCCTGAGCAGCTTTCAATGAATGTGGATGAAGTGACCTCACCTCATCACCGAGAAACGGCTAAGTCTCCGTTTGATTCTGAGAATCTGGATGTTCCAGCGTATCTAAGACGTCGTCGTGGTGAACTCGAGAATTCTGACCAAACAGAATGAAGTGAAAGTTAAAGCTTATTTTCTATCTGATATTCATTTGGAGTCCGAGCAGGACTCCAATTTTTTTGCTTTAAAACAGCTGCTCACTCAAATTCTCAATGACAAAGAATGCACCCATTTATTCTTATTGGGAGATATTTTTGATCTCTGGGTCGCAAATCACAGTTATTTCACTGCAAAATTCGAAAACACTTTAAAGCTTCTTAAGGACATTCAAGTTCGTGGAGTGAAAGTGATTTATTTTGAAGGAAATCACGATCTAGATCTTGAACCTTATTTTCTTTCAGAGGGTATTGAAGTTCATCTGGAAGCGCTGTCGTTGAATCTTGGTGGCTCTCGATTTCGGATCGAACACGGCGATCAAATGGATCCGGAAGATCGTGGCTATTTGTTTTTGCGTTGGTTTTTAAGAACACGCTTTATGCGCTGGCTTGGACGCTCCCTGCCCGGACGCATTGTGCAGATGATCGGGAATTCAATGAGCTCAACCAGCCGTAAATACACAGATCGATTGAAAAACAATCTCGGAAAGGATATGTCTGCACGCCGGGAAAAGATTTTTAATAAAATCCGTCGTCATGTGGAGCGGGTTTGCGCAGAAGGTGCCTCTATGGATTTTTTTATTTCCGGTCATGTTCATGAAGAACTTCAAGAAAAGTATCTCTGCCATGGGAAGGAAATTGAGGTCATCAACCTGGGAAGCTGGCTTGGAGAGCAAAAACCATACGGACTGTTTGAAGAGTCTCAGGGTTTTGAGATTAAGTATTTATGAATCGATTGAAATTAAAACGAAATTTGAGACGAAGTGTATTGCGAGGCAATCCTTGGATTTACAAGGATGCTTTGGAATTTAAAAAGTTGGATGAAAACTCAAGACTTTCTGAGCTCACTGATCAAAAAGGAAAGTTTCTGGCGTGGGGCTATTGTGATTTGGAAAGTCCATTGAGCTTTCGAGTTTTAAGTCTAGATAAAAGACCACCATCTGAAGGCTACTTTGAAAGTCTAATCAAAGCCTCATTGAAACGCCGTGCGGTCTGGCTGGATGATAACACAAACGCTTACCGTGCGATCAATGGTGAAGGAGATCGTCTCCCTGGGCTTGTTTGTGATGTTTATAACCGTGTGGCCGTTTTGCAATATGACGGAACCGGAGCAAAGCGATTCTGGCAAGGTCTTCCCATCGCTCAGTGGTTGGCTCAGGAGTTAAAGGTCGAGACGGTGGTGGATAAGTCGCGAGGCGGATTTGAATCATTGCTAGGAGAGGACCTCAAGGAACCTGTTGAGATTTTAGAGAATGGGATTCGATTCCTTGTAGATATTGTAAACGGCCAGAAGACCGGATTTTTCCTCGATCAGAGAGAGAATCGAAATTACATCAAAAGACTTTCTGCCAAGAAATCAGTTATGAATTTATTCTCCTACACAGGGGGATTTTCTGTTTACGCTGGTGTTGGTGGAGCTCGCCATGTCCTGAGTGTGGACCTGGCAAAGCCAGCTCTTGATTTGGCCGAGCGAAACTGGAAATTGAACGGATTAAAAGAAGATGTCCACAAGTCAGAAGCTGTGGATATTTTTGATTACCTTGAACATAGCGAGGACGTCTGGGATACGGTCATTGTGGATCCTCCCAGCATGGCTCATTCCGAAAAGCAAAAGATGGCCGCTGTGACCAAATACACTCAGTTATTTGCCAAAGCGGCCAAGCGGGTGAAGCCCGGGGGCGATCTGGTTTTAAGCTCCTGCTCAAGTCATATTTCATTTGGAGATTTCTTAAGTCTAATCACAGAGAGCCTTTCGTTAGCTTCAAGACGTGGTTTGATACTTAGAGTTTCGGGTCAAGGGGGAGATCATCCTTTTCCTCACGCACTGCCTGAGTTGAGGTATTTAAAATTTGTACATTTGGAGCTTGAGTAGTTGATATTTATGCAGCTATTCGCTTAAATCTCATTCGACTTCCTTGGGGGGAATGATTTGACCTTCTTTCAAACCAGTATCGCGACTTTGATTTTTTTCTTCTCATCCGCGTCGCTTGCCGCCCAATGTCCGCGCTCTTTGGATAATGCCTATGCATCAAGGGATGGTGAAGGATTTTATTATGTCGTTGATTTTCCAAAAGCTGCGGTGAATGCGAAACCTCACTCTCGGTTTCATGCGCTTTCACAGCTTCAAGAAACTGCGAAGAAAAAAACATCCGTTGATCCCTTTGATCTTTTAAAGCAGCAGCTTCGATTTTATCTGAAAATGCCGGAAATTCGCAAACGCTTCGAATTGATCATCGATCAAAAAGTTGGATCGATTCGATCTATAAACTGTTTGGAGTCTTTTTTGTATGATTCGCATTTAAAGCGTTTCAGTCGCTCAAGCGAGTTTCAGGTCTTCAGTTATACAAGATCAGGTCATGACAAGATCCGTCTTCTTGTCACAAGCCAGGATGATTCATCGTCTGTTTCATCGGGACGTCGCATTTTAAAGCTGCGAGAGGATTATTTAAAGATAGGATGGAAGTTGAACTTTCACCTGCATAATCATCCATTTGCATTCGACAATCCCTATGGAGATGTGGCTGGAACAGTTATTCCAAGTGAGCCCGACTCCGCCACTTACCGCACCTTGAAAAAGGAAGAGGGACTTAAGGAAGCTCTACTCACCAATGGATTCAGTACTTTCGTGCTGAAGGCGTCTGAGTTTAATAGGCTTTAAGTCGAGCTGTCCTTTACAAATTCTTTGGATGAAGCGGCGATATGCCGATAAGAATCTCAAGTGAAAAATCTAATCCTGGTGTTCAGTTTAATAAATTTCATTTGGATGAGCAGTGTCTATGCTGATCCGGCTTCAGATATTTCTTCTCAGGAAAAAGAGCTGGAAGTCGTTCGCGAAAAATTAGCTAAGGCCAAACAAGATGGCAATTTGCGCATGCAAAGAATTCTTGAAGGACAGGTGAGCCTTCGGGAAGAGCAGCTCGAACGCGCGCGTGCTGCCTTTCGAGCGAATCATGAAACCACTGTGGTTCCCACCTCACGTTCAAATCCACCTCCATTTCATCCAGGTGAACGTGTGATTTCACAAAGCGGAGCGGAGGGGAGATTTCTTCGCATGGAAGGGGAGCGGGTGATATTTGAAATGGATGATGGTCGAATTGCCGACACATCCATTCATAGAGTGAATCGGGAAGTGCCAAGCACAACCATTTTAATGCGAGATTCGCAGGGGCAAACAGTTTATAGAAGTGTGCAAAAGGGAACAGAGCTTCGTTATATTTCGGATCTTTGGGGTGTGGGAGGAGCCAGCGAAAGAGAACTCTTTCCGGCTGGAAAGGTGGAACGTGTCTTTTCAGATGGACGCATTCGTTTAACAAATGGAAACCTCATCAATAAGCTTGCAATCAAGTCTGTGTTTTATGCGATTCCTTTTTTGGGTGGGATAAAGGCGGTCTTAAGTGCAGGCGACTATATTTTATCAGCGACACCGGCGCATGCATCTACGCTCGGCGCTCCTTATATGAGCGAAGAGGGATTGGATGAGTTTTTAAAATTACCAACTGAAAGACAAAAAGAGATTTTGGAACTCGATGGAAAGTTTGCAGAATTCTTAAATTCTCTTTTTGAGGGAGTCGTCAAAAAATCTGGAGGTCTTCCAAAGAATATTCAGTGCACAGATGGGGAAGTTCGCTTTGATCTGGAGCCATCAAGTATTCCACATTCCGGGCCGCGGACCGTTCAGTTGAAGAGATCGAGTAGCGGGCAGATTCGCTCGGCTCACATTGTTGAAAAATGGACAGATAAAGAAGCGAAGTTTGATTTCGAATTCAATTCGCAAGGGGATGTCACCCGTGTGCATCCAGAGGTGCAGACTCTTAGAGGTGGGATGGCCAAAGAAGTCAATCGTCCAATGGACATGAAAAGCTATCATAAGGTGGCCAGTGGATTTGCAGACGGAGTGGGTATTGCGAATGTCATCAATCAGACAGCAGCGTTTCCAGCATATCTTCGATTGGTTTCATCGGATTTGGAATCTAAATGTGCGGCGGATTCAAGCGGATCATCGACCAAGGATGTGAAGAGTTCCTCTTCCGTCGGCGACGCCACCAGGTAGTGATGCAATCATTTTCAAATGTTCCATCGTTTCAGAATCAATTTCCTCATAAGCAAAATTCGCCTGACTTTTTCCTTTTCGCATATATGGACTGATAACAAGTGTCCCAGTGTCGGCCACATAGGACGCAATAGTGAGCACTTCGCCATTCGGTCCATTTCTTTGATGAACATAGCTAAAGGGTTCGTTTAAAAGCCATGACAAAGGAGATCTCTTGAGTTTGCCGCCACGGGTGGTGAATTTATATATGATTGCGTCTGGAGTGATGTCGTAATGGATGAAAGTCATTTCCTCGCCGCTCTTGGTGGGAATCGCTTCAATCAAGCGGCCGTAGCCATTTTCATTTTTAGAGATAAATGTGACTGGCTCATTTCCCCACGCCAGTTCACTACTTTGAGCCCAGTCGCTTGAGGCCGACGTCTCAGTGGCTGAGAGGCCTTGGGCGCTGAAAAGGAAGGTGAGGGTTAATAGAAGTGTTTTCATAGCTTTTACCACCTTCTAAGACCTTTCAAATTGAGCGCCATTATAGCTTTGCACTTTTGGCCTGCTTTAGCTGTGGCAGCATAGAATCTTTCTAAGCTCGGTGACGATTTAGGGCATTCTTGGGAGATGTTTGCAGTAACCCAACGATTCTGTCAGCTGTATAGCGTTTAAGTGCTGTGTTTCTTGGAAGTTATGAGCGCTTCTGAGGCTTGAGCAGTCTTCCGTGACTAAGGGGCTGCCTGCCCCTTGACCCCGTGTTCGTCGGACCATCCAGGTCCGCCGATGATTGATCTTAAGAATACATACTCTCCCGATTCCGGATGAATCGGGAGAAGCGGTTGAGAGCAGAGCTCTCAAACAGACAGGAAGTCTCTTAAAAGATTCAATCCCTAATACTTTTGTGTGATTCAATCTGCAGACCTATAAATACTGATAATCTCATGGTCAGCATGCAAACCCACAAATAAGTACGGAGAACCTCTCTTAAAACTTCTCTATCGGTTCAATAAAATCGCTCTATTTTTGAAAAGCCTGGCGCTAAGGTCCAGAGCTTCTAGGCGTCCTACTCCGGCGCCGGAGTTAGCTTTTGATAATTCAAAAGCCCGAAAATTGAGCTTTCAATCAAAAAGCAAAAATAGGAATAGGAATAGGAATAGGAATAGGAATAGGAATAGGAATAGGAATAGGAATGAAAATGATCGAAATACTCCAACTGGAGATTACAAAATGAACAACTAAATGGTTCTGGAAAAATGCACTATGGAGTTGCCCCGGTTTAGTGGACACATTTTCCCAATTGGGGTAGGAGTCCATTA
>CAZWVK010000043.1:0-18683 GCA_964636785.1 uncultured Pseudobdellovibrionaceae bacterium | reverse complement strand
AGGAAAGAAATTCTTTAGACTCTTCCTCGGGTAGAATTCCAAGTAAGTCTGCGGCATCATCCGAATCCATATGAGAAAGAATTCTTAAAACATCTTCTCTTGATGAAACCTCAATCAACTCTTTTTGAACGGATTCTTCCAGGTAACTCATCACTTTGGCTTTTCGCGAAAAGTTCTGCTCCATCAAAAAGATTTCAAATCGCTCTTCCGGATCAAGACTTTGAAGAAGCAAAGCCAAATCCGATGGATGGGTTTTAGCTAGAATTTTTCTAATATTTGGTTTGGCACCTCTTGACCTTAATTTTCTTACCGAAGCGACAAGAAGCTTTACGCGATCTTCCATATCAGGACTCCAATTCTTTTGGTTTCTTTAGAGTCAAATAAAACCAACCACCAAGCAAGGACCAGAATAGTAACGAAATCTGAAAAGCGGAAATTGCTGTCGGCCCAAACTCCGATGTTTCACCGGTCAGTTGGGTGATCAAAAATAAATAAGCCACTTGGCCGACGCCAATACCCGCTGGCGAAATCGGAATAGACATCGCCAAAAATCCAAGAGGGGTGATACTCATTAGATCCATAAATGTGATTCGCGACTCACCCATAAACTGAGCCACTACAAAAAAGAACAACGCAGCTCCCGATTGCGCGAGAACTCCAGCTAAAACCGTTTTGAAGATGAGTTTGGGGTTTCGCAAAGACTCTTTGATGTAATCGTGACAGGAAAGAAAGAATGCAACTGGCTTCCGCAAAATGGGAATTTTAATTTTTTCTAAAAAGATCTTCATCCACCCCGAGGCAATGAGGACCAGGACAGCGGTAAACACGGCGAAGAGACACAAAGTGCTCCACATCATCAAACCCAATGAGGAGTTCCATCTTTGAGTTGAAATATACAACAATGAAAAACAAGCAATGCCAATCAGCGAGTAAAGCCCAATCAGTCGATCGAACACCACACTCAGTGCCGACTTCATTTTCTCATTCGGAAAATCCTGAGCCAGATAAAAGCCCCTCACCACGTCTCCACCGATAGAGCTCGGGAAAATAAAATTAAAAAAGTTACCAATCAAATTGAGCTTTAGACTTCGGCTGAGCGAGAATGGCTTTATCGTATCGTTTACAATCCACCACCACCTGATCGTTAAAATGAGAAGATTCATCATCGCCAACGACAGAAGCACAACCACACTGGCAGGATCCGTAAAAAGGCGCCGAAGGACCTTTAAATCGAGATGCCCAGAGCGCACGATCACCGTTAGAACAATTCCGGCAAAAAGGACCTTTAAAAGGGTCTTTAGATAGGGATGAATATTGACCTCCAATGCCCCCTACAGTAACTCCAATTGAAAGAGGTGTCATGAAAATCGGAGTTATCGGAGCAGGATATGTAGGCTTGGTGGTTGGAGCGGGCCTTGCTGACGCGGGTCATGAGGTGATCTGCACAGATTCCAATTCTGAAAAGATCCACACTCTAAAGATGGGTCATATTCCGTTCTTTGAGCCAGGGCTCGAAGACCTGATTAGAACCAATAAAAATCGTTTAAATTTCACATCGGATTTAAAAGACCTCACTGACTTCGCCGACGTTTTCTTTCTAGCCGTTGGAACTCCTGAAAACACAGATGGGTCTGTGGACTTAAGAGACCTGCTCCACTCTATTCATGAACTCTTAAGAGAAACTCGTGGTCAAAAGACTTTGGTGATCAAAAGCACAGTTCCAGTGGGTACAGCTCAACGAATCAGACAGATGGCACTTGATTTTCCAAATGTGAAACTGCACATCGTCAGCAATCCGGAATTCTTAAGACAAGGGAGTGCCGTTGAGGACTTCCTAAAGCCGGATCGTCTGGTATTTGGCGTGAGCGATGATAGATCAGAAGCCATTATGAGAGCCGTTTATGAACCCATCCTGGCGGATACAGAGGCCCCTGCTTTTTTTATGGATCATGCCTCAGCAGAGCTCTGCAAATATGCAGCAAATAGCTTTTTGGCTATGAAGATATCTTTTATCAATGAGCTCGCTGGTCTTTCAGAAAAATTAGGTGCAGATATTGATCAAGTCCGCACTGGATTTACAAGCGATCATCGCATCCATCCTTCCTTTTTTCATCCAGGTATTGGCTTTGGTGGATCGTGTTTTCCAAAAGATTTAAGAGCACTGATTCATGAAGGAAAGTCTTGTGGTGCAAGCACAGCTCTTCTTGAGTCCGCACTGGAAGTGAATGAAAATCAGTGCAAACACTTTGTTGAGCGCCTGATTCAACGACTCGGAAGTCTTGATCAAAAACGAATTGGAATTCTAGGTCTCGCATTCAAACCAAAAACAGATGATGTAAGGCGCGCTCCATCTATTAAAATCATTGAACGTCTCGTAAGTGCAGGAGCTCAAGTTCAAGCGTTTGATCCCGTCGCAATGAGAAATGCAAAAAAAACATGTGCTGTGGAATTCAAAGAGTGTTCTTCCGCACTTGAAGCTGCAGAGGGCGCAGATGCACTCTTATTAGTGACCGAGTGGCCGGAGTTCAGCGCCATTGATCTGAGTCAGCTTAAGAAGGCCATGAGAAACCCACTTGTGTTGGATGGCCGCAATCTCTTCGATGCTCAAAAATTAAGCTCTCTTGGTTTCGAGTATATGGGGATTGGCAAGAGTCCGCTTGGCGGACAGTCGATCCATAGCTAATCAAATTATATCGGAATCAGCCAAAAGCTCGAATTGCATAGCTCTATGGTTGGACCGCCCCTTCGCCTGTTGGGTCTGTGTGATCATCCCCTAACAAACGAGGAGGCCGCTATGAAGAATCCACAACAAGATTCTTTTCGGCAAAACTATGACTTGTTTAAAGTCCTATGGGGTTTAAATCTGATTTTTCTTAAGTTTTTACTTATCATGAGTCAGATCACTCTATCCGCAAACTGAACTTCAGTCCTGAGGGCTTAGGGGGCAGCGAGGGGCGCGGTCCACCTCGCTACTCATCTATCCGAAGCTCAAGGATAAAACTTAAATTCCAGCCTTATGGCGTTCTTCATCATCCAGAACAGACTGCACGCCACCTTTAAGGTTGGGTCTGTAAGCCAAGTGCTGAATGTCGTAGGTGAACTTTGAACCATTAAGAGCTGCGGTTTGCCACTCTGGACCCATGCGAATCGCATCCACAGGACAAGCTTCTTCGCAAAATCCACAAAACACACATCGCAAAATATCAATCTCATAAGAGATCGGAAATTTCTCTACCGTTGGATCTTCGTGCTCACTTGCCGTGATCTTAATACAGTCGGCTGGACAGTTGGTCGCACAAAGCATGCAAGCCGTGCATCGCAGTGAACCATCTTTCTTTACAGTGAGAACATGATTGCCTTTGAACCGGGGACCATACTCATACTTCTCTTCCGGATAGTTGAGCGTTGGCATGTCCTTTTGATTCAAAAGGTTCTTAATCATTTTCTTAAAAGTGAAACCCAATCCCGTCAAAATCCCTGGCAAATACCAAGTCGATCTCACTTCATCTCGCTTAACTACATAACTCATAATTGACCTCGAATCTGGGTGAAGTGGTTCTTCTTTGTGCCACTTAAAGGCTGAGGTCGATTTTTATAATCCAGCTCATGACCTTTAAACAGGGTCACCACTTCTAAAAGATTGAGTGCATCCGGAACAACGGTTGTTCCAATTTTAAATGACTGCACCAAACCTTTGTAATTGGTAAAAGATCCTTCTTTTTCGATATAAGTCTTCATTGGAATCAATGTGCTCGGAGCTCGAAGTGAGTTGATCTCTTCGGACTCACAAGCCGTAAGCCAAATCACATTTTTGGCTTTTCCAAACATCTCGACTTTTTCTTTCATATCGTCAAATTGACTCTGGTTCTCTGGTCCCAAAACGAGGAGATACTCAAATCCAGACACTTTGGATTGAAGATCTTCAAGAGTTTTAAATCCACCTCGAGCTTTGACTTCTGCCTTTAATCCATTGGTGTTTGGATTTTTATCACCGCGGTAAAGCAGACCATCGAAATCATCGACATGCTCTGGATCATTCAACCAATGATAGGTGTTTTGAACCTTAAGCTCCCCATTCACATAATCAAAGAAAGCTTTGAATTCTTCATTGGTGTATTGTCCTGTCACTACGACTCCAACAGAATCAGGATTCGCTCGTGCCGCATCTGAAAATTTCTTTCCAATATGGGTTGCGGCAGAGAATACGTCCTTATTTTCCCACTGTTCGCCTTGACCCTCTTTAACATTCAAAAGTCTTATGCGTGGATTGACGTACTTATAAGTGTTGCGACCCACATCACACATCCAGTGGCCATTCACTTCTGGATTGTACCTTGGTGTCACTCGCCACAAGCCCTCTTCGTTATAATAAACTTTGACGTTGCAGCCGGTGCTACAGCCTGGACAAATGCTCTCTGCATCTTTGAGGTACCAGACTCTTTGACGGAATCTAAAATCCTTCGACGTCAATGCACCCACCGGACAAATATCCACAGTGTTCAAAGTGTAATTGTTATCGAGTGGTTTTCCGTTAGCTGTTCCAATTTCGGATCGATCCCCACGATTGAAAATCCCAAGTTCATGGGTTTGACTGATCTCTTCCGTAAATCTCACACAGCGCGAACAAAGGATACAGCGCTCGCTATCAAGTACCACTGTAGGTCCCAGATCAACGACTTTGCGCTTTTTAACTTTGCGCTCAGCCATATTTGGAGTGTATTTGCCAAACTGCATGTACTGATCTTGAAGACCACATTCACCGGCCTGGTCGCAGATCGGGCAATCCAGTGGATGGTTGATCAAATGGAAATCAAGACCCCATTTCACTGTGTCTTTCACATCTTCAGATTGGTTGGTGATCACCATTCCATCGCGAACTTCAGTGTTGCAAGCGATTTGAAGTTTCGGCATCCCTTCGATGTGAACCATGCAAAGCCTGCAAACCCCAGCTACAGAAAGTCCTGGATGCCAGCAGTAATGGGCAATCTCATCGCCAAGCATCTTGAAAGCTTCAATAATGGAGGTCCCCTGAGGAACTTCGATTTCTTTTCCGTTGATCGTACACTTAGGCATGAGCCACCTCTTTCACCATGGAGCGGCCTTCTTTGATGTAATACTCAAATTCCTCTCTGAATTTGGTCACAAAAGAAATCGCAGGCATTGCGGCCGCATCCGAAAGCGCACAAATGGTTTTCCCCATCATATGCTCTGAAACACTTTTAATAAGATCGATGTCTTTCGATGTTGCCTCACCATTCTTAATCGAATGTGTGATTTTACTGATCCACCCTGTTCCTTCACGGCACGGAGTGCACTGGCCACAGGATTCATGGTGATAAAAATAAAGTATGACATCCAGGATATCCACCATGCAGTTGGAATCATCGATAATAATAACCGCACCCGATCCAAGCATAGATCCGGCCTGGGCGAGGCTCTCGTAATCCATATTCACTTTTAACGCTTCATCCGCTGTCAAAACAGGAGCAGAAGATCCACCAGGAATCACAGCTTTTAATTTTCGCCCTGGCTTTAAGCCACCGCAGTACTCAAAAATCAAATCCTTCAAAGACGTACCAAGTGGCACCTCGAAAGTTCCAGGATTAACAACGTTTCCACTCACTGAAAAAAGTTTTGTACCAGCCGACTTTTCAGTTCCATACTTTTTATAAGCTTGAGCACCATCACGAATGATGTATTTAACAGCAGCGAGTGTTTCAACGTTGTTTACAATCGTTGGCTTTTTTAAATAACCCTGAATCGCAGGAAATGGTGGCTTTAATTTCGGCTGACCTTTCAGTCCTTCCAAAGAAGAAATCATTCCCGTCTCTTCACCGCAAATGTAGGCACCTGCACCTTTGTAGATATCCAAGTCGTGATCAAATCCACTTCCTAAGATATTTTTTCCCAAGAATCCCGCTTTATAAGCCTCTTCAATGGCACGAGCCACAATCGCATAGGACTTATCGTATTCACCGCGAATATAAATGTATGACTTTTTCGAGTTGATCGCGAAGGCAGAAATGATCATCCCTTCAATCAATTGGTGAGGAGCACGCTCCATCATCAAACGATCTTTAAAGGTTCCAGGCTCGCCTTCATCCGCATTGCAAAGTAAATAACGGGGTTCATCGTTCTTTGGAAGAAATCCCCACTTCACACCGGTTGGGAATCCTGCTCCACCACGCCCTCTCAACCCAGAAGCTTTCACTTCATCGATGATGGCCTGTGGCTCCATTTTCAAAGCTTTTTTTAAAACTTCATAACCGCCAAACTTCTGATACCCTTCAATTCCTTGAAATTCTGGTTTGTCATAATGCTCAGACAGCAATTTTGTTTCCTTCATGGACATGGTCTTTAAGCTCCCATCTCTTTTAAAGCTTTAACGGCCTTTTCAAAATCCAAGTTTTCAATATAACGATCATTCACCTGCATCATAGGAGCCGTATCACAAGACCCTAAGCACTCCACATGATTCACTGTCACTCGCCCGTCTTTGCTGGCCTCACCCATTTTAACGCCGAAATGTTCACAGAGCTGATGAGCAAGCTCTCTTGCACCATTCATTGAGCAGGAAATATTGGTGCACACTTGAATATGAAGTTTTCCAACCGGCACTTTGTTAAACATGGTGTAGAAATGAAAGACCTCATTAATATGACTTTCGGGAATTTCCATCAGCTTTGCCAGATAATTGATTGCTTCAGGTGGCACCCAACCTTTTTCTTTTTGCACTCTATAGAGCGAAGGAATGATGGCGGAATGCTTTGTTTCATAACGGCCAAGCTCTTTTTTTACGAACTCAACCCCTTCGGCAGACAATTCAAATGTTTGATTCATTTTATTCATCACCTATTGTTCGGTTTATCGATCCAATTCACCTGCAATTAGATTCATACTTCCTAAAATTGAAATCACATCGGCTACAAGCCCACCTTCCACCTGCTCTGGAAAAGACTGATAAATTGCAAAACAAGGCGGTCGAACTTTGAGACGATAAGGCTTCGCACTGTTATCGCTGACCAAGTAAAATCCAAGCTCACCGTTTGCGGCCTCTGTGGCATCATAAATTTCGCCAGCTGGTGGTCTTAAACCCTTAATCACAAGCATAAAGTGATTCATTAAGCCTTCAATATTGCCGTAAACATCTTTTTTCTCAGGAAGCACAATGCCCTTATCGCGAATGGTGTAATCACCTTCAGGAATATTCTTTGCGACCTGTTCAATGATTTTTAAGGACTCGCGCATTTCCGCCACACGAACGAGATAGCGATCAAAGCAATCCCCGGTCGTGCCCACCGGAATGTCAAAATCCAGCTGATCATATCCATAATATGGATCTGTTTTACGAAGATCGAGAGGAACACCTGCAGCTCTTAAAAGAGGCCCAGTGTAGCCCCATTCAATGGCATCTTCTGCGGAAATAGCTCCCACATGCTGAGTTCTTTGCATCCAGATTTTATTGCCGGTAAGAAGAGTGTCTAACTCATCAATGCCCACTCTCATTTCTTTTACGAACTGAAGGACATCTTTGTACCAGTCTTTGGGTGGATCGTTCGCCATACCACCCACTCGCGTAAGGGAAACTGTCAAACGTGCACCACAGAGCTTTTCAAAAAGCGTATAGACTTTTTCTCGGTAGGTGAAGAGATGGAAGAATCCAGTGAGCGCTCCCAAGTCCACACCGTTCGCACCGATGCATACAATGTGATCAATGACTCGTGACAATTCACAAAGAATAATACGAAGAGCTTTTGCCTTTGGTGGGATGTCGACGCCGAGGAGTCCTTCGACCGCTTTACAATACCCCACGTTGTTCATAGGTGCTGAACAGTAATTCAGTCGATCTGTATAAGGGATGACCTGATTGTACGGATGAGTTTCCGCCATCTTTTCAAAACAGCGATGAAGGAAGCCCAGCTCGACCCCCGCGCGGTGAACTTTTTCACCATCAAGAAGCGTCATCACTCTTAAGGTTCCATGTGTTGCTGGATGAGAAGGCCCGATGTTTAGAGGAATTAAATCTTTTCCCTCATCGTTTGAAAACGGATGATCCGGATTCACATCAAAATGCACTGGCAGTGAGTCTGTGCAATGCTGTTGCTTGTCGGCAGGATAATCTTTTCTGAGCGGAAAGCCTTCGAACTGATGGTGCACAAGAAGACGTCTCATGTTCAAGTGGCCCTCGAACTCCACTCCGAACATATCGTAAACTTCACGCTCAAACCAGTTTGCACCCTTCCAGATCTTTGTGACCGTCGGGATTTTTTCGCCCTCTGCGACCTGAGTTTTCACTCTTAAGCGCTGAGCTGTTTTTGAAGAGAACAGTTCATAAGCGACTTCAAAGCGCTTTTTTCTCTCTGGATAATCCACTCCGGAGATATTCATTAAGAAGTCAAACTGACCGGTGTCTTTTAAATGTCTCAGAGTCGGCGCTACCTGGTTGGGTGCCAAACTGACCACCGAGTTTCCATAGGCATAAGAGTAATTGAAGTTCTGGCCTGGAAACTTGCTTTGCAAGTCGCGCTTTAAATTTTCAGTGATATCTCTGTTCATCGGAACACCCCAGCCTGCCAAGATTCTTTCCAAGGACGAGGAGTTCCTTCAGCAATCATCTTCTGAATAGCCATCACCCCATCCAGAACGGCTTCTGGAGTTGGAGGACATCCTGGAACATACACATCCACGGGAATAACTTTATCGACACCTTGTAAGACGTGATAAGCGCGGTAAAAACCACCAGAACTTGCACACGCGCCCATGCTAAGAACATACTTAGGCTCAAGCATCTGCTGATAAATGCGAAGAATAACAGGCGCCATTTTTTCTGTGATGGTTCCAGCCACAATCATAAGGTCCGCTTGTCTTGGCGAGAAACGCACCACTTCAGCCCCAAATCGAGCCAAGTCGTAACGTGGACCCATAACAGACATCATTTCAATTCCACAGCAAGCCGTTCCATAAGGCATTGGCCAAAGAGAGTTCTTTCTTCCCCAAGCTACGATTTTTTCAAGCCGCGTGGTGAAAGCATAAGACCTTGTTGATTCAACAAGAGCTCGATCTTCCGATGAAGCGGTAGCGGACATTCTTCCTCCTGGCGAATGAGTTGTGAGAACGTTCTCAACACGTTTTCAAGTAGCAAAAGATTTACCATAACTTGAAATATTTCGCAGAATATTCAAGCACTTTTAGGTAGATAGCGCGCCTTAAGCCACTTTGCGTTAACGAGTGCGTTAATGAAGCGTGCTTTTCTGCCTAATTAAGTAACACGGATCAAACCCCGACGGTAATAGCCCGCATTAAAAGGTCTAGTTTTTTATCGCTCATGCTGGTTTCAATTTGAAACCAGCCTTTCGCCGAGGTTGAATTTTCATACGGTCAGTTCATCAGGACAAAAGGCTTGTTCTGTGGAGTATCAACCAAGGAGGGGTTATGAGGTTTTTAACTTTCATCGCTAGTCTCATTTGCGCATGGCAAATGCAGGCACAGGCAGAAGTGATTCAGAACGATTATCTCGTTAAAGCAGATGAGAGTGCCGTTCAAGAATTTATCCAGCACATTCAAGCTCGTGCGCCAGAAGGAACACTTGTTGAGGATCTTGGCGTTGCAGGATGGGTTCGAGTGAAGTTGCCGGAAAATGTAGCAATGACTTTTTCAACCGGTATGGCATTTAACTTTCCAGGCGTTAAAAAGTTTGGAAACAACCGAACTGTAAGCCTGTTCAACAACTGGACCGTCACCGATCCAGCGAAGCGAGCTGAGCTTATGGCAAAGATTCAGCAAGGAATGCCGGATATGGGCGGACCTGTTCCACCAGACAATCCTGCAATTCCATCTGCTGGGAGCGGTGGCAGTGGTGCTGACACTCATTTCTCAAGTCAATGGGGGATGAATCAAATTGGTGTGAAAGATGCTTGGGCCAAAAATGGTATGGGTTCCGATCAAATCGTTGTTGCGGTGATCGACACAGGCGTGGATTACACTCATGAGGATCTTGTCGACAACATGTGGAGAAATCCTGGTGAAACAGGAGTTGATGCTCAAGGTCGCGACAAAGCCACGAATGGCGTTGATGACGATGGCAATGGATACGTCGATGATGTTGTTGGATGGGATTTTGTGTCGAATGACAACAAGCCTTATGACTTCACCACTTCTGTTTGGGAAATGCTTTTTGGCGGCGGAAACCCTGGTCACGGAACTCACTGTGCAGGAAACGTGGCTGCAAGAGCGAACAATGGCAAAGGTGTTGTTGGAGTCGCTCCAAACGTAAAAATCATGGCGATTCGATTCCTAAGTGAAAAAGGCCAAGGGACCATCGACGCTGCTGTAAAAGCTGTTAAGTATGGAATCGATAATGGCGCACATGTTCTCTCGAACTCTTGGGGCTCTATGGGCGATGATCCAAATGATCCTGCCACCGAAGCTCTTAAAGATGCGATTCGTTTGAGCGAGCAAAAGAACGTTCTTTTTGTGGCTGCTGCTGGAAATGGTCGCCAAGGTGTTGGCTACGACAATGACACGGACAGACAGCCTGCATATCCAGCGAGCTACGATATGGACGTGATTGTATCTGTCGCAGCCATTGATGAAGCCGGAGCACTGGGATCCTTCTCAAACTGGGGCGCTAGATCGGTTGATATCGCAGCTCCTGGAGTGAAGGTGTTTTCAACTGTGGTTGACAATAAATACAGCGACACGGTGATCGACATTCCTGGGATGATCACAGCCACTTGGGATGGAACGTCCATGGCTGCACCTCACGTGTCTGGAGCCGCTGCTCTTTATTTATCAAAAAATCCAAATGCGTCTTATAAAGACGTTAAAAATGCTCTCCTTCAGTCTGTAAAACGAACTCCTGTTTTAGGTTCAAAAACAGTTTCAGGTGGACAGCTCGACGTTCGCGCGTTGATGCAATAATTGTTTTTCTTTTCAGCCAGCCGGGTGTTCCGGCTGGCTTTTTTTTTGCCTTTGAGATAACTTCCTTGAATGCCCAAAAACCACCATCTCTCATCAAAGAGTCCATATTTGGGATTCGCCAGAAAGTATTGGAAATTAGTCAGTCTTGGACTGCTCTGTTTGCTATTTACCAATAGCTTTGAAGTTTCTGTTCCATGGTTGATTGGGCGAGCGCTCGACAGCCTCACTCAAGAAGAGCCGTTTGAAGAAATCACGCGCATCACTTTAATCATTTTAAGTGTCACTGTTTTTCTTTCGATCTTTCGGTTCTTATGGAGAATCTTCTGGGCGAGGTTTCACCATGCCGTCGCAGATGATTTAAGGAATGAACTCTTTTATAAATACACTGAGCTTTCCCCGTCCTTCTTTCAAAAGCATAAAATCGGAAAATTAATGTCTTTGATCACCAATGACGTGAACTCCTTTCGTATGGGAATTGGGCCTGGGTTCTTAATTTTTTTTGATGCGATTTTTCAAACTGTTTTGATTCTTCCGATTATGATTTCCATTTCGTTCGCATGGACTTGGAAAGCATTGATCTTAATGCCTCTGATTCCTTTTGCCATTCGAGTGGTGATGAATAAGCTCCACCGCGCCTACTCTGAGCGCCAAGAGGACTTCTCACAAGTCTCCGGCGTGGCACAAGAGATCGTCACAGGCGTTCGCGTGATCAAGTCATTTGCTCAGGAAAAAAATCAGACCGGTAATTTTGATAAGTATTCGAAAGCTTATGAGAGAACGTGCAATCGTGTGGGATATTGGGACTCCATTTTTTCGCCAGTGATGGAATTTCCTGTCGCGATTGGCTGCGTTGCTCTTTTATTAATTGGAGTGCCTGAGGTTATGGCTGGTGTTGTAACCATCGGAGCGTTTTTCTCTTTTTATCAGTATATTCAAAGAATGGTTTGGCCAATGACGGCTTTTGGAATCTCAATGAGCCATTTGCAGGAAGGCTTGGCGTCCTATCGAAGAATTCGCGAAGTGCTGACTGAAATTCCTGATGTTCGCGACGAAGGCACCATTGAAATGGATCGGCTCGAATCGCTCGAAGTGAGAGATCTTACATTTTTTTATCCTGGAAAATCCGAGCCGGCACTAAAGAATATTTCTTTTAAATTAAATCGTGGTGAGAGTCTTGGAATCATAGGAGCCACTGGAAGTGGAAAAACCACTTTGATTGAGCTTCTTTGTCGCCTTCACCCAGTTCCAAGTGGAAAGATTCTGATCAACGGAGTTTCCATTGAGCAGATCAAACTGTCTTCATTAAGAAAGATGATCCGCATTGTTCCTCAGGATGCATTTTTATTTAGTCAGACCGTTACGGACAATCTGGCATTCTCACGAGAAGAATGGACCATGGATCAGGTTGTTGGAGCCACCGATCAAGTGAGTCTTCATGACGAAATCTTAGAGTGGCCTGAAGAGTACAAATCCATTGTCGGTGAAAGAGGCGTCAACTTATCTGGTGGTCAAAAGCAAAGAATGACCTTAGCTCGGGCATTGATGAAAGATTCGTCGCTTGCAATCCTTGATGACACCTTAAGTGCGGTGGATTCAAAAACGGAGCAAAGCATTTTAAAAGTTCTCAAAGCACAGCTGAGTCAAACCACAGCGATTGTTATTTCTCACAAACTCAATAGCGTGAACTGGACGGATCAGATTCTTGTTCTGAATCACGGGGAACTTGAGAAAGCCGGAAGACATCACGAGCTTTTGAATACGTCTTCCACCTATCTCAAACTTTATGAAATGCAGACCTCAAAGAGAGACACTCCTGAGGAGGCATTGATATGATGTCCACGTCCTTTGAAGAAGCAAGATCGAAAGAACTTTCATTTTTTACAGTCTTTAAGAAACTGTGGCCGTTTTTATGGAACCACAAGCTCAAAGTCATTGTCGCCTTTTCACTGGTTCTTTTTTATTCAGGTATTGGTAGACTTGTTCCACTCATTTTTGGATGGACGGTCGACGAAGTCATAACCAAAGAGCGGATTCAGATTTTAATTCTTTTAGCAGCTGGGTATTTCGTCGTTGAAATTTTGCGAACGGGCTTATCGTTTCTTCAATCCTATGAGATTCAAAAACTTGGAAATGTGACTCTCTTTGAAATCAGACAGAAACTGATTTCACACGTTCAACATCTTCCACTCAAATACTTTGATAAGAATCCATCCGGAAGAACCGTCACTCGGGTTACCAATGATGTATTGGCACTTGGAGAGCTTTTCTCTCAAGGCGTGGCGGGCATTATGGTGAGTCTGATTGAAATGATCGCGATCTACATCACAATGCTTTTATTGAGTTGGAAGCTCACATTGATTGTCAGTGCTTTTGTTCCGGTCTTACTTGTCTTTTGCTTTTATCTCTCGAGAAAAATTCGTTTCCAGTTTGGAGCGACCAAACGAAAACTTTCTGCGATCAATGCGTTCTCTGCGGAGCACATCACAGGAATGAAGGTGATTCAGCTTTTTGGTCGCGAAGATCGTGTGAAGAATCAGTTCGAAAAATTATCAGATGAGTATAAAGCCCTTCAGATCAAAACGATTCGTTATTTTGCACTTCTTTGGCCAAGCATTGAAGGCTTTAGTATTTTTACGATTTCAATGGCGATTTTCTTTGGTGCGTGGCTGAGGTCGGATCTTGGACTTACTGTTGGGACTTTAACTGCATTTATTTTACTGCTTCAGAATTTCTTTCGTCCCCTTCGAATTATTTTGGAAAAATACAATCATTTGCAAAATTCACTTTCCAGTGCAGATCGCGTTTTTCAACTTTTAGATGAAGTTCCTGAGCGCTCAGAAGGAAAGATTCCTCTCAAAGAAGCCAAAGGCGAGATTGTTTTTAAGGATTTGAGTTTCTCTTACTCCAGGGAAGGAAGTCCTGTCCTTAAGAACATCAATTTAAGCATTCACCCGGGTGAATCCGTTGCTCTCATCGGACGAACTGGAAGCGGAAAGTCCACCACCATTTCACTTCTTCAAAGGCTCTATGAGTACACAGATGGTCATATCTACCTGGATGGAATTGAACTTCGCGATATTCCATTGAAGGAGCTTCGCCGCCGAATCGGGGTCGTTCAGCAAGACAACTTCATCTTCAGCGGAAACTTCTACACCAATATCGGTCTAAATGATCCGAGCATATCTAAAGAAAGAATGGAGTGGGCGGCCAAAGAGGCTCAGTGCCTGGATATGATTCAAAGGCAAGGAGGCTTTGAAGCCGAAGTGTTTGAGCGCGGAGCCAATTTAAGCCATGGCGAGCGTCAGCTCCTGGCTTTTTCCAGGGTGCTTGCGTTTGACCCGGATGTTTTGATTTTGGATGAAGCAACGGCCAATATTGATTCCATTAGTGAGTCTAAAATTCAAACGGCACTGAGTAAGGTTATTCGCGGAAGAACAAGTCTCATTATCGCTCACCGCTTAAGTACTATTTTAAAGTGCGATAAGATCGTAGTGATCTCCAAAGGTGAAATCCTTGAGGTCGGAAACCATGCCCAGCTTCTTAAAGCCAATGGAGCCTACGCCAGCTTCTTCCACTCCCAACAGGCATAAGGTACCCCCTACATATCCACAGTGTACCTTTTGAGACGGATTCTTGGCATCTTTTTAAAACAATGAGCCTTCGTTCTCGATAGATTTAAGAGTGTTTTAAATCATCAGGAGGTGGGAATGGAGCCGATGGTACAAGAACACTCTGAAACTGGAATGACCATCTGGTCATTCTTTGTTGTTTATGGGATTTGGATTGCACTTTTATTTCTATTAATTCTACTTTTCGTAACACTGATGATGTGGCCAAGAAGAAAACGTCCAGGAGAAAACATCAGCTAATTAAGAGCACTCTCCCCCAATTTTATTTGCACACACATGATTAAAGTGAGCAGTTATCTGCGAGCGGCTCATTTTACCAGCGCTGAGCTGTCCAATGTAGTAAGCCACTTCAGACTGCACCGGGCTTCTTCGAAGAATATCTTTATAAGCCTTTCTTACAAAGTACTCATCAGAAGCTTTAAGGTTTTGACTCAGTTGTTGTGCCGTCATGCCCGCTTTCATTCGCCCAACCCAGTAGTCAATTCCCACTCGATCGGCCATGGCCTCATGGCGTGGACGGCCAAGCACGTTCTCAAGTGCGCCAATAACGACCGCTTCATATTCTCTGGTTAAATCAACATCTGTTGGCACCGGAACATTTGAAACCGCACAAGTCTTGTAAAAGTAAGATCCAGAAAGTGTTCCATTGTTACAAGTTCGAGTTTGTGATTTACAACTGCTTCCAGCAGGTACGACATCGTTATTGTACGCAGTTACCGATTGACCATGAGCAATCGTTTGCCCAGCAAATGTACAGCTGTTGGCCGCAAGTGTCGAGCAGCTCGCATAAGCGTAAGTTCCGGATAGAACTCCATTGTGGCACGTTCTTGTTTGTGACCAACAAGTCGAACCATGAGGCACTGCTGATGCCTGATAGGCCTTGACGGATTGGCCGTGTTGGATCATTTGACCATTGAAAACACAAGAGCCGTACGTCGGATGTGATGGGGTCACTGGTTGTTGAGGCAGCTCGGGCTGTTTTGGCTCTTCAGGTTGTTGAGGCAGCTCGGGCTGTTTTGGCTCTTCAGGTTGTTGAGGCAGCTGCGAGATTGGCGGCTCATGGCTTGGTTTTATATTTAAGAAATCCGATCGCAGAGTTTCTCTTGCAGAATCCAGGTTGTCACAGTTTTTCGCGACGAAATGGAGTCCCATTGGCACTCCAGAGATTCCAGGACCATCATCGTTTGCCGGACATTGTCTTAGTAGGGATTTTTGCTCGGATGCGCGAGATAGCGTTGCACCGTCAATCTGCCAAAAGTGATTTTGATCCACTTTAACTAAGCGGGGGAAGTATGTGGGCACACCCGTCTGTTGAGTCATTTGGTAAGCTAATCTCACCATGTACTTCTGGAACTCATCACGTACCCATTTCGGTTGCGATAGGAACTGCATTGTAGTTGTTAGCCCGTTTCGAACTCGGCTATGACAGGTCGATCCACTTTCAAAACCATGGTGCTTATAGAAAACCACGTTATTATGTCCCTGCTGAGAGGAAGAGTGGGTAAGACTTCCATTCGTCCAGTCGCAAGCCTGACATCCATCCAGTTCTAAAACCACAGGAATCTTGTATCGATTGTCCGACAGAAAGGATGCTCCCCGATAACCGAGCGAATTGAACTCGCGAAGCTGTCCATTGTCTGGCGCAGAGACACAGAGCTGACCAACCAACTGACCTTTACTATTTGATTTAGCAGGATGGGAAGGGTCTAAAAGATCTTGTCCCAAGCAATCTATTTTGCTTCCTTCCTTGCGCTGAACAACCCATTTCCCACCACTGAGTAGTGCCACATCGGTGTCGGTGATGAACTTGACGTACTGAATTTGCTCTTGAAAAGCCCCTTTATAGGGCTCACTAAGATGTTCTATGGATTCTGCTCCAACAATAAGACTTCTGCCATAGTTCTCTTGTGCATAAGCACGCAGAGCTTTGATCAACCCGATAAAATAGGAGGTGTTTGATGGCGAAGCGAAACGAATATTAACCTGGGAAATGTAAATGGATCCTGCACCACTATCGATGGCTTGTTTTCCTAGAAAAAAGTGCCATCTCAATCCTGGAACACTGTCCATTTGGGGATTTGTGAAATCTGCCCGATCACCAACGGGCATGTTTGCAAAAGGCGTAGAGGAAGCTGGCGTGATGGAAAGATTGGGAATTTGCGCTCGAAGATACCGATCAACCACTTCCATCTCTGAGTTAGACACCTGAAGCTGTCTGTAATTGGAATGAAAGTACTCTGGTATCCCAAATTCGAAAGACACATTCGATCCGAAAACCTGTTTCGCCGCAACAACAGAACTTGAAATGCGTTGATTCACGGATTGCTCAAAAACCGCATTCACACTACCCGATCCATTTTCCCAAGGGTTCCATGGGAAACGACCCCAGCGGATATGTTTACATTCTAGTCCGCTGAGAGCCTGAATTTCACTGGCTGAGCAATCTATACAATAACAAGAGTTTTGGAGAGGATTCTGCGTATAAGAGGCTAGGGATAAGAGTCCATCAGAATCAAATTTTAACGAAGAATTTGTGTTTAGGGTTTCAAAGCCTCCACTACAGTTCTGAAACATTCCGACAGTGATGAGTATAACAAGCGGTGAAAGAATCGAGAATTTGAGAAGCTTCATAAATCTCCCTAATTTTAAAGGCTCTTGTTTCGTTTCGGCTCTTCCATTCAAGATGTAAATCTATTTAATGAATTTATGCAAAGCGGGCGCCAGGGGCGGCGCCATAAAATCGAGTTCATTGAGCACGACCTATACAACGCCCAAAAGTTAGATGGTCCGTAGGTTGAAGTTGAATCAAACTGATACAAGCCTCAAAAACAAGGTTATTTATTGAGTTGCTCGAACTTGATGCGAGTCTCTTCGGCGCTTGCAGCCTGGCGATCCCACTTTTTCGTTTCGTCGGCATAGCCTTTATATTTGTTCACCCATTTCTCTCGTTCCGCAAGAGCGATTTTCTCTTTCTGATCGATCTCTTGGTGAATGGCCGTCATCTCAGCTTGTTGCTGATCCCAGTTGTTCTTTTCCATTTCGATCTCTTGAATTTTGGCATCATAAGCTGCGATGTTCTTTTCCCGCTCGAGACGGTTCTTATCCAATTTATCAATCAAAGCTTGGAGCTGAGCTTTTTGCGCCTCTTCTGTTTTCAAAATGTTCTGCTCTTGAGATTTGAAAGAGCGAATCTTTGCTTTCATCGCATCAAGAATCGCACGATTTTTCTCTAAGTTTTGTGAGTTCTCCGTCAGCGATTTTCTTTGAGCGCGAAGTTCATTGATCGCTTGAGTGACTTCTTCCGCATTCTTTTTTGAAATATCGCGGTTCGACTCATACTGCTTCAAATTCTCTTTCGCATTGCTTTCGTTTTGTTGAAGACGATTCAAAGCGCCTTTTACATCCGTTTTAGCTACGGCAACAGCACTAGCAATTAAAACGACTCCAATTGTTAATCGTTTAAAGTTTTTCATTGGCTTTCTCCTTTGGTGAGCATGGCCTGCTCTTGCGGACAGTTGTTTCTCAATGATGATCTGTAGTTTCCAATCTCATCTTCCCAAAATTCACCATCAAAACTCCAGTTGAGAGCTTTCTGTGGTTTGATGCTTGCTGGAATACGGTTTACATTTTCAGCCGTCTGCCCCCCGGCGATCTGATAACGAATATTCTCACCGCTTCCCGCAAAGACCTCATAGCGCAAGAATTCGTTATTATCTAAAACCCGATTCAACTGGCTTCTCATTTCAGAGAGTCTGGCGTGAAGAGTGTTGGAAGCTTCGTTTCGAAGTTCATTTTTCGTCAAATTGACTTCCGCTTGCGACTTATCTTGGAACTTCAGATAGCCCTGGCGGCTTTGCTCAAGAATGGCTAACTGAAAGCGAAGTCCAATGACAAGCTCCTTTTCAAAGTTCAAAAGCTTTTTGAACTCATCCATTTTCTTTGCGAGCGCTTTGTCTTTGAGTGCAAGCTTGATTTTGTTTCGATGTTCATCAAAACGAGCTTTTGCCTGTCGCTCACGAGCACGAATCGAGGCTTTTTCTGTTTTGATCTTCGCGTTCACTCCCTCATAACGAACCACTTCATCCGTTTTTTCATTGATCGCGGTTTGAACATTTAGGAAGTGCTTATCACGAG
>CAZWVK010000042.1:0-18971 GCA_964636785.1 uncultured Pseudobdellovibrionaceae bacterium | reverse complement strand
CTCTTTTAAGTGCTTAAGCCATTAGCAAAACGTGCACTTCATTTTTGAATCCGGCCTAAAAGTGGAAGTAAATTCGGAGATAGCGGGAAGTGTCCGTAAAAAAAAGTCCGATTGAATATAAATAATAAGATCTACTGAGGAATGAGCGAAACAATAGGATTGAGATAAAATGACAAAGATAAATAAAAAAACTTCGGCCAAACCTAAATCAAAACCCACTCAGCTCGAACTTCTCCCAAAGGCTTCAAAAAGTTATGGTGGAGAACTTTTAAAAACCAGAAAAGGAAGAGCTCATGGTCGCCCTCTTTCGACAAAGCACTCCATGCATCTGGTTTTAAGATCTTCAAAAGCGGGGGGCGCCTGGTCTTTTCGAATTCCAAAAAACTCTCAAAAAATAAAAGAGATCATTGAGAGGTTTGCTTTAAAGTACGGAATTAAAATTCTATCTATTGCCAATGTGGGAAATCATCTTCACCTCCATATTAAAATTCCATCCAGATGGGCTTATAAAGCTTTTATCAGAGCCACGACATCTGCGATTGCTATGGCTATAACTGGAATAAATAGATGGACGAAGAAAAGCACCAAGAACACAAACGCAAATGCTGAAGTATTAGAGAGCTCTGGTTTGCGCAAAGAAACGAGAGAATCAAGAGAGAAGTTTTGGGATCTAAGACCTTTCACAAGAGTCGTGGTGGGTTTGAAATCCTTTTTAGGACTTGAAGATTACATTCTTCTTAACCAACTCGAAGGTTTTGGGGTCAAACGAAGCCAAGCCAAAATGATTCTAAAGTTCGAAGGACCCAAATGGGCGAGAAGTTTTCTGAGAACGGCGCCGACGTGAGGAGGAGCTAAGCATACCAGCTCCGAGCTAGGAGAAGCCACACAAACTAGCTTCTGACATAACAAGTGCTACATCAGCCAGCTCCGAGCTAGTTCTTCTTGGCTATGCAGATCCACGGCTCCGTCAATGAGAAAATCGATTTAATAATTGAGGTTCTCTAGAATTCTCAGTTGGATGATTCTGTGTAGGTCATAGATTTTCCAGCTATAAAAACAAAGTTCGACACCATTTATGACATCTGATCTGGGCACAAGCTATAATATCGAATCCGGACCAGCTATAACAACAGAGCTAGACAACGATCTATAACTTCCAAATTAGGCACAATATATAACATCAAAAGTAGACACGAGCCATGACGTAAAAGCTGGGCGCAATCTATGCAATTAAGAAGGACTGCAATTACTTCTCTTTTACAATATCCGTATTTCAGACGTCCAGTTTTGAAACGACTTTTTGCGGCAGATTTGACCTTCACACCATGTCAGCATCCAGAATGATTACATGGAGGCTCGAGAAATGAAAATTTCAGAACTAAGCCAAGAGACAGGTATTAGCCAAAGAATGCTTCGCTACTTTGAAGAGCTCGGACTCATTCATCCCCGTCGTGCAGATAGCGATTATCGGATCTATTCGTTAGAGGACAAGAAAAAAGTAATAGAGATCAAAACACTTCAAAGTATGGGATTTACATTGAAAGAAGTCCTTCAGTTATTCCAGAGTCCGAGCCAGACTTCTGAAATTTTTGATCAGGTGTATAGGCGTGAACAGGAAGCAATGATTGAAAAAAAGATTTCATTGCGAGACTTAAAAGAGCGGTTTTTAAAAAAATGGACTCACCCATTTTCACAACGAACAGCCTATAGAATTCCAAATATGGACCAACTCCTTGATGAAATGAAAGAAGAAGGATGGCTTATTCATTCGACGGACTATATCCAATTTGGAGAGTGGAGAAAAATGAACAAAGACCGCTCTTTTGCTGCGGGAGAAATGATTTGGCAATCCAGCCTCTATCTCATTAGTGATCACAATCAACAAAGCGACATGAACAACCTGTCAGAAGATAACTTTGCTGAGAAAAACATTGCATTAAAAACCTTCGTGGACATGAGCTATAAGTTCAGCAAAACTTTTTTCCGCTGTGCGCATAAAGCATGGAAAACCTTAGATGGTCATCCCCCTAGAGGTATTCCTAGAGAAGACGCAATGACGATATTTGCTGAAAATGAGATCATTGTAGAGCTTATTTTTTTCAAGCAAGAGAAATACGCGGCCGACGCAAAGACGCCCAATCCGAAGAATCAGCTCCAGTTGATTCTCCCCTATCGGGCCATCTATTCACTCGCTAAAGCCACCGAAGATCACCGCGCGCCTAGATCCTCATAACCCAAATTCTTCAGATGCTTTTTCGAAGTGTCGGTGATCACGCGGCCGCGAGGAGTTTTTTGCACAAGCCCTTCTTGAATCAAAAAGGGCTCGTACACTTCCTCTAATGTTTCCGCTTCTTCGCTAAGCGCAGCAGCCAAAGTTTCAATCCCGACAGGTCCGCCATCGAATTTATCAAGAATAAACCACAGGAACTTGCGATCCATTTCATCAAGACCTAGCTGATCCACCTCTAGCTGATCCAAAGCATAAGCCGCAAGCTTATCGTCAATCACCCCTTCACCGTGAACTTCAGCGTAATCACGAACACGCTTGAGCAAACGGTTTGCGATTCGCGGAGTGCCGCGACTGCGTTTGGCGATTTGCAACGCTCCATCTGCGCTCATTTCAATTCCTAAAATTCCAGCTGACCTTTGAAGAATCGTGACCAGGGAATCTTTTGTATAAAAATTAAGTCTTTCAATAATCCCAAAACGATCGCGAAATGGCGCTTTTAAAAGTCCTGCACGAGTTGTCGCCCCAACCAAAGTGAACGGCGCCAATTGGAATCTCATACTGCGCGCACCAAGACCTTCACCAGTAACAATATCCAAGTAAAAATCTTCCATCGCAGAATAAAGATATTCCTCGATGTCACGACTCAAACGATGAATCTCATCAATAAATAAAATGGAGCCCGGTTTAAGACTTGTAAGAATAGCGGCCAAGTCCCCTTTGCGATGAAGTGCCGGCCCTGAGGTGGAGCGAAAATCCACTTCCAAATCATTTGCTAAAATATGAGCCAAAGTGGTTTTTCCAAGCCCTGGAGGTCCACAGAGCAAGCAATGATCCAAAGTCTCTCCACGTTTCTTAGCTGCACTCACAAAAACTTGAAGTTTTTCCTTCACTTTCTCCTGGCCCGGAAAATCCTTAAACTGAAGTGGCCGAAGCGAAGAATCAATTCCACTGTCTTCAGGATGAGGACTTCCTTCTAGTAATCGATCTATTTCCAAAGTAATCCCCCTTTTCTTAAGTCGTTAATGCCTGAAGACCACTGCGAATGCCCTGGTCTAATTCTATTTTTGGATCCATCTGATCCACGACTTTTTCAACGTCATTCAAACGAAATCCCAGATTCACAAGTGCGGAAATGATACTAGATCGTTCCTTAAATCCACTCGCTCTTTCATTTTCTTCCGCCACAACCAGCTTTCCTTTTAAACTCAAAATAATTTGCTCAGCGGTTTTCTTTCCAACTTTAGGAAGGCCCGACAACGCCTTTGCATTGGAGTCTTCAATCCAACCATAAAGAACTTCCGGACGTGCACCACTTAAAATCTGCACTGCAGATTTTGGCCCCACGCCATTCACCTTAATCAAAGACAAAAAGATCTGCTTTTCTAAAGATGAAGCAAATCCAAAGAGCTGAATCACATCTTCACGCACATGTGTGTAAACTAAAAGACTCAAACCTTGTCCGTGAGCCACATCATCGAGTGTGGTTTTTGAGCAGTGAAGCTCATAACCCACACCCCCAGTTTTCAGCACCAGTGAGGATTCATCTACACTCAATACCTGACCCTCTAAATAGGCGATCATAATCCCCCCTCCAGCTGCTTCAATCTTAATCGCTTTTCATATTCAAAGCACCCTGAAATAGCCAATGAAAGGGCGTCACTGACATCCATTTCCTTTTCGTGAATTTCAATTTTCAGCCATTGAGTCACCATCTGGCGAACCTGCTCTTTGCTGGCAGCACCACTTCCAGTCAAAATCTTTTTCACTTCCTTCGCCGCAATCTCAAGAATCAGACTTTGTGAAAATGCAAGCATGCACACTCCTCGAGCGTGCCCTAGCTTAAAAGCCGAATCCACATTCTTCCCTAAGAAAACACGCTCAAGCACCACAATATCTGGAGAAATCCGTGCTGATAGCTGAGTCAATTGTACATAGATAAACTGAAGTCGCTTCGAAAGATCAGCTCCTTTAGGGGCTTTTACAAGAGTGTGATCAAGATAAGAGATGCGGCCACCCGTTGTTTCAATAACCCCTACGCCCGTGATGTGACTTCCCGGGTCCAAACCAAGAATTTTCAAATCTCAATCTCGCTTTCCGTTTCCTCCCAAACCCTTAAGCTGTATTTAAAGAGTTTTGCTTGGTGAAGTCCATTGAAAATTCAAATTAAGAATGAAAGAATAAATCATGAGCGACATTCACCCCCACCTTATTGAGCGTTATCAACTGACCTTGGAGAAAAACCCAAGGTCACAGGTGTTTGCTCCGTTAAGCGAAGCTTACCGAAAAATGGGACTTATCGAAGAAGCGTTTCGCATCAGCTCAAGAGGCGTGCAGTTTCACCCCAATTTCCCAGGTGGACACATTGCGTTAGCAAACGTCCTTATGGAGAAAGCTCAATATGAGAGTGCAAAAGAATCATTGGAAAAAGCAATCCAGCTTTCGCCAGAAAACATTCTCGCATTTCAAAAATTGGGAGAGTGCTGCCTTAAACTTCGTCTTGGAAAAGAAGCCTTAAGAGCCTTTAAAATGGTTCTTTTGTTTTCTCCTCACAACGAACGAGCAAAACAGGCCGTGCAAAAACTTGAAACTCTCACCGCCGATGAATTCGAAGAAGATGTTTTTAAAATGGATCGAATCACATCTCTTGGCGACTCCAAAGATGAAATTGCCATTGACGATGATGAGCACCTGGAGCGCATTCAGCCCTCTGAGAACTCTTCACAGGAAAAGGCTCGCGAGATTGAGCGGAAATTATCGCTCCTTGAGGCCTATATTGTGCGAGGTCAGATCTCAGAAGCAAGGGAGCTTGCTGAGCGGCTCAACACACAATACCCGAATCAACCTAGGGTCTTAAAGCATTTAAAATCCCTCTCTGAGAGGTCTGCGCCCACTGAATCCAAATCGGAAAAGCCGGGGGCCGGGAGCCGCCGCGCTGACTGGCTCCGTGAAGAGAAGCTCAAGATTTTGAAAAAACTTTTGCAGCGAGTAAGAGAAGAACATGACCAACGCCTCTCATTGTTATAGAACTATTTTCCGAAACTCTTCCTTTGAAAGGAAAATTAAAAATGTATGATTTGAGTGATTTTAAAAAAGGTTTAAAAGTACTTTTGGATGGCGAACCATTTACCATTGTTGATTTTCAGCACGTTAAGCCTGGTAAAGGAAACCAATTCACAAGAACAAAACTTAAAAACCTTATCACCGGCTCTAACCTAGAGCGAACATTTAAATCCGGTGAAAAATTCGGAGTTCCTGATGTTGCTTATAAAGACATGAACTTCCTCTATAAAGATGACACTGGTTATCACTTTATGGATCAAACGAGCTTTGAGCAGATGTCACTTAGCGAAGAACTCATAGGAGAAAACGGCAACTATCTGACTGAAAACCTACAGATTCAAATCTGCCTATTCAATGATCGAGCGGTTGGAGTTGAACTCCCGAAATCGGTGAACTTAAAAGTGGTTCAGACAGACCCAGGCTTCAAAGGCAACACCGTGACCAACACTTATAAGCCAGCGACACTGGAAACCGGTCATATCGTTCAGGTTCCACTTCATATCAACGAGGGCGACGTCTTAAAGGTGAGCACCGCTGATGGGGCTTACGTCGAGCGAGTGAGTATTGGGTAATCTATAACTAAGGCGAGTCCTAATGCAATGGGTTAGGCCTCGCTCCTCCAGAGATTCAAGAGTGATAATAAGGGTTTAAGCTGGGGGGACAGCATCCAAAACACCGAACTTCGTATCCGCAAGATTTTGGAAAGCCCAACGGAACTTTCAGAAAAAGTTTCTACGCTGATGCAAGAAGCACAACGAAATTTTGGCGATGCGGATAATCTTCATACTATTCTTCGGTTTTTATTTAATGCCGGCTTTCATCAGGAAATTTTAAGTCTAACTGCAGGTGCACTGGAAGAGAAAACTCCCATACTTTGGGATCTTCTCATCGAAATTCTTGGCAAGTCCCAATTGGAAATTCCAAAATCTGTTCAACAAAGTATCAACAAGGGATTGAGAAGACAAAAAGCAGAAGTCCAGATTTGGAGTACGACAGCGCTGGACGCACTCTTTCCTGAATTCAAAGATTTCCGTTTATCGCTCGCAGAAAGCTTCAAGCATCAAGAGCAAGAAAGACGTGACGAGCTTTTAGAGAAGTTCGAATTTTTACGCAACCAACGCCTTGAGAGAGAAGCCAGGCAGGTTTTACGTATACTAAAAGCCACCTTTCCTGAAGACACAGAGATCGCACGGTTGAGTTTGAGTTTTGAAGAGAATCGGGCACGTGAAGTTCTTAATGATTTCATGCATACGAGCGAACAGACCAAAACACATATTCCACGTTTTTCAAAAGAAGAACTGGAGTTTTTAAAAGTTCTAAAGGAAAGTGCGAAAGAAGAGGTTTTAAAAAGGCCAGAGTTGCGTCTTGATGTTTGCTTTTTCTTTATGTTCTTAGACGATTTTGAATCCGCACTTACAATCTTAGATCTCGAAGCTCATCACACATTTGCCGAAGCCTGGCTTCGTGCAGAACTGCTCAAATCAGGGCGACGTTTTGTTGAGGCTTTGGAGCAGGCTGATCGTATTGCTGTGCAATTTCAAAATGACTCAGAAACACTGATCGCAACTACATATTTTCGCGCTGAAGTTTTTGGAGATATGGGGCAGATCTCGAAAGCCATTGAGCTTTTGGAAAATATTTCGCAAGTTCGTCCGCAGTACCGCTCAACCTCGCATTTGCTTCAAACTTTGAAGGCCCGGGAATTCCGACAATGAGGAAGTGGATCAATTACAGCCTTCTGGCGATGATTTTTGCGCTAATTGGATTTACATACACCTATTTCATTCCGAAAGTCGAAAGTTTTGCACTTGAGCGATTGAGCTCTTTAAGCACAAAGCACTCCCCATTTCGGGTTCATGCTGAACGTTTGAAGATCAATCCATTTTTATTAGGGGTTGAGGTTTCAGATGTGACGTTATCTCCCAAAGGAGAGCTGAAAGAGAGTCTTGGCTCGATTAAAGTTTCACACGCTTTCGCTCGATTGAGTGTCTTTGCACTCATACGTGGTCAGATAAGAATTGCCATTGTTGAAGTGGATTCTATTGAGGCTCAAGCTTTTATCAAAACCAATCTGAACAAGAGTTCTGAAGTTTCAATTCCGCTGGATGAGATCTTTCGCTCACCCATTGATGCACTAGAAATCAAGAATTTCACATTGCTTGGAAGAATCGATCCGCAAAAAACAGTTTTCAAAATGGATGGACTCAATCTTCGTGCAGAAAATCAGTTTCGCTCCTTATGGGTTGATATTCAGGCTCCAATTGTACTTGTTAAGCCCTCCGGGCCCACCCCCGCTGTTCATTTTGAAGGTGAAGTGAGAGGCCTAATTGAAAAGGATCAGATTCGCCTTACTGCACTCAAAGTGAAACGTGATGAATCTTACCTTTTGAGTTCGGGATTTTTCTGGGGCGATGTTGAAAAGGCCAGCTTCACATCCAGTGAGATGGCCACAAAGCTTATGGTTGAACTTTCGGACCTCAAGGATTGGGCGAAAGCGTTTTTTCCTGATTTCAATTTTCCAAAGCTTTCAGGAATGATTGAGGCTCAAGGAACATCTGGCTTTAAAGATGGGAAGCCTACAATGAGTTTTCAAATTCTAGGTGAGGATCTCGCATACAATAAATTTATTATTGGGTCTGTGAATTTTGAAGGAGTTTATTCAGATCTTAAAATTCAAAGACTTTCAGGATCAGCGAAAAACTCTTCTGGCCGGGCAACACTTAGTGATTTCAACTTATCCATAAATGAGCAGTACCCATTTGAAATCAAAGCTTCACCAAACGTGGAACTGGGTCAGCTTTTAAAGAATATCGGTTTAAATGTTCCAATTCATCTGAAAGTCAACGGCAACGCTCATTGCAAGGGAGTGATCAAACCTGAGTTTCAGATGAACTGTGAGAATGCAGAGATTCATGCCAATGATTTGCATGTGTATACAAAGAAAGAAAAAGAAACAAAGACGATTGTTAAGTTAAAGGAAGGCCACGCCAAAGGATCATTTGAAGTCAATCAAAGAGAGGTTAAGTTTGCAAGCGATCTCTCCATTGGCCAGCATTCCAAAGGAAGTACAAAAGGCAGTGTAGATTATGAATCTGGCTTCACAATTTTCTTTAAAGGGGACCAAGTCCATTTTTCCGATCTTGAGAATCTAGCGGATTTAAAACTGGAAGGTGAAGGCAGTCTTGAAGGAGAAACTCGAGGCAATGCAGACACTGCTCGGTTTCATCTTCAAGCCAAGATGAAGGAGTTTGTGATTGATGACTATAAGCTTGGTCAAATCAGCTCTGATGTAAGATACGAAAAAGGTTATTTGCACTTTAAAGACACTGCTGGACTATTCGGCAGCAGTCGATATACAGGTCACCTTTCAATCAATCTCCCCGACTCACAGATTTATATTTACATGAAATCGCCCTACCTCGATCTCGTGGATGTTAAATCCATGATTGAAGCTCGGCTCCCATTGGACTTTCCACTCAGTGGAAGTGGCAGCGCTGAGTTCAAAGGGTCCGGCCCGCTTGATATCAAAGAAATGAATTATGAAGTTAAATCGTCCATTTTCAGAGGTGGTATTGCCGGTGAGACTTTTGATTCTTTAACAGCGAATTTACGTGCGACAGACGGAGTCCTCGCTACTGAACGGGTGCGAATGACGAAAGGGCCAGGAGAGGTTTACTTTGCAGGGAAAATCATTCCTGCGTGGACTGTCGACCTAAATGCCACTGGAAAGAATCTGCGCTTGGAACAATCTGAATATGTCAGTCGCTTAGGATTGGATATTCAAGGTGCGCTGTCTTTCACAACTAAGATTTCCGGTGATATTGAAAAGCCCATCGTTGAAATAGCTGCGCAAACCAGAAATATGATCACTGGCAGCGTACAGGTGGATGACTCAGAGGCACAGCTTCTTATCGAAGAGAACACATTGAAAGGAAAAGCTGAGCTTCTAGGAAACCAGTTGATAACGGAATTTGTTCTGCCGTTTCATGAAAGCCACCCCTTTTCTTTGAAAGTGAAAGCAAAGGACCTGAATATCGCGAGTATTTTCGAAGCGGTTTCACAGGCGAGGCACAGTTATGACTTTCAAACCAAAATGTCTTTGAGTGCGGATATCTCCGCTCCAACTGGCGGTTTCTGGAAGAGCACTGGCTTGGTTTCTATCGATGACTTCCTAATACGCAAAGGGGGCCAAAGCCTGGCATCTGACGGCCCGATGAGGCTGGTGTTCAACCAGGGTGTAATCAATAGCGAGAACTTTGGCCTGAGTGGTGAGGGCAACTACTTAAAAATGAGTTTAAGATCCTCTTCCAAAGAAAATATCAATGGAAGATTGAACGGCAAATTTGATCTCAACTTACTTGGACCATTTTTTCCATTCGCCAATGAGTTACGCGGGTTGATTAGTTTGAACACAAGCTTTAAGGGTGATTTAAACGATATCGGGATTTCTGGCTCCGCTTATTTGGATAGCGGCTATATTAAAGCTCGTGATTTTCCACATCCATTTACAAATCTCAAGGCCGATATGCTTTTCAACCAGAAAACAGTTTTCTTTAATTCCATTCAAGGAGAGGTCGCGGACGGCAAGCTTTCAGGAGACGGTCAGATTCGTTTTGAAAATGCCAAATCTATTCCAGTTAAGATGACTGGCCAGATTAAGGATGCCTCTTTTAATTTTCCTGAAGGGTATCGAACAAAAGGCTCCATTCAGCTCTCATTGAATGGTAATCAATTCCCCTATCGTTTTAGGGCTCAGTATGATGTCACGCAAGCTGAGATTATCGCAGAATTTGGGGAGGGCGATAAAGGATCTGAGGTGAGAAAGAGCCCCTACCTCCCTCCATCTATTGCAAAAACTTCGGAAGAGCCATTTTATCTGGATTTGACTTTAAATTTCCTCTCACCTTTAACAATCTCAAATTCAATCATTCAGTCGGCCATCAAAGGAGACCTGTCCATTCAAGGCACGACTCAAAGTATCACTATGAATGGCACACTCGTTCCCCAACCCGGTGGGAAGGTTTTCTTCAGAGATGTTCCTTTTGAAATTCTAAATGGTTACATCGAGTACGACTCTGTGGCTCCAAACAATCCAAAACTTTATCTCTCAGCTCTTGCAAGAGTGACAGAAACGGGATTTGATGAAGACCGAAGACAGATGCAAAGGCAGTTTGAAGTCAATATGCTGGTTCAAGGAAGAGCGCAGAGCCCACAGGTCACACTTACAAGTCAGCCGCCCCTGCCACAAAAGGATATTGTTTCGCTTTTGGCACTCGGACTCACACCCGAAAGCCTAGATGAATCTCGGGCGACGGGTCAGCAAATGACATCCACTTCAACGACGGCACTCGGCGCTGCACTTCTTCAAAAGCCCGTTGGGAAGCGATTAAAGGATCAGTTCGGTGTCGATATGAAAGTCACAACATCACAAAACAACGCGGACGTCGGCTCATCTGCTCGGGTGACATTGAGCAAACAATGGACACCGAAACTGAGTGTCGCTGCATCAGGAACTTTGGAGGCCAACCCACGAAGCAGTGTGCGTCTCGAATACAAAGTGAATCGTGGTCTTTCAGTCATCGGTTCTTGGGAAGGTCGTGAACAGGGAAATATTCAGGAAAACCGAAAAGATGTAACCAATTCTGTTTTGGGATTGGACCTTGAGTACAGGGTACAGTTTAGATGAAGTATTTGATTCTAGTGCTCTTTTTATTTGCGACTCAAGGTCACGCTCAAGCCGCTCTCAGCTTTCAAAATATTTCTCCAGAAATTCAACAGGAGATTTTAAAAGAGTTCCCGGGTTTAAAAAATGAGCGACTTTCGGCACCTCAAATTGATGAGGTTCTGCGCTTTATCGGTTCAAAGAATCTTTATGAGAACGTTCGCGCCGAGAGGAATTCACGCGGTGGAATTTTAATTGCTGCGGATTTACGGCGAATGGTTGGCGAAATCACTTTTATCGGCAATCACAATATTCCGACATACCGACTCGAAGAAGTCATGAAAATTCAAAATGGAGATCGATTTGATCGAAAACTCGCTATTGAATCGGGAGAAAACCTAAAGCAAATCTACGGAGAGGCTGGATTTTTTAATACGATCGTCGAACTGAATTTCGATCAGCAATCCAATGGCGCAATGGATATTCAGTTTAACATTACAGAGAACTCACCTTGTCGTATCCAAATGATTTCTATTTCAAGTGTAAATGAAAACCTTGAAGAGCGCCTCCGTTTTCATGTGCGCCGTTATCGCAGCCGCAATCTCACGCAAGCCACACTGGATAATATCATTCGTGATATTCAAGTTTTCTTAAGTAATCGCTACTATATGACTGCAACAATAAAAGATCCAAAAATCGATTATAACGAAGATAAAACTCAAGCCACTTTGGCGTTAGAGATTCGCGACCCCATCCGTTGGGAGTTTAATATTTCAGGAAACTCAGCAAAAAATCACTCCGAACTTTATCGAGTCTTGGATCTATCGGACAGGGAGCGTCGAAATATTGATCCGGTGGCAGAGGCTGTTGATCGATTGAGACGCTATTACTTAAGTGAGGGCTTCTCCCATGTTTCAATCAAGAGCAATATTATAAAAAATGATAAGCAATATACTGCACGAGCTTATTTGCAGATTGAAGAAGGACCTCAGGTCAAAATCAAAGAGTATAAGATTGAAGGGCGAATCTCGAGACCAGAGTCCTATTATATCGATTTTATCGAAGACTATAGCAGCAAAAATATTCATCAGGGAATATACAATAGAGAGGATATTGACCTCGGACTTGAAAATTTAATCACCCACTTAAAGAACCAAGGGTTTCTAAGAGCACGAGTGCAAAGTCTTCGAGCTGAATATTCGCAAGATAAGAGATATGTGACTATTTTTATTAATATGGATGAGGGCTCACTCACTCAGATTCGCTCTATCACTTTTGACGGCAATAGTTTTTTTACCGAGAGAGAACTGATTTCTGTTTTTGGATTGTCAGCACGATCACCGCTGAAGCTGATTCAACTTGAAGATGGAATTGAAAAGATCAAGGAGTTTTATAAACGCCAGGGCTTTTTGGAAATGCGAATTCTGAATGAAGATGAAACTCTTGTGTCTTACAACGCAAAAGGCACTCTGGCAGAAGTGAATTTCAAACTCTACGAAGGCCCGCGAGTCCGAGTGGCAGAGGTTGTTGTAGATGGCAACTCATTCACCAAGGATTATGTCATTCGACGGGAAGCGGATTTGCAAATTGGCCAGATTCTCAATCCTGAAATGATTGATGAAGCCATTGATCGCTTGAATCGTTTAGGGATTTTTTCGCGTGTTGATATTCGCACCCTTGAAGAGGGAACGGCGATTGCCGATCGGACCCTGATAATATCTGTCACAGAGCGCGACCCTGGAATCTTTCGAATCGGTGCTGGAGTGAATAGCGAGCGCGATCTCACTGCTCGAGGGTTCTTAGGTATTGGCTATAATAACCTAGGCGGAACGGCGCGAGCGATCAGTGCACGTGCGGAGCTCAATTACAATATCGCACAGATCAATTATCCAGAGCACGAATTGACCTTCGGGTATTTGGAGCCCTTTCTAATGAACTCAAGATATCGCGGGCGCGTGAATCTAACACGATCAGAACGGGTGTTTGCGTTTGATTCTGAACGCCAGGGTTTAACGAGTTTAACACTGAGTGAAAGAGCAGATGTGCTCATTGAAAGACAGTATACAAAAACATTCCGCGCCTCATGGAAGCTCTGGGGAATTGATCGTCGCAAGGACTTCGAAGCTCAAGGTCGCTGTTTAGAGGATCCAAACTTAGGTGGTGCTCCTAATCCCAATGCAAGATGCCCGTCAGCGACTCAACAAATTGGAAAGATCGGTCCGATATTGGATTTGGATCTACGCGACTCCCCGTTTTTGCCAACACAAGGGTCATTTAGTCGTGCACTCATTGAATACTCCGACCCAATGCTTGGCAGCTCTCAAGGGATTCATTTCTGGAAAGCGGATGCGCAGTACTCAAAGTACATTCGTCTTGGAAGTCCAAAACTGGTTTGGGCCAATTCCATTCGAGGTGGTTATTTGCAAAACTTAGATGGCTCACCGGGAAGTGGTATTCCTGCGAACCAAGCCTTTTTCTTAGGTGGAATTTTTACGGTTCGAGGATTCGATGCCGCCAACAACCGAGAAAGAATTCCGCCTGAGTGGGAGCTTCCTGTTCCACGCTCAACTTCAATTGTTATTACGGATTATTCTTACTACGGACTGATCAAGAGTGAGCTTCGCTTTCCGATTTCTGGAGATCATGGCGGAGTGATTTTCTATGATGGTGGATTGGTTCAAGTGGAAGGCGATATTCGCGGAGAGCCCGTCGATATCACTCGCCCTTACCGCGATGCTGTCGGATTCGGTTACCGATACAATACACCTGTTGGACCTGTGAGTTTGGATTTTGCTTTTAAAACTCATGCAAGAAGCCGCATTGTCGACCCGACCACAGGTCGCAGAGAAAAAGAAGACGCCTTCCGCGTTCATTTCTCCATCGGCACGTTCTAAGGTTCCATGGGCGGGCGGCCAGCCTTCCATTTTTTGTCTAAGGTGCGTCGAGTTGATTTCTTTCATCAATTCGACGCACCTTAGACAAAAAATGGAACCTGGAACCTTGGACAAACCGCTAGGGCTAGCTCAACGATAGACTATTTTCCGTTCACTTCACGGTATAGAAATTCATTAACCTCACTGAATAAAGTAAATTAAGGATGGCATTAAAGCCCAGTTCCATGACGGAACTGGACGAAATTCCACGGAGGGAATTCAACATGAAATGGACATCCTGTCTTAGGGGTGTCGGTCTTGGCCTGGCATTGGTCACGACGGCACTCCATCTTGATTCAACGTTTGCAAAACATGACGATCTTCAAGCGAAAGTGATCTACGGTGAAGATGACCGGTTAGACTTATATGAAGTCACTGACCAGTCCCTACTCAATCTCGCATCTTCAACGATGGCGCTGATGAGAGCGTCTGATATTCGCATCAATGGCGCTATTGCAGAAATCAAAGAAGAAAAAATTGGCGAGGCTTACCGTCTTTGCAAGACCGAAAGATTCTATGAGCAAAACTCAGCCGCATTTTGTTCCGGCTTTCTTGTCGCACCAGACACTGTTATGACGGCAGGTCATTGTGTAAGAAGCCAATCTTCATGCAATACAACCCGGTTTGTTTTTGACTTTGCAATGCAGTCTGAAAGCGACCGAGCAAACCAAGTTCCTGCAGGAAATGTTTATGAGTGCAAAGAGCTTGTCCATTCGGTAGCTGTTGGATCTGGTGAAGATTTCGCAGTGATAAAGCTCAATAGACCTGTTTTAGATCGAGAGCCGTTAAAGCTCAGTCCGAAAACCGCAGATGTGGGCGCAGATCTAACTGTTATTGGTCACCCATCTGGCCTTCCAACTAAAATTGCAGATGGAGCAAGTGTCCGACGCGTGTTGAGAGAGCATCTTGTCGCGAATTTAGATACCTATGGTGGAAATTCTGGCTCGGCTGTGTTCAATAGCCAAACTGGAGAGGTTGAAGGAATTCTAGTTCGTGGTGAAGCGGATTATATTTTTGAAAACGGATGTCGTAAGAGCAATGTCTGCACCGACAGTGGCTGCCGCGGTGAAGACGTCACTTTGATCAAACAAACTTTTCCTTATTTCAAACAGTGAGCTAACTGTCGCTTTTTGCAGCGTGATTCAATGATCGCGCTGCTCATTGAAAAGAGGCTTGGGCCCATTTCTCCGCCAGCTGAAGTTGGGTTTCTCTTAGTTGAAGCTATAGTCGCAGAGCTTGGTAGCACTGGATCCGAAAGTGTCACGCCACCTTGAGCGGTCTCAGAGGATCCAGACGATCCGGATGAATACGAGTCCTGAGATGAACCATCGCCAGCAACCTCGTCCCCGATCGAATAGCCAATCACACTGTGCGAATCATTATCCGTCGGAGGTGTGAGTGGATCCCCTCCACCACTATAACCTTCCGATGAAGAATAATAGTCTGGAAGAATCGGATCCGATAAACCTTCCACATCTGGAACAGTGGACCCACCACCCGCTACATAATCCGGATTAGAGAACATGGGATCACTTGGGCAGGTCTTTTTCGCTTCTTCAATTTCAGCCGGTGAGTTCTGTGCAATACAAATCGCCGGGTTTGCTTTACAAGCAGCCGCCTTATTGGTTTCTAATTGAAGACAGCTTGGACAAGTTTCGCGGCCAGCTGTCGCACAGTAATTTGTAGCTTGGTAATTAAAGCAGTAATTAGAACCAACACCTTCACCTTTAATATCTTTGTCCTCAGCACTTGCGATAATAATCCCAGAGTTTGAGGTCGCAGGCGTAGAATTTGAGGCCTGTTCAGTGCTGGTGTTGCTTGAGCCAGCCGTGCAATATCGGTTTGAAAAGTTCTGACACTCTTCAGAGCTAAATTCATCTTTGCACTTTTGAACGAAGTGCTCATTGCAATCGCTATAAACTTCTGATCCCGCTTTTGAGCAATCAACATTGCCCTCTTCATCCACTGGATCTTCGTCTTTTTCTTTTTCTTTTTCTTTATCTTTGTCTTTCTTTTTATTTAAGAGCATCGCAGCTCCAGCACCAAGTGCTGCACCTAAAAGACCTGCCATCATTGGGCTCATGCCCCCGCCGCCTCCAGCTCCATCATCGCGAGTGGCCTGATCCACTTGCCGAGCACCCTCAGCCGCCTGACAAGCTTCTGCAGCTCCAGTCTGATAGGCTTGGATATACGGTTGAATTGCTTTCTGACATGACTGCATTTCGGCTTGGATTTGTTGGGCCTCATCTGCTGTGCTTCGACTGCTATTGTCGTCGGATGCTTTTGATGGATTACACGCCTCAGAACATTTATTATAAGCTTCTTGAAGGTTAGCGACCGTTTGATTGTTCAAATCACAAGACCCTGCATTCATCATTGTAGCGATTTGAGAGCCTTGATTTATATCTGTTCCGGCTAGTGAACCTGCTTGTTGAGCCGCATTGTTTTGAATCGTATTTGAAGTATTTGCTGTCTCTTTAGCCTGATCCTGAAGCTGTTTCGATCCATCTTTACAGTTTTGAACCGAATTCGCGTAGGCGGATACAGGCATTCCAATATAAACAGTAGACGTGAGGTAAATGATTGAAAGAAGAATTTTAAAATTCATATAACCTCTCTTTGACCCATGAGACCTTTTCGGACTTCTTTAATTATGCCTTAAGTCGAATGCGTTGGAGCCAAAAAATGTCTCTTCTCAGAACGCATTCTCAATGGATCAAATGATTTCAATGGGTTAAAGTTTGAGTGTCTCGAACTGAAACATTCATTTTGAGACAGACAGAATCATTCGCTTGGAATTTCCGTACAAGTCACGAATCCAAATCATCTTGCCGGGTTTTCAAGATTCCCGTAAGACTTACCCATATGGAAAGATTTATTCCAATTCTCGGGCTTATCGTTTTTGTCGCATTGGCCTATGCATTGTCGTCTAGGAAAAGAGCGATCGATTGGCGCCTTGTGGCTTGGGGATTTGCTCTTCAATTTGTTCTCTGCATTCTTGTTCTTGGAATACCGGCCTTCGGAGTAAGTGGTCCTTTGAGGTTTTTGTTCGAGGCCACAAGCCAAGGTGTAAACGCGATTTTGGATTACACTCTTGAAGGATCACGTTTTTTATTTGGTGATTTAGTGAACACAGACAAAATGGGCTACATCGTTGCTGTTCAAGTTTTACCTACAATCATTTTTATGGCGTCATTGATGTCGGTTCTTTATCACTTAAAAGTTATGCAATACGTGATTCGTTTCTCTGCATGGCTGATGCAAAAATCAATGAGGACCTCAGGTGCAGAAACTCTGGCAGCCGCAGCCAATATTTTTGTCGGACAAACAGAGGCTCCATTAGTTGTAAAACCTTTTGTCGAAAGAATGACGAGATCGGAACTCTTTTGTTTGATGACTGGAGGAATGGCCACCGTGGCTGGCGGAGTGCTTGCCGCTTATGTAGGGCTATTAAGAGTGCATATTCCTGATATCGCTGGTCACTTACTCACAGCCAGTGTTCTGAGTGCACCTGCCGCGCTTTTATTTGCAAAGATTATGATTCCTGAAACGGAAGTGTCAGAAACCAAAGGATCACTTCCTAAAGACTCTTTGGGAAGTCCTCATGCCAATGTGATCGATGCTGCGGCTTCAGGTGCATCCGAAGGACTCAGTCTTTCTTTAAATGTGGCCGCAATGCTTTTAGCATTTATTGCACTGATTGCATTGGTAAATGGAATCTTGGGATCTGTTGGTGAACTTCTATCTTTTGAGAGTTTTTCTGCTCTGGTTTTTCCCAAAGATCCGCCTCAAACACTCAGTGTTCAGTTGATCTTAGGATGGATCTTTGCCCCCATCGCCTGGCTTATGGGAGTTCCATCCCACGAGATTCTTCAGGCCGGAGCTTTGCTTGGAGAAAAAACCGTCTTGAATGAGTTCTTTGCTTATATTCATTTGGCAGAAATGGGATCTCAGCTTTCAGAGCGATCCATTATTATTTTAAGTTATGCGCTTTGTGGATTCGCAAATTTTTCTTCCATCGCCATTCAACTGGGCGGCATTGGAGGACTTGCTCCAAAGCGACGCTCCGAAATGGCCGTACTTGGAATCCGATCGGTGATTGCAGGATCACTCGCCTGCTTCTCCACCGCTTGCATCGTGAGTTTTTTCCTGTAGGTACTTGCGCGGGCGGCGAGCTTTCTTTTTCCGATATGCACCGCATATCGGAAAAAGAAGCAGGTACCTTTTAGCGGTAGCGTTGGTATTTGAGGTTGGGCTCACGCCACTGGGCGAGGACCATAAGGCCATACCAAGTGAAAAGCAAAAGCCCAAGGAATGTTCCGGTTCCTAAAATCTGGTTGATCAGAAATGGCAGCGCCAAAACAAAGCATTCCGTAAGCCCAGCCAATGAATGTTCATAAAAACCAGAAAGCCACCATATAGCCAGATTGGTAAGAATAAAAAAGCTAAGATCTGCACTTAAACCAAGTCCAAACCACTTGAGTCCCTTCCATGAGCGGCGTTCTCCGAAAGGAAAAGTGCCTCGGCCGATTTTCGCCCCCAAAAAAACCGCTGGGATCATCGAAATATAAACGACGGCACTGAATGAATGAAAACCAATAAACAAATCGCTAATCACCATTGCTGAAAGTGGAAAAAGATAGGCCATTGTGCGTGAGCCTAAAAAAGCACCACTAAAAACCGCAATTGCCATCAGAGGAGTGAAATTGGGCGGATGCGGAAGTGTACGACTTCCTGCCACAAGCAAAACCAGCGCTAAAAATAAAAGGATATGAGAACTCTTCACAGATATCTTTTATTCACAGGTTTTAAGTCTTTGTCCAGCTCATAAACCAACGGAGTCCCTGTTGGAATATTTAACTCTAAAATTTCTTCAGGACTCATGTTTTCCAGGTACTGAACCAAAGATCTCAGCGAGTTTCCATGAGCCACAATCAGAATTTTCTCACCCTTTTTAATCCTCGGAGCAATCTCTTCTTTCCATAGCGGTAAAAAACGCTCCTGGGTCTGCTTAAGAGCCTCCGCATGAGGGAACTCCTCTTTGCGAAGATGTTTATACCGTGGATCCTTCATTTGAGCTTCAAAA
>CAZWVK010000041.1:15376-19043 GCA_964636785.1 uncultured Pseudobdellovibrionaceae bacterium | reverse complement strand
TGGGACTATGATTATAGCGCACTGGGGGCTATGAGTTTTCTAGAGAGAGTTGAGCTCTTAAATAAAGATTTAGAAAGTGCAGTTTCAGACTTCGAGAATCTAAAGTCGGACGTTCCACATTTCTACCATCTGCTCTCAACGGGTCATTTCTATAGTGGTGCTGTAAGAAATATTGGATACGTCTTTGCTGAGCTCGCCTCTTTGCAAATGGCTAGCTTTATTTCTGATCAGCTGGAAAAAGAGACAGGTCGAAGATCCTGGTGGAATCAGCCGGGTCTTTCCGAGCTCTTTGGAAAGCGCTTTTTTGCAGAAGGGTGGAAGCTTCCTTTTCCTAAAAATATTGAGCAGATCACAAACAGGCCCTATGATCCAAAAACTTTGATCGACGAGCTTTTAAAACCGCTTAAATGCGATGAACATTTAAAGTCTATTTACAACCAAAAATAGAGGTCGGATTCACACGGCGGCCTCTCGGATCAAAAACTTCAAAATGCAGATGAGGGTTTGTTCCTTTTGCGTTACCAGTATTTGAAGAAGATCCAATAACCTGCCCGGCTTTAACACGAGCACCTTTTTTAACTTTTAAGCTCTTCCCTAAATGCATATAGACCGTCTTGTAGCCATTGTCGTGCTCAACTTTTATGGAGTACCCGGCGGCCTTGCTGAGCCACCCAGAAACAGTCACACGACCTGCCCAAGGGGATTTCACAGACGTTCCCATGGGTGAGTTCCAATCTACTCCGGTGTGCTTTCCATGCTTTCTTCTCGCGAGGTATTTTCCATCGCCAAAACGATCACTACGAACTCCACGACATTTCGGAAGAGGAAATTGACCCTTAGGACCATTTTTGACCTCTATTAATGGCAGATTGGTTCCGTGGTCACAGTTTTCGCATCCAACCACAGCTTCTGTGCTGACTCGCGGAACTCGGGCAAAAGACGGCGGTAAAACAAAAAGAAATGTAAGAGAAAAAATGAGGGTCGATTTCATTATTTGCTCCCCCCAATAAATTTTCCATCTCCATCTGAAATTTTAAGCTTCTCAGAAAAATGAACGACGCCATTTTTGATTTCAATTTTATCGCTACCTATGAAGTCATGAGAGGCGTTGACGCCTTCTTTCTCCCAGAGAACTTTTCCAGAATTCAAATCAAATTTCGCCACATAGTCCACAACGGCAAAATAAATGGCTCCATCCTTAATCAGTGGCTGAGAAAGATTGAATCCGGGGATCTGCTTCTGCCAAAGCTTTTTCAAACTTTCTGAATCAATCACCTGAATTTGAGCCGCAGCCTCTTCTCCATTTGAATATTGATAAGCAATCACTTCCAGATTCTTATGTGACTGTTTAAAAACAGACTCGACTTCAAAACCTTTAGGGAGATCAAGACTAAAGGAGGTTTGCTTTTCACCCTTTTTAATCGTGATTTTTTTATCGGTCTCACTCACTGTGACTTGTCTTTGAGATTTAACATCAGCTGCCAAATGACCACAGGCCATTAAGAAGCAGGCCAACATCGACGCATATGTGATGGCAAACAATCTTGAAAGCATTGGCGAAGTCTCCTCTTTCAATCAGATTGCATGCATAGATGAGTTCTAATCAAGATCAGATTTTCCGGCCCCCTACTAATAGATCCTGGTCACAAAAAACCTGGCTAAGGTTTAGGAAACCATGGCGATAGGTCCTGCTCTTTTCGATACGTTGAAGCCTGACCTAAGTAGGTTTTGAGAGAGACTAATTTTTCACTCAATGAAAATAATCTTCCCGACGCCGCCTCGTATTCATCGATTTGATTTAGGAAATTCAATCCTGCTTCCAAAGGCAAAACCGATTCAGACATCAATCTCTGAAATTCAGAAAAGCACTCCGTGTTTCCTGTATGAATTTCCTTTAAAAAAGTACCGGACACTTTTAAAAGCGATTGAGGAGATTCAAACGACAAAATAAAAGCTTCGATTTCACCATCGCTTAAGTATGTGCTGAACTCATTAAATGAAGGTTGCTTAAGAGCATCCACCCAGTCCTTTTCAGCTTGGTCTAATTCTCTCGCACGATTCTCCGCAATCGTTTCAAGGTCAATCATTCCTTTGAAGCCTCCCTGGCATAATCATCTTGATACCTAAAGATATCATCTTCTCCAAAATAATCGCCAGTTTGAATCTCGACCAAGATCAGGGGAATATTGCCAATATTTTTTACTCTATGCTTTGCACCCATAGGAATTGTAATTGAGTCATTGCTTTCAAGCACATGCTTCTCATCATTCAGGGTCACCTCTGCTGTTCCCTTAATGACGGTCCAATGCTCGGCTCGCCTTTTATGACTTTGATAAGAGAGTCTCGCACCTGGATCGACCGTGATCTGCTTCACTTTATAGTTGTCTGTATCAGAGAGAACCTCAAACCCTCCCCATGGGCGCCACTCAAAAGGATGTTCTGCCACAGTGACTGAACCACTTTGCTTAATTTGCGAAACCAAGTCTTTGACCTTCTGACTCATTCCTTTTTGTGAAATCAACAGTCCGTCTGGAGTATCCACAATCAAAAGGTTTTCAACACCAACCAACCCAACGACTTTCCTTGTTAACGAGTGAACAAAGTTTCCATTGGAATCCACTTGGAAGACCTGTTGACGTCCCGAGCCTGGCGCTCCAAAACCCTCTTCCGAAACCCGCGAGAGTTCATCCCAAGATCCAACGTCACTCCAACCAAAATCGGAAGGAATACACTTTAGATTCTCAATTTTTTCCATCACCGCATAATCAATGCTGATATTCTGCAAAAGTGAATACTGATAATCCAGATTTGAACGATCTGGCCTTATCGCCATGATTTGTTTCCAAAGCTGAGGCTGAAGAGTTTTAAAGGCCTCAACCATGATATCAATTCGAAATATAAAAATCCCAGCATTCCAGAAAAACCGATCTGTCTTGAGATATTCTTTTGCCATCTTAAGATCTGGCTTTTCATGAAACTGGCTTACCAAACGAACTTCACCACTCCCTTTTTCAGTGGTTTCAATATAACCATATCCGGTTTCAGGACCTCTGGGCTGAATCCCCAGAGTCACAACCGATCCACTTCCCGCTTCCTCTGCCGCAAGTTGAACGATACGCTGAAACTCGCTTTCATTAGAAATCAAGTGATCCGCTGGAAAAACTCCCATCACTTCCGAAGCAGATGCTCCATTTACCAAGGCTAAATGACATGCAAGAGCAATCGCAGGACCAGTGTTCTTCTGAAGCGGTTCATAAATCACTTGATTGGAGTCATATCCTTTTTTCTTAAGTGCCCTCTCAGTGAGTGTCGACATAGATTTAATTGTGACGATCTGAGGTGCGCCAAAGGAAGAAAGTCGATCCAGGGTATTCTCCAGAAAAGATTGATCAAAAAAATCGCAAAATTGCTTTGGATATGCACTTCTGGACACCGGCCAAAGCCTGGTTCCACTCCCCCCTGACAAAACCACCGCTCGCAAAATACACCTCTTCTTTTAGGGCCAAATACGCAATAAAAACATTAGTCTACAAAGCAGCGCCTGTCAGTCTTCAATTGTAGTCATAGATCAAGAGTGATAATTTTTGTGATGAATCCTTTTAAGGGGGAAGCTTATGTCCATTCCATTCATTGATATCAAAGCCCAACATCGTGCGCTAAAAAAGGA
>CAZWVK010000041.1:0-15366 GCA_964636785.1 uncultured Pseudobdellovibrionaceae bacterium | reverse complement strand
GGAGATCGAAGAGCGGATCGCGAAAGTTCTGGAACATTGTCAATTTATCCTTGGTCCCGAAGTGACTGAACTGGAAACCGCTTTGGCCGAGTTCACAGGTACACGTCATGCAATCACGTGCTCAAGTGGCACTGACGCAGCCATTTTGGCAATGATGGCTCAAGGGATTGGGCCCGGTGATGAGGTGATTGTACCCGCACTCTCCTTTATTGCGACGGCCGAGACAGTCATTCTGGTTGGGGCAACACCCGTGTATGTCGATGTTGATGATGAGACATACTGCATAAAAACCGATGAGATTAGAAAAGCCATCACCCCGAAAACCAAAGCCATTCAACCAGTCAGTCTTTATGGACAGGTGGCTGATATGGATGAAATCAATAAAATCGCAAAAGATCATAATTTGATTGTGATTGAGGATGCAGCCCAATCGTTTGGAGCGACTTACAAAGGAAAACGAAGCGGTGCTCTTTCAGACTTTGGCATTACAAGCTTTTTCCCCGCCAAGCCGCTTGGCTGCTATGGTGATGGGGGAGCCGTCTTTACTGACGATGATAGAATGGCAGAGCGATTGATTCAACTTCGTGTTCATGGTCAAACTGCTCGATATGAACATACCTATGTGGGAATCAACGGCCGAATGGATTCCATTCAGTGTGCGATTATGCTTCCTAAGCTCCAACGCTTTCCCTGGGAGCTTGAGCAAAGAGAGCGATTGGCTCAACGCTATAACCAAGCTTTTGAGTCTTTAAAGTCCAAAGGAATTCAAATTCCATTGGTACGAAAAGAATGCACTTCGGCCTGGGCTCAATACACCCTTAGAAGTGAAAAAAGAGCTTCTCTCCTTGAGCAGCTCAGTGAGATGCAAGTTCCTACGGCTATTCACTACCCAACCACTATGTCGGAGCAAAAAGCATATAAGACCAATGGCAGAATTGTTTCTGATAAGACAGCTATTCGGATTTCAAGGGAAGTCTTCTCACTTCCTATGTATCCCGATATGCCATTTGAAATTCAGGACAAGGTGATTGAAGCTGTTACACAGTCCGCTCAGAACATTTAGAGAGGAATGCAATGGGTTTACTTCTTAAACAAATTTTTGGTTTTATAAAATTACTTAATTCTGAAACCGGTCACAATCAGATTGCGGCCGGAGTCGCATGTGGATTCATTCTTGGAATGAGTCCGCTCCTATCTCTTCAGGCCTTTTTAGTTTTCATTGTGATTTTCTTTTTTAGGGTCCAAGCTGGAGCGGCCTTGATTTCAGCCTTCTTTTTCGCCTTTGCAGCCTGGATTTTCGATCCGCTATTTCATAAGCTTGGCGTTTTCGTCCTAAGCGCACAGTCCCTTCAAGGTGTGTGGACGACACTTTACAATATGCCTCTTGTTCCTCTCACCCGCTTTAATAATTCAGTTGTTATGGGCGCGGGGGTTTTTGCGATCTTAGCATTTCCATTTGTGTTCTATATTTCAAAAAGGCTTGTCATTCGCTACCGCGTTATGGTCGTTGAAAGAATCAAGTCCACCAAACTGTGGAAAGCTCTTCAAACGACTAGCCTCTACAAGTGGTACTACACCTATGACAGTTTATACGGATAAAGGATAATTCGATGAGCAAAGAGAAAAAAAATAAAAAGAAGGGACCCATTCGAGTTGAAGCTGTTGTACCAGCTCTCGTCATCTTCCTAATCATTTACGGCTACTTTTTCTTTTTCTTTGATGGGCATGTCCGCCGTGCTGCGGAATATCTTTTAACCCAGGTTCACGGTGCTGAGGTGAATATTGGTGATTTCGACACCAGTTTTCTGAATGCCTCAATGAGCATTAAATCCATTCAGATCACCGATAAGAATCGTCCAGAAAGAGACCTATTCCGTGTTGGCGAGATTAAGTTCAAAGCGCTTTGGGATGGACTTCTACGTGCTAAGGTTGTCATCGACGAAGCATCGATCTCGAATATTCAAGCGCTCGTGCCAAGAAAAACTCCTGGACGAGCTCTTCCACCCGCCCCACCGAGTGAAAATAGCATTCTGGCAAAGGCTGAACGTGAAATCGTCAGTCAAACTCGGGAGCGTCTTCAAGATAATTTTCTCGGTGATTTGGCAGCACTCTTAAGTGGAGTGGATCCTAAAGATCAATTAAAAACTATTGAGGGTGAACTCAAAGCATCTTTAAGAATTAAGGAACTCGAATCTGAACTCAAAGCGAAAAAGGAACTTTGGGATCAACGTTTAAAGAATCTCCCTGAAAGCTCTTATTTTAAGGATCTCGAAAAGAGATTCAACGCCATCAACTGGGATGAGAAAGACCCACTTAAATTCGCAAATAATTTAAATACCGCGAACAATCTGATCAAAGAGGCCAAGGAAAAAGTAAAAGAAATTGATAGCGCTCAAAGAGATTTGAGAGGAGATGTTCAAGTTTATGGAAACTCCATCAAAGAGCTCGAGACTTTTATTGAGCAAGATCTTAAAGATTTGCAGAATCGATTAAAGATTCCAAGTCTGGATCCCAAAGATATCACTCAGCAGTTTTTCATGAAGCAGGTCGAAGAGCGACTCGTATCTGTGCGCAAGTACTACGAGGTTGCCAAAGAATATATACCGCCAAAAAGAACCGCTGAAGAAAAGGCAAAGCGAAAAGAAGAAGCCTTAGTGCCCAGAAAACGAGGCGAAGGTGAAGACTTTAGCTTTCCAATCACAACAGGTTATCCAAAATTTTGGCTTAAAAAAGCTCATATCTCATCGACAGTGAGTGCATCAGCTGAATACAGCGGAAATATCACAGGTGAAATTATTGATGTGAACTCTCATCCGCAGTATTTAAAAAGGCCCACTCGAATCAATATTGCCGGAGACTTTCCAAAGCAGAACATACTTGGCCTTGATTTAAAGGCGGTCATTGACCACACAACAGACACTCCTAAACAGACTGTGGACTTAAAACTCAATTCCTTCCCAATGAGTAGCCTTAAGCTATCCGACTCGCCAGATGTTAAGTTAAATATTAACGATTCCATTGGCGCCATCCAAGTGGCGGCGTCTCTCAGCGAAGGGCACATATCCTTGGACACAAAGAGCCGGTACAATCAGCTTCAGTATGAAATCCAAGCCAAAGAGAAAATCGTTCAAGAGATATTGAATGGCGTGTTTCAAGGGATCTCACAGATCACTTTAAATGCGAAGGTGCAGGGCCCATGGAATAAGCTCAATTTCAATTTGAACTCAAATCTCGGTCAGGAGTTGGCGCAAGGATTTGGAAAACAGCTGCAGTTAAAAATTGACCAGGCAAAAGCTCAGATCCGAAATCAAATTGATCAACAAATTGGTGCCGAGAAGGAAAAGCTTGAGGCACAAATTAAAAACCTTTCTGCCGATCTTGAAAAATCCCTCGGCGTGAAAAGATCAGAGGTCGATAAGGTGATCCGGGATATCGAGGCTGGAATAAAGAAAGAAGAAGGCAGTCTTGTTAAAAAAGAGGATCTCAAAAAGATCGAGGAAAAAGGAAAGAAACTCTTAAAAGGTTTAGGACTTTGAAAACTGTGGCTAATGAATACCGATAAAGAGTATGTAGCAATTCATTACAAATTCAATCCGTCTGGTGCCACCAGCGTGGATTGGTATATTGGTAAGAGATGCAATTTCGATTGCAGTTACTGTGTGAACTATCTCCATGACAATAGCTCTCCACACGTTCCATTGGAAAACATGAAACGACTGGTAGAATATGTTTTTGAACGCAGCGGAAAAAACGTAATCTGGAGTCTCACCGGAGGCGAGCCAACACTAAACCCAGAGTTTATTGACCTTTGCAAGTATCTAAAGAGTTTAAAATCAAGACATATCAGTGTGACTACCAATGGCTCTAGAACCACCAAGTATTTTCTGGAGCTATTTCCTTATTTGGATAATATCACTCTCAGTCTCCATCTGGAGTTTATGTCCTCACGGGCTGAAGAATACATAGAGAAGATTGTAGCTTTGGAAAAGTATCGAGTGGCATGGAACTCCGAACAGGAGAGAAATGGTGGGTTCGATTTGGAAAATGGCCATCAACCCAAATACCTTCTCGTCCGATTTATGATCTACCCAGGACAGCTAGAACAGATCAAATCCATGACAGATGAACTCAAACGTCGGGGTGTTGAAAGGGTGGAGTACCGAGTCATAAGGCCATTGGTGGGAGATCCGAACGAACAGATGCCCTCTAAGAAGTTAGATCTCACGAAAAACCACGATCTTGAAACGGATCCAGAGCAACTGCATGACTCACCGTCGAGTCTTCCATTAAGAGTTACCTGGGATGCCATCAAAGAGAAAGCCCAAAAGAAACTAAAAGTGTTAATTCCCGCCCTCAATCTTGAAAACAAGACCTGGTACTCTCAAAGTGAACGCGAGGAAATTCATAAAACTCTTGATCAGGATGCAAAGAAACAACTTCGTCTCTATATAAAGCAAAATGATAAACTCCTGCATGAGGATTACCACTACAATAAGCTCAATTTTGAAAATAAGTCGAATTTTGAGGGCTGGTACTGTTGGGCCGGCTCGAAGCATCTAAAAATCACCCCGACTGGGGACATCTACATTGGCTCATGTCATGTCGGTGGTAAGCGTGGCAATATTTATCAAATGGAAAAAGGAATCGATCTCCCGTCCGCTCCAATTAGATGCCCAAAATGGCGTTGCACAGACAATCTTGATCTTAGAGTCCCAAAAATTAAATCTATGGAGCATTATCACCTGATTCGTCACCTCGTAGAATAACAGAACGCAAACCGGTTTGATCTTTAGATAGTAAAGGGCTAAAGAACTTCTATGAGCCAGGATCTATTTCCTCAGACTGACACTTTTATGACGCTTGATCAGATTGAGTCGGTACAGATGGATCATAACTCGACATGTAATTTGAAATGCCCTCAGTGCGCTCGTATTCTTCACGGTGAAGTGAATCCTGAATTGGAAATGAAAGAGCTCAGCCTGGAATTCTATAAGAATGTATTCTCTCCCGATTTTTGCAAACAGTTAAAATTTATTCTGTTTTGTGGAAACTATGGAGATGCGGTTGCCAGTACCAATATCATGGAGGTCGCAAGCTACTTAAAGGATGCTGGCCTGAAAGCAATAACTATCTTCACAAATGGAAGCTTGCGCTCTGCCTCATGGTGGACCGAGTTTGCAAAAATACTGGATCGGCCTGGCGATAAAGTGTGCTTTTCGATTGATGGACTTGCTGACACAAATTCACTCTATCGTAGAGGAAGTCACTTCAATAAGATCATTGAAAATGCCCAAGCATTTATTCAAGCTGGCGGTCGTGCACGTTGGGATTACTTGGTGTTTAAGCATAATGAGCATCAGGTCGACAAAGCTAAGGCATTGGCTAAAAATCTTGGATTTTTTCAGTTCAAAGTGAAAAAAACCAATCGCTTTATTCAAGAAAAAAGTTATCTCTCTGGAAAAGCCAGTTTGGACGACAAGATATATCATAAAACTGCGGGCGCAAAAGAAGAGGCCGGTGTGATTGAGGTTCCAACTCAGTCGCACTACAAAACAAAGTCGTTTCTTCAATTTGAAAACTTAGTTAACAAATATGAATCCTGGTTTGATTACATTGACGCAACTCCTATTCGCTGTAAAGCCATGGAGACCAAATCAATCTTCATCGATTTCGATGGTAAGGTTTGGCCATGCACGTGGATAGCGGCTCCTCTGCATTTTCATAAAGAAAAGAATACGCAAAAAGAACAGCTTGAAAAGATTGTTAAAAAACATGGACCTAAGTTTAACAGTTTACACTCCTATTCATTGAGAGAAATTCTTGCTCACCCTTGGCTAGGAGGAGAATTGAGGAAGAGCTGGAGCTCAAAAATGAATGATGAGAATTCAAAACTTATGACCTGCGGAAGGACCTGTGGCGCAGAGTATGATTTTTCCAGCAACTCAGAACAAAATCGAGAAGTGACGGAGTTTGTATCATGAAAAAAATTATTGTAAGTGGGAATCCTCGTTTTGGATTGGCTGAGGCATTAAATGATATTTTCCCTCATGCAGACTTTAATAGTCGAAGCCATAATCAAACCGATTTAAAAAACCATGAAAGTCATGTGCAGTTCGCACAAAAATCACTCGGTTATGATGTTTATATTAACTGCAGTTGTTTGAGTCGTTTTCGTCAAACTCTCTTACTAGAAGAAGTCTATAAAGCATGGAGTGAGAATGGCCACACTGGACACATTATTTCTCTTGGTAGCACGGCAGACACCCCGGTTAAGGGAACTCCATGGGTGTATCCCATCGAAAAGAAAGCATTGAAAGCTTACTGCCGCAATTTAAGTATGAGAAGTCTCGGCGGACACGGATCAAAACCTTCTGGAATCAGGATCACATATATTAGTCCAGGTTATATCGATACACCTAAGGTGAGAGAGAAGCATCCCGAGGTCGATAAATTGGATCCAAAGTACCTTGCACAAGTGATTAAATGGGTTATCGAGCAACCGGAACACGTCAATATCAGCGAGTTGTGCTTGGACCCCATTCAAGTTTCTGTTTAATGGTGTCTTTGGATTGACCTAGAATAGGACTGTAAGTCTTTCCGCAAGTTCGTGCGCATCTTAATAAGCGGCCTTCGCTCGAACTCTTCTCCCATGAAGAAACCAATTCGGATGAGAAAAACGAGTGGTTAAGCACCTCACTCCAAGTAAATTCTCTCAATGAGTTAAAGACTTGGCCATACTTATTAAAGACCTTCTCATTGGTATCCTGAGCAATAAAATTCTTAGAAGGAAAAAGATCATTCGAAATAAAACAACAAGGATGAACCTGTAGAAGAGAGTTGACATACACTCTCTGAAATTCACTCTTATTTTGGCAGGAAATCTGAACCTTATTGAGATGTTCAAGATATCCGGCTGCTTTAGCTTGCAAGATCCTTTCCTCATTTGGATGTCGATAGTCAGGGTTTTCTGGTGGTTCTAAGTAGTATTCGACTGTTCCGTCTTTGCTTTGAACACGATGTCTTAGCGGACCATCCGGGCTATGGGTAAATCGAGAGGTCCTGCGAATACGAAACTGAGTGAAGCCCATCTTTAAAGCCAAAGCCCGGGCAGACTCCACTTGATGCTCATTGTGTTTGAAAACTATAAAATCCCATCTCGCAAAACCACCTGCACGAATAAAGCTTTCGGCATTTTCTATGATCTTCTCAAAACTCGTATTGCGACGATAAAGATGATGAGTGTCCTCTAACCCATCAATTCCAAAAACTGCTATGTCTGATTGACGATAATAATCATCAGTGATTTGCCTTTGAAGAAGTTTACCCAAATCGTGCCACCAGGATTTGGGGCGCAAACTTCCGTTGGAGTAAAACTCAACTGTTGCACCGGTGTTTCGCTTTACGCTTTCCACATATTCGAGACTGTACTTAGCAGCTGCCGGATCTCCGTGTGTTCCACAAAACAGTACATTTCTCAGATTTTTTAATAAGGGAACAAAAACCCGATCTCCATCTACCTCGTCCCATTCACTCAGTTCAAAATCGCGCTGCGACCCGCCAAAGTGGTTTCTTGCACACATGGGACATGCCGCATTACACTTGTTCGTGACTTCGGCGTGAATCTCTCTAATCGTATCGAGAGTGTGGTAATTTGTAATCATTGATGGGAATGTAGCACAACCACTTTCCATTTTCATGAAATAGCTGTTGAGTTTCCAATATGTATCTTAGTTTAGAGCAAATCACGACCATCCAACTTGATCACACCTCGCGTTGCAATTTACGCTGTCCCCAATGTGCCCGCACAGCTAAAGATGGAAGTGTTAAGCCCTCGTTGCCTGCCGGTCGAGATCTCACAGTCGAAGATTATAGGATCATTTTAGAACCCTTCCGCTCCCGCGAAATTAAGCTGTTTCACTGTGGGAATTATGGAGATGCAATTGCTAGCCCCACTTTCGAGGCGACCTTGGATTTTTGCCAAAGTTATGCTCCAAAGGCGCGCTACACCATCATTACCAACGGATCATTGAGAACGGCGAATTGGTGGCGAGATTTAGCAAAGAGATTGTCCGTTCACTCTCAAAACAAAGTGTGCTTTTCAATTGATGGGCTCTCCGACACAAACGGAATTTATCGAGTCGGTAGTAGCTTCGAAAAAGTCATCGAAAATCTCTCATCATTTATTCAAGGCGGCGGGCGAGCGCGGTGGGACTACCTGGTCTTCGAACATAACAAACACCAAGTCGAAGAGGCTCGCAACCTTGCTGAAAAACTTGGGGTGGCTGAATTCAATGTAAAAATGACGAGCCGATTTATTTCTACTGAGACGGATGTTCACAATAAAAAGATTGAAAATAAAAAAACCAAAATTTCAGACCTTGAGAAAAATAAAAATATCGATAACTTCAATAAAATTATTAAACAATACTCTTCCTTTAAGGACTATGCCGCGAACACCCCAATCACTTGCAAGTACCAGAAACAAACTTCGATATTTATAGATTTTGATACTCGATTGTGGCCGTGTTGTTGGATGGGTGCACCGGTATTTATCAATGACGACTCAGACATTCAAAAGCAGCACATTCAGAAGGTTTTAAATAAATATGGTCCTGAGTTTAATATGCTCAGAATTCATGGGTGGGATATTTTGAATCAGGACTACTTTGCAAATCATATAGAGAGAAGCTGGGCTCGTGATTTTTCTGATCCCGAGAATCCTCGCAACTTCACCTGTGGACGCACATGCGGAGAAAAATATGAGTTCAGTAGCGGATATGGAGAAAATAAGAAGTTAAATGTATTGTGAGCCCCTAACTATTTGCTCTTGATTCTGTTCGCGCTTTACCACGCCACAAACTTTCACACACCGTTTTAAGACTTTCTCATTGGTAAAAGACTTCAGAAGCTCTTCGCGATAAAATGGATGTGCCAGTATCTCACTCCAACTCTTCTTTCTAAGGCTCATTTCTTCTAGCGGAACTAAAAGACGGGACGAATCCATATTTAATCTCATACTTTCATTTTCATCGCTGATATAACAACATGGAAAGACCTCAAGCCGACTATTCACATAAATCTTCTTCAACTGCCTATAGCCGCACTCGATATGATAATGCTCTGGCAGTTGTTTATTCAGCTGTTGCATCACCTCATAATCTGGATGCCTGAGATCTGGATTGAGCGGCGGCTCCAAAAGGTGTGTCACCTTCCCCTCTTTATCTTTAACTTCAAAAAAATGATTTCTAAAACGAGCCGTTTTCCTAATCGTAAAAATATCCACACCCATTTCGTCAGCCACTCTCCTACATTTATCAAGCTCATGCTCATTGTGACGAAAGGCCAAGAAATCCCACTGAGTCATAACATTGGATGCGCAGCAGATCTTCAAGTGATGAAGAACCTTGTTGATATTTGTTTTCTGGCGATACAGATGATTCGTTTCAATGCCATCAATTCCAAAAACCACTTTATCAGAAGAGTCCATCAGAGAAACAAGCTCAGACCACCACTGATCGCTACGCGCACTACCGTTTGTATAAATGGCCACTCGAGCCCCGCGCTCTTTACTGATTCTTACGGCGTCAAGCAAATGTGGAGCAGCGGTGGGATCTCCGTGCGTCCCGCAAAAAAAGACGCGCTTGAGCTGAGTCAGCTCCTTCGAAAAGACTTTTGATGCTTCACCCTCGGCCCAACTGCCCCACCCTGGATTCGGTCTTAAGCCCCATCCCGAATGATTGCGTGCGCACATAGGACATGCGGCGTTACAGAGATTGGTAATTTCAACGTGGAGCTCTTCGATTGAATCTGAAGTCAGATAGCTGTTCTCATTACGATTCTCATTGGTATTCTCAATGCTCCGCTCATTACTCATTTCAAAAACACTATATATCAGGGAGACTTCGTAGTATATGGTGAGATTATGATTTTTGAGACGACCTTTCAGTGTTCAAAGAGCGATAATCGAATAATTATCCCCTTAGATCCAGAATGGGATGTATTGGGAATTCAGATCTCTGGGGGATTAGACAGCGCCCTATTAACCTTTCTGACAGCGAAGACTATTAAAGAAAATGGGCTGAAGACTAAAATTCGTCCAATCAGTTGCGATGTCGGCAATAAGCCAGATTATCTACCGACTGCTCGCAAAGTGCGTCAAAAACTGAAAGAGGTGACAGGCTTTGACCAATGGGCTGAGCCTTATGAGTATAAAATTCCACTTCGGGAGTCCGTAAATCCGTATAAGCTTTACTGCTCCACCAATCACCTTAAAGCCTTACTAAAGGTCGGACACATTAATTATGAGTTTAATGGTGTCACGAAAAATCCTCCTGCTGAGGTCAGGCAGCATTTTCGAAATGATGATCATCGCCAGGCCGTTCGCGACAATCCAGAAACAATTTATTCTGGAACCTATTCTGCACGCCCATTGGCGTTTTGCGATAAGCAAGGAGTCATTGAGTTTTATAAAACTTACGGCTTGTTCGATACAATCCTTCCACTGACACTCTCCTGTGATGTGAATATTGAACATATGGAGAATGGACAACTACCTTGTCGTAAATGTTGGTGGTGTGATGAAAGAAAGTGGGCGCTGGAAGTGAATGGAGAAGATCCTAATTTGTAGCCACAATTTCCCTGAAGTGTGGATAAGATTCAGCAAAGCTCTGATTCCGGTAGGCATCCGTTTTATCAAGATAGCTCTTTAATTTTGGAAGAAGATGGCTATCGTCCTTGCTAAACATGTGATTCCGAATGTAATCAAGGTGTTTGCTGATCTGCGGAAAAGAGCTGGTTCTCTTGAAATTTTCAAATTTTTCTTCAACCCGAAGCTTTAAGGCCTGGGGAAGTACAGTTACTCCAAGAATCTCAGGAAAAGTGAGATGAGTTGGATTCATAACAAACGCAGGGCCAGGATCTCTCTCAAGCCACCACTCAAGCGTTTCTGGCATATACCAAACATTAAGAATACTGATTGTGCTTCTGAGCAGGCTATCAAATCCGTGCGTCCTTTTGAGTTCCAAAAACCGCTCGGTGACAGCGACCGTGTTTTCAAATTGAGAGGGCCATCGTATGTATTCGGACTCGGCCTTATTAGCACTGTCAAAGCTAAGAGCAAACTCAACCTTTTTGAACTTCATCCACTTCTCTACCCATGGCTTTTTGGGCATGATAGTGCAGTTGGTGCTGTAATTTAGCATAATTTCACTGCAGTCTCTCTCATTCAAAACTTTATCTAAAAGTTTCCAATGATCCGCAGTGGCCAGGGGCTCTCCTCCTGTGAACTTTAAATGAACCAACTTATCTATGAACGGATATACATTTGAAATATCACTTTTGCTTCTTTCAACTGTATTATACGTCTTTCCGTAAATCACTTGCTCTTCCTTAAACCACTTCCATGAATATCGGCTATCACACATTCGACAAGCGAGATTGCAATCATTGCTTATTGCAAGCTCAATCCAGCGGATGGTCGGATTTTCAAGATCCACCAATTGGTCTATGGGAAGGTCTTCACTGTCATGGTATCTTTCACGCAAACTCTTTTTACCGGCATTTTCCTCCTGGTAACAGCGAATGCATCCTGGAACCTTTTCTCCATTGAGCATTTTCTGTCTCATAGACTCCATAAAGGTCCCGTAAAATACCTCATTAAGACTTTTTGTTTTTAAATTATTCTCTGGAGGCCGATGAGCCTCAGCAAAACGACAGCAGGGCTTGACCCTTCCAGTTGGATCAATAAACTGGTGATTCCAGGCCATGGAACAAAATGTACTGCTTGGTATTCTCATACTCACTGATGGATCATACATTAATGTGAGACAAAATAAAGTGGATAAGCCGGAGAAACTCAAATAAGCTTAACCAGTAGCTTTTCCGAGAGGAGAATCGATATATGTATTTTGAACTGAGTTCTTTGGGTGAGTTTTATCCGTTGTCCATTTATTTTGATGAACGCCTGTTTCAAGAAGAGCTAGCCACTATAAATGATGGCTGGAGAGTTTATAATACCTCTAAGCCACATATGCGCAGATATGGGCTAAGTCTATTCTCTTTAAACGGTGAAACCGATGGCATTATAGACCTGAACTCGATACTCGAATACAATATTGCAAATGGTACAAATCTGAGTGAAATGTCCTTTCGCACCCCCACAAAATATTGGAAACATCTATCATCAATCTCGGGCCCGCTCGCTGAATTTGAGCCTCTTATCGGTCGAAGTCATTTGATTCGGCTTGATGAAGGAGGATTTTTCCCGCCTCATAGAGATCTAGGGACTTCTTTTCGTTTGATAAGTTTCCTATCGAGCTCCTGCGATGGCTTGTACGTCGTTTTAAATGGAAAAAAGATCTTTTACGAACAGAACCGCCTATACTTTATGGATACCAGACTCTCCCATGCACTTTTTAATATGATGCCGAAGGCGATAATTTTAGTAATTAATCTGGAAGTTTCTGCCGACTCAGTAAAACTTGTTCGAAGGCATCTTGCCGAGTCATAAGGTCAATGAGTCCAAATGTAATTGTGAAGGTCACTTTGCTGGGTAGTATTTTGCATATTTTTTTGAATAGCGTTTATTAGATAGCTGTATAGCTCGGGATTGATGTCTTGTATCTTCAATTTTCTCGATCTTTCAAAGAACTGAAAGAGATTTAAGGCTTCTATCAGGCTACTGTTTGACTGATTAGTTCCTAACATTGGCTCGAGTTCAATAATATCTCGGAGAACGTCTTCATAATTTCGTAGAAAAACCTGGTTGGATCTCAGGTATTGAATCGCATCATGAAAGTAGACTTCAAAGGATTTATCAAGGACTGAAATACTCAGCCCCCTAGGATAGGTTACGGGATTAATTCTTACAGTAAGAGGTTTGCGGTTTTTAGAAAATTCATTAGTGAATTCGATGAATTTAGGAAGTTCTTTGAGTGCCACATTATTAATACTGGTCTGCACTGTCATTTCAAAATTTGTTAAATAGCTCCATGCGCTCATATTTTGAACGAATGTTTCCCAATTTCCACCATATCTAACATAGTTATAATTTTCCTCAGTACTTTCGAAACTAAACCCTACTGAAATAAAAAGCCCTGCATATCTTTTCTGACACTCAGTAAGATATTGAATAGTCTTGTTTAAAAGTTCAGCCGGTGTGTTGCCGTTGGTTTGAATAGCCAATCGAAACGATGCATGCTCTTTTGCATTCGCAAAAAACGTCTCTAAAATATTTTGCAAAAGGGTGGTCTTATTCAGAGTGTGCATGAGTGGTTCACCACCTAGCAGGGTTGCACTGGCCTCGTAATCATCAAATGAATCATGTGCAAGACGTTTTACCTCGTCCAAAATGAAATCCTGATGTTCTGCTGTTGGTTTTAAAGGAGTGAAGTTCGGATTTTTCAAATACTCTGGAATTTCATAAGGAGTATTTAAAAGCTCTGCTTGCCATTTGCTACTATAGAGTTGGTTGCAATATACACAGGCAAGATCGCAGATATTTGAATAATAAATCTCTAGATGCTGCGATTTCTTCCCCTTCCAGATTTCATTTCCAAGCTGTCGGTGTGAACGGACATTCTGACTCTCACTTCGCCAACAGATCCGACATTCTGAGCGGCGCACTTCATTATCCAGATCTTCAATCAATCCATCTAAACGTTCCTTCTGTTCAATAAGGAAACCATCGAGCTTACAGCAAGGAGAAACTCGGCCACTTATAGGGCGGATGACTCTTTCATGATGTGCTCTTGAGCAGAATTGCTCCTTCTTTTTATCCAGATTGAGCTTAGCTTTCATAATCGACCCTTTGAATTCACTTCATCAAAGGGCCTTATGATACAGAAATGTACTTCGGGTCCAAGCTTACATGCCGCTTAAAGTGCACCTAGCAACGTTTGTTCTCACAAATAGCACACTTTGCGCGAGAAACTTACGGCCATTCATTGATGGCTTTTTCTCTGGCAATTTTAGCTTCAGCATCACAAACCGAGTAAACATGTGTGGCTTGATCAGCTTCCAGCGGGGTGAGTACTACGCCCGTGGTCACTCCATAATCGCCATCCTCGGTGAAAGTCACTTCATAGCTAATTGAACGATCTGAGTTTTCTTGAATGGTCAAAACACTGTCTTTTACAGACCAGCTTCCAGCAACTTCCTCTTTACCCTCTGGCGATACTGCTTTCACCCATTGAAACCAGCTATCTTGGGACTCCTGAAAAAATTCGAATTCAAATAGAACTTTGGAGGTCGCCTCACCCTTTCGACTTTGAGTACAAAATTCATTGGAAGCGAGTTTCTGCGTGATTTCTTCCGAATTATCGACCTTTTGAATATCGACAGGACTGTTTGGAACGGGTTGCACCGGATCCTTATCACTTCCACACGCAACCAAAGTAAAACATGCAATTACAAAAATCAGGTTTCTCATTATTCACTCCTTGAAACTTTAAACAGTGGATTCATTCCACATGATTTCTACATTTCTTCACTTCAAGGCTCATACCAAAGCTGAGCAGCGCAAAAATAAGATCTGACAATGCTTTTCATCACGGATTTTCATGGCAGTGACAATTTAGGTGCCTATTCCTTTTTTGCCACGCAGTGCGTGGCAAAAAAGGAATAGGCACCTAATCGGCGGAGCTTTTATAGATGTCGGTGAAAAACTCCAGGGCTTCATCATGATCCCATTCTTCGACGCCGACCACTTTGCGAACAAGCTTCAGTTTAGGACTGATGATGAAAGACTCCGGCAAAACCTCTGTGCCGTACGCATTTGCGATCTCACGCTCTCTATCCCATAGGACATAGAAGTTCTTAGGATAAGGCGCAAAGGCCTTCAGAAAGGCTCTTAGATCGTCCTCATTCTTATCCTGAGAAACAGCAAGAACGACAAGCTTCTCATCCATTTTCTGAACCAGACGAATCATGGATGGAATCTCTTTGACACAAGGAACACACCACGAGGCCCAGAAATTTAATAAAATGACCTTTCCTTCAAACTCCTTAAGACCAAAACTTCTATTGGAGTCGAATTCAGGAAGAGAAAAGTCCTTAATACCACCCTTCTCGATCTCATTAAGAATCTGCGCAGACTTTGTGGGCGCACGCCCGGAATTCAAATAATCATTATAAAAATAAAGAGGCAGGAATAATATTCCTGCCATAATAAGGACTGCAACGACTGCTTTTAGGTGAACCAAAAGCCCCTCCAATATTATTTGGAGCGCTTAGTTCTTGTTTTTTTTCGCGCGGAAGATTGCTTCTTGCGGGTTTTCTTTTTGGATTTTTCAGCAGACGCTTTCTTAGTGATCTTTTTCTTCGAAGCTGTTTTCTTAGCGCTCGTTTTTTTAGCTGCCGTCTTCTTTG
>CAZWVK010000040.1:0-19272 GCA_964636785.1 uncultured Pseudobdellovibrionaceae bacterium | reverse complement strand
GTGACTCAAAAGCCGGATTCGAGTTTAAAAGAAAATCACCAGTCTTTGATGGCCAATCTCAAGTTTGAAAGTGCAAGGAAATCCTTTCAAGAAAAGAAGTTCACAGAGGCGACCAGACTTTTAAAACAATTCATTGATCAGTTTGGCTTTTCATCGCACGCTCCTGACGCTTACTTTTTGCTGGTTGAATCCCTTTATCAGGAGGGGAAAACAGAAGAGGCCGTTCAAACCATCCACAAGATCGTAGATATGTTTCCAGGACACGAAGTGACGGGCTTTTCGATGATTCGACTTGGAAAAATCATGGAATCCAACGGGCGCGCGATGGACGCCATCGAAGTCTATAAAACGGTTATTCGAACATTTCCATATCGGGAAGTTGCAAGTCAGGCCAAATCGTCTCTCGCAGGGGTGAGTTATTGAAAGCAGTCGTAAAGGCTCTTATTTTGCTGCTCTCATTCAGTATCGAGATTCGAATTCATGCGAGTTCAATATCTGATCTTACATTTTCTGAAGAGTGCCGGATCGTTCAATTTGGAAAATCCATTGAATGTCACGCACTCAACTCGAATTCAAAAACTCGGGCCTACTCATTGGATGCTGTTCATTTTTCTGTCAAGCCGGGTGCCGTGTTTTCCGCAAATGCAGATATCAATACCCCCTTGGTCAAATGGACTTCAGGTGAAGGATTGATCAAGGCGGAATCCGGTGTCGAAGTTCAAAGCTCATTTGGGAAAATGTATTGTGAAGGTCATTGCATTGGTATGGTCAAAAAGAGTTCAAATGGCCTTGAGGTTACAAGCCTTAAAGGCGAGTGGATTTTAATTGGCTTTGAAGAAAAGAACCAGATGAGTTTAAAAGAGGGCACTTCCGTTCGTGTAGGCCCTATTGATGAATCAGGCGGAACCAGTTGGGGAATTCCCTTCACTTTGAGTGAGAAGAATTTAAATGCATTGCTTAAATCCCATTCTGACGTTCTTTCTCCCAATGAGCGTGAGGTCGCGATCAAGAGTTGGAGAAGGGCCGTTCTTCAGATCAGTGAGCTCTACAAAGATCGAGCTCACCGCAAGGTTGCCACTCATAGAGATCAGCTTAGTCGACAGAAGCGTCAAAAAGAGGCTATAGAAGCCGAAAACAAAGCTCTTAGGGATCTATTTAGAAAGAAATCTCTCCTCGACTGACGTCGAAATTCAATCACAAAACAATCAATCTCTTCTTCACTCTATGGGATACTATCAGAGAGTAAGAATGTTTTTTTAACGTCTAGGAGGGGCTAAGAATGTCTTCAGTAGGTGGATCAGGATCATCAAGTCGCCAAGATGAAGTCGCACGAAGAAATCGCGAAGATTATCAGTCCAAGGAAAGTGAACTTGTTAAAAAACATCATAAAGAAATCAAACGCCTCAGTGAAGCTCACTATAGCGAACTTGAGCGACTCAAAGAAGTTCATGATCGTCAAATGCGAGCACTTCAGGATTCAGCGAGGAAAGCGATCACGCAACGAGATCAGCGCCATCAACATGATATTGATTCCATGCGATCACTTCACAAAAAGCAGCTCCAGTCCCAGACAGAAGGCATGCTTAAGCGTGAAGAACTCTTAACAAGTATCAATAAGGGTGAAAAAGATCAGGCATTGATTCAGATGCAGTCACGGCTCGATCATTTGAATAAGGAATATGAGAGATCTATACGGGAAAAAGAAGAGGTCTTTCGTCAGAATCTAGAGCTTAATCGGGAAGCTCAAAAAAAGGGTCTTGAAGATCAGCGCGAAAAACTAGAGAAGACTCATCGTGAGGAATTGAAGTTTTTAAGAGAAGATCGTGACCGCAAAGTTGCGCAGCTCAAGAATGAGTACTCCTCTTATCGGAAATTCGCTCATCGAGAGATTGAAAATCATAAAATCAAAGGCATCACGGATCAACAAAGAGCTGCAGACCAAATGATCAATGCGGTTAAAGAAGAGCAGATTGACCGAGCGATCTCAGAGGACCTTCTTCGTGAAGGGTTCAAGGATGGACTTTCGCGCGAGAGAGAGAAGTTTGAATCCGCCTTGGAAAAAGAGCGAGATGTTTACATGAGCGGAAAGCAAGCTCTTGAGAGTGAAGTCAAAGGTCGTGTGGGAAGTCGGATTGATCGCCTTGAAGCTCAAAATAGAGCTTTGGAAGCGGAGAAAATTCGAGAAGGCGTCAGACTCAATAAGGCAAAGCAGCGAGAGATTGCAAATGTTAGAGATAGCTTCACTAAAAATATTGAAGATCTACAGCGTCAACGCGATGAAGCGGTCCACTCGAGCAACGAAAAAAATGCAAAGGATATCCATCATCTTTCGAAGAAGCATGAAAGGATCATGTTTGATACCAATCGAGAATTTCAAACAAAGATGGAGACGCAAAATTTTCTTCATAAAGAAAGTATGGATGTGATCCAGTCTGCGTTGACAGGTCGTGCGGACCAGGCGCAAAGGAATGCGGATCGACGAGTCAAAGGAATCATCGAGCACACAGAGCTCGCCAAGCAAAGAATCAATGAAAAGTCAGTAGAGACCGCAGAGTCACTGAGAAGAAATCATGCCGACGAAATTCGCAGTCTTCGTTTCCAATTTGAAAAGGAAAAGAACGATGCGATCAACCGCATCAAGGAAATGGCTCAGCAAAGAGAAGTTGGGCACCAAGAGCAGATGGCTCAGCTGAAGAACCAGCATCAAAAGGAAATCCTGACTTATCAGGATGAAATGCAAAAGCTTAAGAAAAGTGCCGATGAAAATCTAAAACGTACGGTGGAGGAGCTCCAGAGAGCTCATAAGTTAAGCCTTGAACAACAGGAATTTAGACATAAAGATAAATTGCAGTCACTAGAAGTAGATCATTCCAATCGGCTTAAAACTTTAAACCGAAGACATGATGAAAAGATGGATCAGCTCTCAGTGGCAATGAAAAAGAAGTCTTAAGGAGTAAAGTGAAACAATGAGGCTGTGTGATCGCCGCGTAAAAATTGTTGGAACTATCGGCCCGGCGACAAAAAGTGCGGAGTCTCTAGAGAGAGTCGTACGTTGTGGCCTTAACATTGCGCGCTTGAACTTCTCTCATGGATCACATGAAGACCATCTTTCAGTCATTCGAAATCTGAGGCGAATTTCTAGAGAGCTTAGCGCTCCTGTTGCCATCCTTCAGGATCTTCAGGGTCCAAAAATCAGAGTAGGAAAATTTAAAGACTCCTCGATGGAGTTGAGTGCAAATCAAACCGTTGAGCTTCGCGTGACGGAAGAGACAAGCGACGGTAGCTTTATCCCAACCAGTTTAAGTGCCATTATTGAATGTGTTCGTCCGGGTCAGAAAATTCTTCTGGATGATGGTTTAATGGAGCTTGAGGCCATAGAAGTTAAAACGGATCGAGTGATTTGCAAGGTTAAATACGGCGGTGTCTTAAAGGATCGTAAGGGGATTAATATTCCTGGCGCGAATCTTCCGATTGAGCCACTTACGCCAAAGGACCTTGAGGACTTGCGATTTGGACTCGAGCAGAAGGTGGATTACATTGCGCTGAGCTTTGTTCGCAAAGCCAGCGATATGGAGCGTCTACGTGAAATCGTTTTAAACAGCGAGAGTCCGCAAACAAGAATCATCGCTAAGATTGAAATGCTTGAAGCTCTTGAAGATCTGGATGGTATCATTCAAGCCTCAGACGGGGTGATGGTTGCACGAGGTGATTTAGCCATTGAAGCAGGACAAACTCAGCTTCCGATCATTCAGAAGCGAATTATATCTCTTGCGAACGCTTATAAAAGACCTGTGATCACAGCCACACAAATGTTGGATAGTATGATTGAGAATCCAAGACCCACACGGGCGGAAATCACTGATGTGGCCAATGCTGTTTTGGATGGTTCGGACGCTCTGATGCTTTCTGCTGAATCCGCCAGTGGGAAGTATCCTTTTTTAACGGTCAGAACCATGCATGAAATTATCTCTGAAGTCGAAAAGTCGTCGGATATTTTCTACGATATTTCGCTCGCCGATGAGTTTTTGGAAGTGCCAGAAGCGATTGCTGCCAGTGCATGTTTAACAGCATTGAAAATCAATGCAAAAGCCATCGTTTGTTTCACTACAACGGGTAAAACCGTGACATTGATTTCAAGCTATCGACCAAAGGCGCCCATTGTAGCACTGACTTACCTTTATGAGCCGCTGAATCGCTTGGAGCTGATTTGGGGAACTCAAACGTTTAAGATTGATAGTTATAAATCCAGCGACCAGGCGTTGAGTCAGGCGGAAGAATTATTATTGAAAACAAAAATGGTTGAACCAGGTGATCGTGTCGTAGTGACCATGGGCTCACCCGTTGCTCAAGGCTCAAAGACCAATTCCATTCGAGTGTATACAGTTGGAAAAAAACCAATCGATGTTTCGCAGGAAACTCTTCCGCTAAGAACCCGTTTTAACCCCGACCCGGCACTTTCCTAAGAGTGTAAATGATCTCCCAAAATGGCAAAATATCTTCAAGATCTGCGCGCTTGAATTTCATGGTGAGCGCGCCGCCTTCGCCACTTTGTTTTTCCTGAACAAGTCCTTTCTCGGCAAGACTATCTGCATCGGAAGTATTGAAGAGCGTGTTTAAATCCTTCATGGAGTTATTTTGCATCTCCGTTAAACTCACTTGCACCAAGTCGCTTGCATCAGGAGTGAGATTCTTCGAATAAAAAAGAAGGGCGCGAATGGCTGGGAGTTCTTTCTCTTCAATAGTGATTCGTTTGGCTTCTTCGGTGAAGAGATATTTATTGTACCAATCCGTAAATTTTGTCAGCAGGTCATGTTTTAGAATGGTGATTTTTCGCTTTCCCTCACCAAGCTCTTCCACTTTCATAATTTGAAGAGCGCTTAATACTTCCATCATTTTCTCAAGTTTGTTTGTGGGCTGTTGAAAAATCTGGATGCAGTAATTTCTCAAAACTGAAAAAGGAATAACCAAGCCTTCTTCGGTCTTTTCGCCGGACTTGTAACCGATCAAGCTAATAATCGCTGCAAGGCGGGTAATCAGGTGAGGAGGAAAAGCCTCTTGATCTGCGCCCTGAACCTGCTCCAAATTTTTTATACGCGCGTTCGCCTCACGTAAGTGCGAATTCACTGTTTTGACAACGGCCTTGAGCCACTCAGGAAAGGTTTTGAATTGAGCGTAAAGAGAAGAGAAGGGAAGAGGAATAACTTCACATTCTGTGATGGCCTTCGCGCCGGCGCTTCTTGGCTTGTTGTCGAAGAAGGCCATCTCACCAAGCATTTCCCCTTTTTTCTTTTCAGCGAGAATGATCTCTCCAGATCCTTTGGTTTTGGTGATGGCAATTCGCCCGGACTTGATAACATACATGGCATCCGAAGCATCACCTTCGCGAAATAAAATTTCTCCAACGCCAAGTTTCTTTATCCCAGACATATAGCATTAATTATGTCTGGGCTGATTTTAAAGGACAATCAAAGACCGAACTGAGCCAGTCCTTTGGCCTAGATCTTCATTTCTGGAATATCATTTCCAATGATCAGATTTGCACCTGTTTTTTCTTTCACTTCACCGGCACTCACGCCCGGAGCAAGTTCTTTGAGCACAAATCCTTCTTTAGTGACATCAATGACGGCTAAGTCTGAAACAATTCGATTGATGCAATTGATTCCAGTCAGAGGCAGTGTGCACTTCTTAAGAAGCTTCGGATCGCCGGACTTTCCGGTGTGTTGCATAGCCACAATCACTCTTTTCGCTCCAGCCACGAGATCCATGGCGCCACCCATTCCCTTGATCATCTTCCCAGGGACCATCCAGTTCGCAATGCTTCCGGTTTCGTCCACTTCCATTGCACCTAAAACGGTCAGATCTACGTGCCCGCCGCGAATCATTCCAAAGCTGTCTGCAGAAGAAAAAAAGCTGGCTCCCGGGACAGTTGTGATTGTTTGCTTTCCGGCATTGATAAGATCTGCATCGATGTCGGCCTCATTTGGAAAAGGCCCCATTCCAAGAAGTCCATTTTCGCTTTGAAACATCACCGAGATATCTGTCGGAATGAAGTTTGCGACCAATGTTGGAATTCCAATTCCTAAGTTCACGACAAAGCCATCTTTGATTTCTTTAGCGATGCGTTTTGCAATTTGATTTCGATCCAATCCCATTTTTATGCCCTCACTGTTCGCTGCTCAATGCGTTTTTCGAACTCTCCCTTAAACACTCTTTGTACAAAAATTCCTGGCGTATGAACCTGGTCGGGATCCAGTGCTCCCAAAGGAACAATCTCTTCCACTTCAGCAATTGTTATTTTTCCTGCGGTGGCGATCATAGGATTGAAGTTTCTTGCGGTCTTTCTGTAGATGAGATTTCCAAAAGGATCTGCTTTCCAGGCCTTAACAAATGCGAATTCTCCAGTGACGGCTCTTTCCATAACGTAAGCACGGCCATCAAACTCCTGAACGGGCTTACCTTCAGCGACCTTGGTTCCAACTCCTGTTGGTGTGAAGAAGGCTGGGATACCAGCGCCTCCCGCGCGGATTCGCTCAGCCAATGTTCCTTGAGGCGTGAGTTCAACTTCCAGTTCACCAGAAAGAAAGAGCTTTTCAAAAAGTGCATTTTCACCGACATAGCTTGAAATCATTTTTTTGATCTGGCGAGTTTCAAGAAGCTTTCCAAGTCCAAAGCCATCCACTCCGGCGTTGTTTGAAACGCAAGTGAGATTTTTAACGCCAAGGTCTTTGATGGCTTGAATGGAATTTTCTGGAATTCCGCAAAGTCCAAAGCCACCAAATAAAAGCGTCATGCCATCTTGTACACCTGATACAGCTTCTTTCGCTGAGGTCACCACTTTATTCATGTTTTTTCTCCTTAAACTCTTTCAATCACAACAGCGACAGCTTCACCACCACCAATACATAGAGTTGCAAGTCCCAATTTTTTGTTCTGTTGCTTGAGTGCATATACAAGAGTTGTTAAGACCCGAGCTCCGCTAGCTCCAATGGGATGGCCAATAGCAACGGCACCGCCATTTGGATTTACTTGCTCATCTTTCAAATTCAAATCTTTAACGGCGGCCATGGTCACTGCGCTAAATGCTTCGTTGATTTCATAGAGATCAATTTGTTCAGGCGTAAGTGAGAGCTGATTCAAGACCTTTTTCATAGCGCCAACGGGAGCGGTGGTGAACCATTTTGGGTCTTGAGCGAAAGTGGCATGCCCAAGGATTTTTGCCATCGGCTTTAATCCTTTTTCTTTTACAAGTTTTTCGGAAGCTAATACCAAAGCTGCTGCGCCATCATTGATTTTGCTCGCGTTGGCTGCAGTGATAGTTCCATCCTTTTCAAACGCTGGGCGAAGACCGGTCATTTTGTCGAAACGCGCTTTTGAAGGTTCTTCATCCTGATCGATGCGAATCTCTTCTTTTTTGGAAGGAATCGTGACTGCAGCGATCTCATCTTTAAAGAGACCTTTTTCCATCGCATTTTGTGCTTTCTTATAACTTTGAATAGCAAACTCATCCTGGGCTTCGCGTGTGAATTTGTATTCCTTTACGCAAATCTCAGCTGCATTTCCCATATGAAAATTATTATAAGGATCCCAAAGGCCATCATTCACCATGGAGTCCACGGCTTGGCGATGTCCCATGCGAAAACCACTTCGCGCTTCCGGCAATAGGTAAGGAGCATTGGACATGCTCTCTTGACCGCCAGCCACCACAGCTTGCGCTTGGCCCAGGCGTATGGAGTCAAACCCAAGCATCACTGCCTTTAGGCCCGAACCACAAACTTTATTGATAGTCATACAAGGTGTTGAATTTGGAATGCCTGAATTTAAAGCGGCCTGTCTTGCAGGTGCCTGACCAGATCCGGCTGTGAGAACTTGACCCATAATGCACTCATCAATGTTTTCGCCTTTAAGGCCACTTTGCTCAAGAGCCGCTTTGATCGCTGTGGTTCCAAGCTGAGGGGCACTTAATGGGGCGAGCCCACCTTGAAAGCTTCCAACCGGGGTCCTTTTTGCAGCAACAATGTAAACAGAATCAGACATGGTTCATCCTCCCGATGAAAAAAGTGATGGCCGATTTTCGTGAGTGGAAAGGGGGGTGTCAATGCCGCTGATTTACTGTGTCACTGATTTACTGCATCACCATCCTGGCCCTTGACCATTAATAGGAAATCTATCACCCTCTGCGGATGGCTCAAAAGAAGAAAACCAAATCCAAGGCAAGTAAAGTAAAAGCGTCAGCTAAAACCTCAAAAACTGGGGCGAAATCGGCTAAGGCGAAGGCTCAAAGTGCTAAGAAAACGGCCAAACCAGCCAAAAAAGCGGCTAAAAGTGCAAAGCCAAAGACGACTGCGAAAGCCAATGGAAAGGGTTCTTCTAAGAAAGCCAACGGCAAAAAGGTCGTAGCTAAAAAGGCCCAGGCGAAAACCGCAAATGGTAAAAAAGCTCCAAAAGCGACCAAAAAGACGGCGACTTCTTCTGCGGCTCCGGCAAAAGCTAAAAAGGCTTTCGTCGCAAAAGAGAAAAGCAAAACAGCGAAGGTTAAAGAGACTGCTGTTTCGAAGAAAAAAGAAGCTCCTGAGCTTGAAGTTGAGATTCCTCTTGTTGAGGATGTTGGTATTCCTGGAGTTCCTGAAGAAGCAGAAGTTATACTCACGGACTCCGAAGGGCGCAGGTACTGCCGCGTGAAGGATTGCGATCAGATCGCAACTGTTGATGCTTACTGCCGCTATCACTACCTTTTGTTTTGGAAGAAGATTCAGATTCGTAAGAAGATTCTTGAAGAAGGAAAACTCGAAAAATACATCGAAGAATTGACTGCAAGATATCCGGATAAATACTTGGATATGCTTCGCAAAGATCTTCGCTCTGAAAAAGAATTCTTGGCAGCGATTCAAGAGCTTGAAATCGACGATTCCAACGACGAGAACATGGATGAAGAGGATTCACAAAGCTTCATCGAAGAGGTTCGAGGAATCTCCGAATCGTCCGGCCGCGACGACGAATACTAGCCGCGAAACGAACAGCGTATCAGCACATTTTCTTTTTAGTTTCCTAAAAAGCCACCCACTCTCATCCTTTCAGGTTAATGTAACATAACACTTCGAAATGAAAGAGAGTTACTTCGAACTATGAATATTTAAAATGATTTGAGGACGCTCGACGAGGCAGGATGCCGCAAGTCGAGTACATGGATGTACGGCTCCGAAAAGCATTTTAAATATTCATAGTTCGAAACGAAGCTTCTTTTGAGAAAAGTAGCGGGTCGACGATGGTGGGCTTAATGTTTCGAGTCGTCCTCGGACTCCTCATCGGGATCGATTCCAAGGCGAGCTTTCATTTCATCCGCAGTTCCGTAAGCTTCTTCTTCGTCATCGAACTGTAAGAGACCTTCGTCTGCGAATTCGCCGAGTAGCTCATTGGCTTCTTTTTCCAGATCCAGATTGGTGGTTCCGTACTGAAGATAAACCGTCTTTTTTTCAAACTGAAACTCTTCCCAGATGCGAGGGAAATCGTGGTCTTCTTCATCATTCACAAGCTTTTCAAAAAGTCCGGCCAAAAGATCGACCAGAAGGTGAATGGTCTTTGTGGCGTTGTCCTTTTTCACGTCGTAATCGATGGAGACGTCAAAACGGGGCTGTTTGAGCTGCTTAGGAGTGCTTAAACCCACTCCTAAAACGATCTCTTCGGGGTAAATAAATCCTGAGACAATCGGGAGTCTTCGCTTCAATGGCTCCCTAAAATTGGCCAGTAAAAGATCCTCGATCTGCTCAATCAGTTCAGAGGGGATTTCAGTTCGCTTTTTAGAGGTTTTTTTACGTGGTTGGATCAATGAAAAACTCTCCCGGTTTGACCTTGCAACTTCATTTGTTTTATAACCTTCTACCAATATCAGCGATGGTGTAATAGCCTTCGACGCATCGCGAAAGGATTTCATTTTGCTCGCCCAGTTTTCGGATCAGGAAAAATCAGGAGTTTTTATTTCAACCTATGGTTGTCAGATGAATGTGAACGACTCCGAGCGAATGCTGAGTCTCCTTGAAATGATGAACTATGTTTCTGTTCCATCTCCTGAGCAGGCCTCTTTGATTATTATCAATTCCTGTAGCATTCGCGAAAAGCCGGTTCACAAAGTTCACTCCGAAGTGGGAAGGTATAAATATCTAAAAGCAAAAAATCCCACCTTAAAAATCGGTATTGGCGGCTGTGTGGCTCAGCAGGAAAAAGCAAAGTTAATGAAAGATGTTCCATTGATTGATTTTGTTTTTGGAACAGATGCCATTGATGATCTTCCGCAGATCGTCTCTCGCGCCCTTCAAGGTGAAAATGTTATTCAAGCAAAATTCGAACACCAAAAACCTTACCATATTGAAACCATGGTCAGAAATCCTGGAGTATCCACTTTTGTGAATATCACCAAAGGCTGCGATAACTTTTGCACCTTTTGTGTCGTGCCGTTTACACGCGGGCGTGAGCGCTCACGCCCACTCACACAGTTGGTTGACGATGTTAAAAGATTGGTGGATCGAGGAGTGAAAGAAGTTACCCTTTTAGGGCAAAACGTAAACTCCTACACTTCCGATTGCGGTGCGAACTTTGGCCAGCTTTTAAAAACTCTAAGTGAACAAACTGAAATTGAGCGAATTCGTTTTACGACTTCTCATCCCAAAGATTTCAATGAAGAGCTTGTGGATATCATGCAGGCTAATCGCGAAAAAATTATGGATTATGTTCACTTGCCAGTTCAATCTGGAAACTCCGAGGTTTTAAAAAGAATGAATCGTGGATACTCCAGAGAGCATTACATTGAGCTTGCGCATATGATTCTGGATCGTATGCCAGGAAGTGTTTTGAGCACGGACATCATCGTGGGATTTCCCGGAGAAACAAGAGAGCAGTTTGAAGACACACTCTCAATTCTTGATGAAGTTCCATATGAGAGTATATATGCTTTCGCATATTCTCCACGTCCATTTACAAAGGCTGCAAAGTTTGAAGATCAGCTTTCACAAAGCGAAAAAAATGAGCGTCTTCAAGAGCTTTTTGAAAAGCATGGAAAAATCGCTCATCGCCTTGCGCAGAGTTATGTGGGTAAAGACGTTTCAGTTTTAGTTGAAGAGTATCATGAAAAGAATGGGCGCTGTTTTGGACGAACCACCCAGAACAAATCCATTCATTTCTCAGGATCAAAAGATTTGATTGGAAAGACCATTCCCGTTCGAGTGGATGAAGCGTTTCCATTTGCGCTTTACGGCACCTATAGCAACGCGGAGGTTTATCAGTGATTGAAATCGAACCTCTTGGAATTGCTCCAAGCTTAGAAACCTCAAGACCTCTTGTTTTGTTTCGTGAAATTGATGGTTCGCGCGTGCTTCCCGTCTGGGTGAGTCCATTGGATGCTGGAATCACTATGATTCAAAGCCAGGGCCAAAGTAAATCGCCATCTCCACATGATTTTACCAAAGAGCTGCTTAAAGGCTTAAATCTTCGCCTAGAGACTTGCACTTTTGAAGAGGTTGTTGGGCACCACCAATATGTGCGTTTAACCCTGAAAGGCTCTAGAAAACTGAAGGACTTAAAAGTTCGTGCGGATCATGTGATTTCACTTTGTATTCATGCGGGTTGCCGCTTTTATACAAGTTTAGACGTTATAAGGAAAAGCCAAGAGGTGGATACACAGCTTTCTGAAACCGCAGTGACTTTAAAAGCTGCGCCTCAGATTGTGAAAAACCCTCATCCTTATCTGAATTAGGAGGACTTGATGCTTCATAAAGCAAGAGGATTCGAGCCGCAGATTGGGCTAGGATCGTTTATGGCTCCTTCTGCAGAAATTATTGGAAATGTAAGAAGTGGAAAGAACTGTTCGTTTTGGTTCAACACCACTCTTCGTGGGGATGTGATGCCTATCACGATAGGCGATGAAACCAATATTCAAGACAATTCAGTGATTCATGGAACCTTTAATAAAGCGGAAGCGAAAATCGGAGCCCGCGTTACAGTTGGTCACTCCACGATTCTTCATGGCTGTCAGGTGGGTGATTTGTGTTTGATTGGCATGGGTTCCATTTTAATGGATGATGTCTTGATTCCCGATCGATCGATCGTGGGAGCTGGATCACTTGTGACAGAAGGAAGTCGGTTTGAGTCCGGTTGGCTTATTTTAGGACGACCTGCAAAAGCCATTCGTCCACTCAAAGAAGGAGAGCTTCGGTTTTTAGATCAAAGCGCGGAGAATTATTTGAATTATATGAAATGGTATATTTAAAAGAATAAAGAAGGGGATTTTTAGATATGGAACAAGCACTGACATTCGATGATATTTTACTTATTCCGCAATATTCGGAAATAGTTCCAAGCGATGTTCGGTGTGACTCCTTCTTTGCCAAAGATATTAATCTTAAGATGCCAATTCTTTCTGCGGCTATGGACACGGTCACCGAGAATCGTATTGCACGAATTATGGCTCAGATGGGTGGCCTTGGAATCATTCATAAGAATATGGACATTGAGTCTCAAAGTTTTGAAGTTGAGAAAGTGAAAAAATATGAAAGTGGGATGATCACAGATCCAATCACTCTTGGGCCCGATCGCCCAGTTCAGGATGCATTGGATCTGATGCAGAGATATTCAATCAGTGGAGTTCCAATCACAGTTGGACGCGAATTGGTTGGAATCCTCACCAACAGAGATCTTCGCTTTGAGAAAAACACCACTCAAGAGATCCGAAGCATTATGACCAAGAAGGAAAAGCTTGTAACGGCTCCGGTTGGGACCACTCTCGAGCAGGCTAAAGCCATTCTTCATCAGCACCGCATTGAAAAGCTGCCCGTTGTAGATCAAAAAGGTAATTTAAAAGGTCTTATTACGATCAAAGATATCGAAAAGGCTCAAACCTTTCCTCAGGCCACAAAGGATAGCCACGGTCGTTTGCTCGCTGGCGCTGCAGTGGGTGTTGATTCAACTTCAAGAGAAAGAGTTGAGGCCTTGGTCGCTCAAGGTGTGGATGTGGTCTGCGTGGACACGGCCCATGGGCACTCAAAGAATGTTTTAGAGATGGTGAGATGGATCTCCGAAAAGTTCAAAGACGTTGTGATCGTGGCGGGCAATGTGGTCACAGAAGATGCGACTTTGGATTTGATGAGTGCTGGTGCAGATGTTGTCAAAGTCGGAGTGGGGCCAGGAAGCATTTGCACCACTCGAATTGTGTCTGGTGTTGGGATGCCTCAAATTTCTGCGGTCTTAAATTGTTCAAAGATCGCAAAAGACAAAGGGAAGACCATAATCGCAGATGGTGGGATTAAGTTCTCTGGAGATATCACCAAGGCATTGGCCTTAGGTGCAAACACGGTCATGGTTGGGAATCTCTTGGCAGGTTCTGATGAGAGCCCTGGCGAAACGATTCTTTATCAAGGTCGTACATACAAAGTGTACCGTGGAATGGGAAGTCTTGGAGCAATGAAAAAAGGCTCTAAAGATCGATATGGTCAAGCTGATGTCATAGAGCTGGATAAGCTTGTTCCAGAGGGAATCGAAGGAAAGGTTCCATATCGCGGATCTGCTCGAGGAATTCTTCACCAATTGGTGGGCGGGGTAAAATCGGGAATGGGATATTTAGGAGCAAAAGACATTCAAGATCTTCAACGCAAAGCCAAGTTTGTTCGCGTCAGTCCTCAAGGACTAAGAGAGTCCCACGTTCATGATGTGAGTATCACTAAAGAAGCTCCGAACTATAGGCTTGAGTAAAAATATGTCACAAACACATGGAATCGTGATCTTAGACTTCGGCTCGCAGTACACTCAGCTGATCGCAAGACGCTTTCGCGAACTTGGTTTTTTTGCAGAACTGCTGCCGTTCAATATTGATCTTGAAGAATTAAAAAAGCGAAATCCGAAAGGGATTGTTTTAAGTGGTGGCCCAAATTCCGTTTTTGGCGAAGGGGCACCTATTCGGGATGTGAATGAATTGCTTCAGCTCGCTCCCGTCCTTGGGATTTGCTATGGGATGCAATTGTTGGCTCACCAATTGGGCGGCAAGGTTTCTCCCTCCTCGATGCGCGAATATGGGCGAGCGCGGGTTCATTGGAATGAGAAATTTGGAGCGTTTACACACTCTGAATCTGTATGGATGAGTCATGGCGATGTGGTTGAAACTCCACCTCAGGGTGCAAAAGTCATTGCTGTGAGTGAAAGTGGGCACGCAGCGGCTTTGAAAGCGGATCGCTTTTGGGCTCTTCAATTTCATCCAGAGGTTGCGCACACCGATCACGGAAATGATCTCTTGAATCAGTTCGCAACTCAGATGTGCGCTATGACCATGAATTGGACCACAAAATCCATTCGTGATCATCTTATAGAAGATATTCAAACCCTGGTTGGGCCGACTGAAAAAGTTCTGTGCGCGCTCAGTGGTGGTGTTGATTCCACAGTGACCGCCACACTCTTAACCAAAGCATTGTCTCGCGAGCGAGTGGATTGTGTTTTCGTGGACACAGGCCTTTTGCGTAAAAATGAATTTGAAGACGTCATGGAAATGTACAAAGAGCTTGGGCTTAATGTTCATGGAGTGAACGCCAGGGAAAAATTTATTTTTGCGCTATCAAAGATTTCTGATCCTGAAGAGAAGCGAAAAAAAATCGGCCATTTGTTTATCGATGTCTTTAAAGATTCGATAAAAAAACTGGGAGAAAGAGACTGGCTTGCGCAAGGAACACTCTATCCGGATGTGATTGAAAGTGTCAGTCCGAGAGGAACAAGTGTCACAATCAAATCTCACCATAATGTGGGCGGCCTTCCTAAAGATCTTGGGCTTAAATTGGTGGAGCCACTTCGTGAATTATTTAAGGATGAAGTAAGGCGAATTGGTGAAGAACTTGGGCTTCCTCATAAATTCTTATGGCGTCATCCTTTTCCGGGTCCCGGTTTAGCGATTCGAGTTCTTGGCGAAGTGACTGAGGATCGTTTAGACATCCTTAAGGAAGCGGACCATATTTTTATCTCGGAGCTTAAAAAAGCTGATCTTTATGATCAAATCTGGCAGGCTTTTTGTGTGCTTCTTCCGGTTCGAACCGTGGGAGTGCAAGGCGATGGGCGCACCTATGAATACGTTCTTTCTTTAAGAGCGGTGACGAGCGTGGATGGTATGACAGCAAATTGGTTTCATTTCGATCCTGATTTTCTTTCCCGAGTTTCAAACAAGATCACAAATAATGTAAACGGCGTAAATCGAGTGGTTTATGATGTGACTTCAAAGCCGCCTGGCACGATCGAGTGGGAGTGAAATGTCGTTTGTTCATCTTCATGTTCATTCTCAGTACTCCCTTTTGGAAGCCACCTGCACAGCAAAGAAATTAGCCAAAGCCGCAGCTGAAATGGGAATGCCAGCAGTGGCGCTCACAGATTATGGGAATATGTATGGCGCTGTTGAATTTTACTTCGCCTGCCAAGCCGAAGGCGTAAAGCCCATACTTGGTTTGGAAGTTTTTCTGGCTCCAAAGGGTCGATTTGTAAAAGGCGAAGATAAAGAAGCCACTCATCTTCCAAACACAAGGCTTGTTTTACTTGCGAAGACTTTTAAGGGTTATCAAAATCTCTGCCGGCTTTCTACAATCGGATTTAAAGAAGGCTTTTATTATCGCCCTCGTGTGGATATCGAAGCGCTAAAAGAGTTTAATGAAGACCTTATCGCTCTGTCGGGCGGCCTAATGGGCGATGTCGCTTGGACCTTTAAGAACAAAGGGGAAGAGGCTGCAAAGGAGCGGATTCGGCTTTTTAAAGATATTTATCCAGAAAGTTTTTATCTTGAAGTGAGCAAGACAGGGGTTCCGGGTTGGGATGAACTCAGTCCATTTTTGAAGTCTGCGGGAAAAGAACTTGGCGTTCCATTGGTGGCGACCAATGATGTTCACTATCTGGTGCAGGAAGATCAGCTTGCTCAAGAGGTCTTGATCTGTGTGGGCACCAATAAAACGTTGATGGATGAATCGCGCTATCGCTTGGGGTCTGATCAGTTTTACTTTAAGTCCCCTGAGGCTATGAGAGGTTTGTTTAGAGATGAACCTGAACTTTTAGAAAACACTTTAAAAATTGCAGATCAGTGTAACGTAAAATTTCGTCTCAAAGATGAAGCTGGAAATCCTGTTTATCATCTTCCATCTTACCCAACGGAAGAGGGCCGGTCTTTAAAAGATGAGATCAGAGCACTATCGCTTGAGGGCCTTAAAGCCCGCTTTGAAGAGGCTAAAGCTCAAGGAGAAGAGGTTTTAGAAGAGCAAAAGCCTGAGTATCATAAGCGACTGGATTATGAGCTTTCCGTCATCGACTCGATGGGCTTTAATGGGTACTTCCTCATCGTTCAAGATTTCATTAAGTGGGCCAAAGAAAACGATATTCCAGTCGGCCCAGGGCGAGGATCGGGAGCCGGATCACTCGTTGCTTACTGTCTTTTTATTACAGATTTAGACCCACTTCCAAACAAGCTTATTTTCGAGAGATTCTTGAATCCTGAACGTGTCAGCATGCCGGATTTTGATATCGATTTCTGTCAAGACAAGCGGCCCTTGGTGATTGATTATGTGACTCAAAAATATGGGCAAGCTTCTGTCTCTCAAATCGTAACTTACGGAAAGCTTCAAACACGCGCAGCCCTAAGAGATGTAGGACGCGTGATGGGGATGACCTTTTCTGAAGTGGATGTGGTTTCGAAATTAATTCCGGATAAATTAGGCATCACCATTCAAGAGTCCATCGATACAGAACCACGACTTCGCGAGATGATGGAGCAGGATCCTAAAATTCAAACGCTCATAGATCTTGCGCTCAAAGTGGAAGGTCTTGTTCGTCATGCCGGAATTCATGCCGCAGGCGTGGTGATTGCCGATGGACAAATTGTGGATCATGCTCCGCTTTGCCGAGGAGCCAATGGGGAAAACGTCGTTCAGTATGATATGAAACATGCTGAAAAAATCGGCCTCATTAAATTCGATTTTCTAGGACTTAAAACGCTCACTCATATTAAAGATGCCTTTCGATTGATTGAAAAAAATCGCGGAACAAAACTCACTCCTGCCGATGTGAGGCTTTCGGATCCTGGAATATATGAACTCATGGGGAATGGCGATAATCTCGGCGTATTTCAGTTTGAAGGTGAAGGCATCACTGATCTGACAAGAAAAGCAAAGCCAGATCGCTTTGATGACTTAGTGACCATCACAGCACTTTATCGTCCAGGTCCGATGGAAATGATTCCGGAGTGGCTTGAGAAGAAAAGTGGTCAGAAAAAGGTGAATTATCTTTTCCCAGAGCTTGAGCCAATCCTTGAAGACACCTATGGAGTTATCGTTTTTCAAGAGCAAGTTCAGCTTGTAGCGGCGAAAATCGCAAACTACTCACTGGGTGAAGCCGATATGCTTCGTCGAGCCATGGGGAAAAAGATTGCTGAAGAGATGGCTCGCCAGAAAGCGCGATTTTTAAAAGGCGCAAAAGAAAACGGCTACGATCTAAAAAAAGCAGAAGAGCTTTTTGATTTGATGGCAGAATTTGCCAAGTACGGTTTTAATAAATCGCACGCTTCTGCATACTGCGTGGTTACGGCGCAAACAGCCTGGCTTAAACATTACTATCCCGTTGAATTCTTTGCTGCGCTTTTGAATACAGAGATGGATAAAACGGATGGCATTGTTAAGTATGTGAAGGATGCGTGGAAACACAAAATTGAAGTTCTTCCGCCTCATATCAATACCTCCGAATACTTTTTCACTGTGGAAGGTGATCGAATTTATTTCTCCATGGGAGCGATCAAGGGAGTGGGGCGTGGAGCAGCGGAAGCCATTGTTGAAGCCAGAGAAAACCTGCCCTCAAAGAAATTTGAAAGCCTTGAGCAGTTTTTTGAGACAGTCGATTTAAAAAAGGTCAATAAAAAGACACTTGAGTCTTTGATCAAGGCTGGAGCTTTTGATGGATTTGGTCACAATCGAAATGAACTTTTAAGTGGCTATTCCAAATACATTGATCGTGCTGAGAAAAGCAGAAGTGAAAGAGACCTTGGGCAAACTTCTCTTTTTTCATTGGTGGAAGAAGAGATGGAGGGAGAGCGTATTCAGCTTGAAGCAAAGCCTAGCTTTCCTAAAATGATTCGCCTTGGACTTGAAAAAGAGGTTTTGGGATTTTATCTGACGGATCATCCACTGCAAGGACTTGAGCCACTGTTTAAAAATTGGACCAGCGGAAGGATTGAAAGTTTGAGTGCGTTGGAATCAAAGTCCAAAGTGACTTTGCTAGGCCTATTACACATCACCCGAGAGCTGATCACGAAAAAAGGAACTCGAATGGCTTTTGGTCAGTTTGAGGATCTATCGGGCAGTCTGGAAATCGTTATTTTCCCAAATACATTTGCTGAATATGAAACACGTTTGAAAAGTGAAGATCCGGTATTAATCACTGCAGTTCTTGAGAAAGATGAAGGTGGAGGACTTAAGCTTATTCTTGAAGAAGTTAAACCGCTGGATTCCATGTATGAACGTATTAAAAAAATCTCTGTTTTAATTTCTCAGGAAAGTGAATCCAAGCTGAGCCTACTTAAGGAGATCGTCGGCAAGCACACTGGTGAAACTGGGTTTGAACTGGCACTTGAGCTTAAGGACATAAAAAAGATTGTGGGTTTAGAAATCAAAGAAACCCGTGGTGTTCGTCCGAGTGCTGGTTTTTTTGAGGATCTTATTACGCTGGTTGAAGATCCCCAGTGTATTCATCTTACGCACTGATCGGATCGTACACAGACCTGAAACTTGGTCTCTCTTTTGCAAAACTAGACCTGTAGGGAGCATGTGGGTGTCAAAGTGACTCCACATCAGGAACTACAAAGGGGAGGGGAAACCTATGAATTTAGTCGTTTTGAGATTGCCTGAACAAAATGATGAAACTCAGAGCTCGTTGGGACCAATGCTAGGTAAGCTTGCGAAAAAACTGCGAGTCAAACAAACGGACTTGGCCCAGAAAGCGCAAATTTCTCGTATTTCAGTGAATCGTTTTTTTCGGGGTCGAAGCGAAGTTCGCGCCAGTGACTTAGTGACCCTACTGTCTCACTTAGGAATTGATTTGGAAGAGCAGATCCGTCAGAAGATGATGGAATAGGAGCTTATCCTTACTGGAGCTCTTGTGGTTGCTCGTTTTCGCCTAGGTCCTCATTGAGAAAGGTCCAGTCTTTTAAATTGAGCTCTGCAAGATCTAAAATCGTGTCCAGAGTTTGCTGCGCTTGAGAGATCATTTTTCCTAAGTTCTCTAATC
>CAZWVK010000039.1:0-19632 GCA_964636785.1 uncultured Pseudobdellovibrionaceae bacterium | reverse complement strand
CTTTGTCACTACGCTTCTAACTTTTTAAGTAGTACTATTTTTGGGGATACGGTCAAAGTCCATCAAATTAACTGCTTGGAGAAGCAATCCTCAACGGTGTCCCAAAAGAATCAATTTGTGTCCAAAAAATAACTTTTTATCTTGAATGGAGAATCCGCGTCACTATACTACTCCGGGATTTCGAGGGGGAACATCTTGGCAACAGCAGCAGATCGAAAGTTTATATTTATAAGTTATGCATGGGAAAACGCTCAATTCGCTGTGTGGCTGGCAAAAATGCTCACTAGGGAAGGCTATTATGTGTGGATTGATCGGCTCCAAATGCTGGGGGGAGAGCCTTTCCCTAGCGACATCGTGAATGCGATAAAGACAAGAACATTCAGGTTTTTAGCTTTGATGTCTAAGGATTCGGTGAATAAGGACACTCCTCTTAAAGAAAGAACTTTGGCGAATAAGGTTCGAAAAGAAATGGGGGTCTCTGACTTTCTCATTCCATTAATTGTCGATGATTTGTCACCAAATGACTTTGACTTGGTGACGACTGATTTGGCGGCGATTCCGTTTAATGAAAACTGGTTTGACGGTCTGGCTAAGCTGGTAAAAAAGCTCGATTCAGTAAACGCCCCGAAGAATCAAGTTGAGAGCTTACAGAGACTTAAGAGCCTCTATCGAAATGATAGTAAATCTGTCGGTGGCCCAGAAGAACTATTAACAAATGTCTTGGTTATCGAAAGTGTGCCTCAAAAGATTAATGTCTATCGAGCCGGAAAGAAGACAGCAGAGAAGGTGAATGAGACCGACTGGATTTATTATCGAAACGGTGAGCATTACTTTTCATTTCAGTCGACGCCATCAGAACTTGTGCCTCATTTGCAAAAGATTGATGAGGTCGTTTGGCAGGAAAGTTCCACCTTTATAGGCTTGCTCACTCAAAATGTTGCTAGAAATCTAATACGGAAACATATTGATTTTTACTGTATTAACCGTGGTTTAAAAAAGGATTGGGAATCGGGACGCGTTTATTTTCCCAAAAATATTTTTGTTGGCGACCGTCTTAAATATGAAAATTTAAGTGGCAGACGAACTTTTGTCTCAGTCCATGGCCAGTGTGTTGGGGGCCGGATCAAAGGGTTAAGGTCGTATTATCGCTATCATGTGGCTCCGCGATTCAATGTTGAGTTTAATCGCTCTGAAGATCCCATTATTACCGTGAAGGTTGAATTTTACTTCACAGATGAAAGTGGGCGAAGAGTTGATGATAAAAAGGCTTTTAGGTTTAGGAAGAAATATTTAAAAATGAAGTTTAACGACTTTTGGTTTAACCGTGTTGTCGCTATTATGAGATGGTTTGGCGATGGGATGGAACGGATAAGACTGTTAGAGACCGACTCGGGCCCATTAGTTGTTGGCTGTCAGCCAACTCAGGTTCAAGTTGATAAAGGAATTAATGAAGCAGCTTTAGACCCAGACAATGTGATTGAGCTGAAGCGAGATGATATTCTGTTTGAGTCAAAGGAGAGCACCATTGAATTTTAATGAGATAAAAGCAAAAGTTTTAGATGAACCGCTACTGGAATTTGGTTATGGCCAATCTTTGTCAAATCCACATGATGGGTTAGCTACATTTGGACCGTGTGACATCAACGAAAACTCTCACCGGAAAAGTATGTGTTATGGTTTGATCTCGACAAGAGCGGGTCGAGATTTGTTTGAGCGTTTTTTCGATACAATAAAAAAGCCAGTATATATAAGCGATAAGGTTCAGAATGAATCTATTTGGCCTATGTATCCAGGGTTCGAAGCCATATTTGGAACAAAGCTCCCCGACGGTCCAAGTTGTTATTTGTCGGTCTCAGATGAAAAGCTTGATGAGGTCTCAATGAAAGGAGATCGCTTCCAGCGGGTAGGAGAGATCGTGGATTTGTATTTGTCACAGATTCAAAAGATGTCAAAAATGGATGAGCATTTTGATGTCATTTACTGTGTGGTTCCGGACTTTATCTCAAAGAGATGTAGGCCAAAAGCAGTGGTGAGGGGAGCGAAAGGAAAGACTCCCTCAAAAAAGGAAATTAAGACCACATTAAAGCAAATGGATTTCTTCAGCGAGAATAACTACGACTACTATATGTATTTCCCAGATTTTCGGCGGCAGATAAAGGCTCGCGCAATGGAATTCAATATTCCTATTCAAATTATTTTGGAGTCAACGTTAGCGATTGGGGAAGAGGAGGAAAAACAGGCATTCTATAAGCGAGGTAATGGCCTCACTCCTTTGTCTGATAGAGCGTGGAACCTGAGCACCACCACGTATTACAAAATTGGAGGAAAGCCTTGGAAACTTTCATCTGTTAGAGAGGGAGTTTGTTACATAGGACTCTGTTTTAAAATGACTGGCAATGAGGATGGCAGCAAAAGTGCTTGTTGTGCAGCCCAGATGTTTTTACAAGATGGCGATGGTGTAGTTTTCAAGGGTGACGAAGGAGTTGTTTACTCTCCTGAAGACAAGACGCTTCACCTCAGTAAGGATGGTGCAAAGAAGATGCTGGCAGGTGTGCTAAAAGAATACGAAGCTCTTGGGGGCAAGCCTCTTCGAGAGATATTCATTCATTGTCCCTCCGAGTTTTCACCAGAAGAGTTTGAGGGATTTCAAGAGGCTTGCCCTGAAGGAGTAAGGGTTGTTGCTGTAAGAGTTAAAAAGGATCTTTCTTTCCGACTTTTTCGTAATGGCACAAGACCTGTTGTTCGCGGTACATATTTGAAGATTAACGATAGCGAAGCTTACCTGTGGGCCTCTGGTTTTAAGTATGAACTGGAAACTTACGATGGAGCAGAAATTCCTATGCCGTTAAGAATAACGGTTCAGTTTGGAGAAGCGGACATTGAAATTGTATCAAAAGACATTTTGGGCTTATCAAAGCTCAACTACAATGCATGTAAACTAAGTGAAGCGTCACCTGTGACCGTGGGTTTTTCTGGAGCAGTAGGAGAAATTTTAGTATCAACTCCAACAAAAAACCCAAAACCGCAGTTTAAGTTTTATATATGAACGGATGTTGATCCGGTCTGCGCAAAATCATCCTAATTCGACTCCCTAAGTCAGAAAAACACCAAATATTTCAACAGTTTAGGCCCGCCTTTTCCTCTTGCAAATGGAGGGCTTGTGTCCGATCTTTATAAGGATCAAATGTTCTTTGAAAACCAAATAGCAGTAACAATTGCGTTAAACCATCATGTGTTTAATGAAAAAGAAGCAGCCTTTTACTGTAGGTGCAATGTGGATAGTATTCGCTATCACGCGCTCCGATCAAGAAGGCTGACATTCTGTGATTTTACTAAGGAAGGCCTAGTTTTTCTCAAAACAGACCTTGATGCGTTCCTGCAACGTTCTCGTAAGCAGGGATACCAAGGCTAGGAGAAAAACTATGAATGAACTAGTCAAAATTGAAGTATCTTTTGAATATGCCCCGAGCGTTTATATCTATGAACGAGAAACGGGTTGGTACTGGAAATTCAAGTTACCAAATGGCAAATGGTTCTACGGACAAGCGCCTGGTAACAATGAACAAGCGGTTAAACGAAATGCTGACCGAAAAGCTAAAGAGCTTGCGAAGGGTTTATTCTCTCAAAAAGAGATTGATAAAATTCAAAGAAGCTCCAGCCGATTGACCACATTTCAAATAGCGATTGATGAATACATCGACCATCTGAAATCCGAGGGTGCCTCACCAAATTACTACAAGGATCTAAAAAAGCGTTTATTAGGTATCGCAAAAGTTTTAGAAACCAAGTATCGAGTGAAGTACGTTCACAAGTTGACGGAAGATGACGCTTATAATTTTCGTAAGCACTTACTTAAAAGAGTGAAGGCTGAAGAAATTAAAAGGGTCACAGCTTTCGGTGCGCTTAACGATATAAAGCGTTTGTTTAAATGGCTGAAACGAAGAAAATGGATTCCACAAAATCCTTGGCTTGAAGTTGATTCCATAACAGTACCAAAAGAGGAGAGGGCACGTACAGTCACCCCTCCTCCCGAAGTTCTCCCGAAATTAATGTCTGCGAACTACAAGCACCGCTTCGAATTTCCGGTTAAAGAATTTGCTTATGGTCTCTTCAGGACCGGAGCAAGGAAAGAGGAGCTGCTTTATCTGGAAGTGGACGATGTAGATTGGGAGACTGGCAAGTGGTTGATTCAGCCAAAAAAATGCCCAATTCAACATGGGGACAGATGGGCTCCTAAATATAGTAAAGCCCGTGTGACGATTATTCCCCAGGATGTTTTGGAAATGCTTAAACCATTGGTTGAAAGGGCAAACACCCATAGGGTTGTTGGCTATAGTCCTAATGATCATGGACGAGTTGTTCCAGTAGAAGCGAAGTTTATATTCACAATGATTGATCGAGATCTTAGCAAAGGGCGAAAGAAGAAGGTCTATCGTCGGGTGGATAGTGTTCGTGGAGCATGGGGAGCTTTATTCGTGGCTGCGGGACTTGTAGAACCAGCGGTGTGCATTAATGAATCGGCCAAGAAGTACAAAAACGGTCAAAGGCTTCGCACAGACGTAAAGGTGCCATTTACTAGGCATGATATGAGAAGAGGGTTCAATGTCGCCGCGAGAGACGCAGGAATGTCTCTGGATGATAGGGCCTTAATTCTTGGTCATGGCCGAGAAGTGAATGAGAACAATTATTGTGGAAAGCCGGAGTTTAAGACCGACAAGATCGCTGACATTGTTAATAACAAGATGTGGAAAGAATTGTTGAAAGTGAAGAAAACGGGGTAGGAATCTTGGTGCCTCGGGGGAGACTCGAACTCCCACACTATTGCTAGTACTGGATTTTGAGTCCAGCGCGTCTACCAATTCCACCACCGAGGCTTGTTACTATTTTGTTACAGAGCGATTTTTTCAGACATTTAAATTGATCCAAAAAAGTTTTGTAATCAATTGAAATGTCTACCTAAATCCCTCCTTTATCTTCTCCCTCTCTCCTTTTAGGCGCCGGGTATTTTGAGTCCAGCGCGTCTACCAATTCCACCACCGAGGCAATTTGGAATAGAGGTTCAAGAATTTATGCGATGAACCCGGGTGAACTCAAGTGTTCTTTGGAAGATATTGGTTTTTGATGACTCACTATAGACAAAGAATGGAACCTGGAACCTTTACAAGAGTGTCAGCGGGCTAAACAGAGTTTTATGGCATGAAAAATTCTAATAAATTCTAAAATCACCAGGTTCGGTTGCAAATTCGCCTGTTATTTCAGCATCTTGATTACACTTTGTAAGGTCTACAATCCAGTCGACCAATTACGGCACACCCGTTGCTCATAGAGAAGTCGAACTGAACGACACTCGAAACGAATAAACCATAGGAGATGAACATGACGTTTACTCGATTAGCTGCGGTGATTGCCAGCTTTGCATTAGCAATCACAACTGTACAACTCTATGCTGAGACTGAGGTCGAAGCGGATTTCCAGGATGCTGTGATTCAAGACTCTATTGTTGAGACCACAGCAAAAACAATTAAAAAAGGTGAAGGCGCACAAGGTGGCGTGATCATCTTAAATACAAATTCAAATGCCAACCAAAACGACAGTCAGGCTTATGCCAGCAACGAGGCTGATGTTGAAGCGGATTTGGATTCTGATGTTTCTGTAAGATCTGAAGCTCTCTCTCAAGCAGACTCTATGAGAAATGCGAGAAAGAGTGCAGAAGTTTCTACGGAACAAAGAATTGTTGAGAAGCTTGAAGCCTCTCGACTCGAAGATGAAAGACGACGAGCAGATGTTCTTTTTGGAGATCGTTTTGAAGCTTTAGAGAAAAAAGAAGTTATTAAGAAGAAAACACAAATTGATGACGATTATGGATATGATGATGAAATCATTGAAAAGAAAGTCATTGTTCAAAAGGTGATTGAAAAAGAAGAGGTGCCTGTTGTTGTCGCTCCCGTTCAAACTCAAACAGTTGCGGTTCAGCCTCCTGAGCACCTTAGAAATGACCGCACGTATATGGGTTTTTCATTGGGCGGAATGTCTTATGACGCTGACAATGTGGAAAGCAACTACGCAGCCGGTGTTATTATTGGACGAGACCTTGGAAACCGCGTGAATGTGGAAGGGTCTTTCCTTTACTCCAACCACTATGTGGATACTTTCTGGGTCGCTCCAGTTTACAGCGAAGTTTCTCAGTATGACATTGGTTTAACAGCTCGATACTCCATTCTGACAGGTGCTTTGAAGCCTTTCGTTGGAGCGGGTGTGAACTATGTTTACAGAAATTATCAAGACCGAATTTACGGCGCGACGAACCAGTATGGCTGGAATGCGTACAATACAAACGATGAATTCGGTGGAGAAGCAAACACTCATGCGGTGGATGGAAGCTTGCTTGCAGGTCTCGACCTAGAGCTAAGCAGAAACTTCGTGATCGGTGCTGAGTTCAAGTACTCAACCAACGTCTTCGTGAAAAATGACGAGCCGGTGTTTGCACAGAAATGGGCTCAGCCAACTTTCGGTAAGCCTTTAGAAGAGATTGATCGCTCTCAAGTGACAGTGAATGCTAAGTTTATGTTCTAAGTGATTGTTCCTCTGGTAGATTCGAGTGTGTCAAAAAGGGTTGGACCTTGCCCCAAAGAGGTCCAACCCTTTTGTTTTTTAAAGACATTTTTCTCTCCATGTGCCACTCTTTAAATTCCATGTTCAAACGCGTCTTCATCCTTTTTTTTATAAGTTTTATTCCCACGTTCTCTTGTTTTGCTGAGCTCATTTCTATGACAGTGGGACGGGCAGAAGGCCATGTCTTCACCAGTCGAGAAGCTCATATTCAGCATCTATTAGAGGTGGCTCTTCAGCCGGGTGCGAAGACCTACACCCTTCACTCCGAAGATTCGAAGGCCTTTTTTGACCAGGTTAATAAAACCGTGCTTGAATATTTGATTGCAAAAGAAGCCGAAAACTTCTCCACCGTAAAATTAGCAACAGGTGAGCTTGAAGCGGCGCTCACAAAACTTCCGCGCGAGCTTTTCACCTCGACAGCGTGGAGAGGCTTAGAGGTCAGCGAAAAAGAGTGGAAAGAGATTTATCGTCGTAAAGTCCAAGCCGAAAAATTCATTCGGTTTCGTGCTCAATCTTCTGTCATTCCAATCACAGATCAAGAGGTGAGAAGATATCACGAAGAAAATCGAACTCGATTCGGCACACTTCCTTTAGATCAGTTTAAGGAAAATATTCGTATTTTTTTACGACGTTCTCAGGTTGAGAGTCGTTTGAAAGACTGGTATGAAGTCCTTCGCGCGAAGTATTCGGCGAGAAACTTTTTATCAGAGATTTGAATGAGCACAGATTTTCATGAAGATTACGGCGAGATCACCGTACTAACTAAATCCAGTAGCGCACAGGTGTGGGACGTTCTTAAAGAGGCGTATGGATCGGCCAATTATCCTATTGGTGGAACCTGGAACCATGAGCTTTTGAAACAGGAGCTTAAGTTTGGTCAGGGAATTGGTCTTGTTGGGCCTGAAGGTCTGACCTCATTCGTTCTATATCGCTACTTCGAAGAGCACCGTGAGATCACTGTTCTGGCCACTCATCCGATGCGACAGGGGAAGGGCGACATGAAATATCTGCTCACCTATCTGATTGAGCGTAAAAGCCCCAGTGAAAAGATCTGGCTTGAGGTCCATGCGGACAATCATCCAGCTCAGGCGCTCTATAAACAAGTTGGCTTCATTGAGGTGGGTCGGCGTCCCAAATATTACCGTGATGGGGGCGACGCCGTTCTCTTTACATTGGCTTAAAATGACTTGATTTACCCCCATGGATTTGTTAATTCTTTGAGCGTTGTAAGATTTTTGTGCGCGTTTTATTTGAGTTTTGCGCAGGTGATTGGAGGGCTGATGAAGCCCTCTTTTTTTTGACCAAGAACTCGGAGTTTATGTGTCTTCAGGAGTTGTTGAAAAGGTAAGAGATATCGCCCATGAAGTGACCCTTCGTGAGGGCTGTCTTCTTTATGACCTGGAGTTTTTAGAAGCTGGTTCAAGAGTTCTACGCGTTTACATCGATCGAGATCCAGGTGGAGCGAGTTTGGATGATTGTGTCAATGTCTCACGTGGTCTTAATTTGGCGCTTGATGTGGCGGATGTGATTCCAGGGGGACATTACGATTTAGAAGTTTCTACTCCAGGCCTTGAGCGTAAGCTCACCCAAGAATGGCATTTTCAAAGAGCCATCGGGGAATCCGTTCGTATCAAGTACGAGGCCGAGGATATGAATAAGACCGTAACTGGAAAGATTACGGCCGTTGAAAATGGCAAATTGACCTTAGAAGAAGGAAAGAAGGCTCACGAGATTCCTTTGGATAAGGTTCTTAAAGCAAAAATGGTATTTGGTGGCGTGGACAAAAAGGGGCCAAAGGGAAAGCCTCAAAAGAAAACGCCCATAAAGAAGAGGTAAAATAAAATGGCAGACAATATGTTTTCAGAACTCGGGCGCATTATTGAGCAAGTTGGAAAAGATAAAGGCATTGATCGACAGCTCGTCATAGATGCCGTTGTTCAAGGGATGCTCGTCGCTGCTAGAAAAAAATACGGAACATACCGAGAGATCGAAGCTCAATACAATGAGGATGCTGGTGAAGTCGATCTTTATGAGTTTAAAGAAGTTGTGAATGACGAAGAATTTGTTGATGAAGAAGTTGAAATCAAATTGAGTGAGGCCTTAGAGCTTGATCCTGAAGCTCAATTGAATGACTCCATTGGACTTAAGCTTGATACCAGTGATCTTGGACGGATCGCCGCTCAAACTGCAAAACAAATCATCACTCAAAAAGTGAGAGATGCAGAAAGAGATATTATCTTTTCTGAGTTTGAACAAAGAAAAGGCGAGATCGCTTCCGGAATTGCGAGACGAGTTGAGCGTGGAGCTATTGTTGTGGATTTGGGTCGAACGGAAGCTTACATCCCACCTCGCGAGCAAATTCCGGGTGAAGCTTATAAACCAGGTGATCGCATTCAAGGCTATATCGCGGATGTGCGCCAAACCACTCGTGGCCCACAAATCATCATGTCTCGAGCCGACAGCCGCTACCTGATCAAACTTTTCGAAGTGGAAGTGCCAGAAATTTACGACGGCATTGTTGAAGTTTTAGGTGCAGCACGTGAGCCTGGACAACGAGCCAAGATTGCGGTGCGAAGTAAAGACCCTGCTGTGGATCCTGTAGGAGCCTGTGTGGGAATGAAGGGCTCACGTGTGCAAAATATTGTGCAGGAATTAAGGGGTGAAAAAATCGACATCATCCATTATGATGAAGATCCGGCTCGTTTTGTATGTAATGCCTTGGCTCCGGCTGAAATCTCTAAAGTTTATCTGGATGAGGAAAATAGAGAGATGGAAGTTGTTGTTCCGGACTCCCAGCTCAGTCTTGCCATTGGAAGAAAAGGGCAAAACGTCAGATTGGCCGCAAAACTATCGGGCTGGAAGCTGGATATCATGTCCGATTCTGCTCAAGCACAGAAGAACGCGGAGGCTATTTTCAATTTGATGCTAATTCCTGGAATGAACGAAACTATGGCACAAAATATCTACCAGTCTGGTTTTTCATCGTTTCAGTCTTTAGCTGAGGCTCCTGTTGAATCTGTTAAATTGATTCCTGGTTATGACGACACTGAGAAAGCTGAAAAATTAGTGAGCGACGCGAAAGCGCTTCTTCAACAGTATGTTGCAGAAGGAAAAGAAATTCCGACGGTTGCGGCTTCAAAGTCATCGGACGCTGGAGCGAAAGAGGTCCATCAGGCTTCACAAGACGCAAAATCGCAAGCGGAAGAGCGCCTAAGAGAAGAATTAGCGCAGTTGAACGCCCAAAAGGAGAATGAGTGAGCACCCAGAAAGTATTTGAATTTGCAAAAGAACTTGGCGTTGAAACGATTGCCTTAATGGACAAGATCCGGGAGTGGCAGCTTCCGGTAAAGAGCCATATGGCTACGCTGGACGATGAAATGATGGAAGAAATCAAAAATCGTCTCGGTGAAGAAAGCAAAGCAGCGCAACCGACTAAGAAAAAGACGGTTCGCAAAAAAGCAGCGCCGAAAAAAGAAGGTGCGACTAAAAAAGTCACAAAGAAAACGGTCGCAAAAAAGGCGACTTCGGCAAGTGCTGCAACCACAACGAAAAAGAAAACGACTAAGAAAAAAGCAAGCAGCGTGATTCGCCGCAAAGCGGGTGAAGTGGAAGCGAAGGCTCAAGAGGCCATGGAGCGCGCTCAGGAAGAAGCGACTCAAATTCAAGAGAGTCCATCTGAGCAACAACTGCAGCATCAAACAGATGCTTTAATGAATCAATTTGATGGCGATAGCGGAACTCAAGAAGTGAGTTCGCAAGGGCAAGCTCAAGAAGAAGCTGCTCAGCCAAGAGCTCCTGAGCGTCGACCGACGAATATCGTCGGTCGTATGGACTTACGACGTGTTTCTAATATTTCAACTTCTCAGGATCGATCCGGTGGTGCTCAAGGTGGTGCAGCTGGGTCACCGCGAGTGGCGCGCACGAGCACGCGAAATATCAGAACTGGATTTTTCACATCCGAACCTGCACTGCCTCTGGTTGAGGAGAGTGCAGATCGAGATTTTGATAAAAAGGCTCGAGAAAAAGAAAAGAAAAAAGCCGGTGGGGCGACTCGTGAAGGTGAAGCACAGGTTTTCACCGCCACCGAGTTTAGAAAACGTGAAGTTATTTTCCAGCCGAAGAAGAAAAAGCCGGCTGTTCGAGGAGAGTCAAAGAAGACTCAGCTAACAACTCCTGCAGCTCATAAACGAGTGGTCAAAGTTCCAGGTCAAATGACTCTGAATGAATTGGCTATGGCGATTGGCGTGAAGGCTCCGCAGCTGATGAGAAAGCTCATGAGTGAAGGTGTGCAAGCTCAAATGAATTCTCCTTTAGACTTCGACACCATTGCATTGGTTGTCCCTGAGTTTGGATGGGAAGCACAGAACGTACAGAAATCAGAAGGCGATCTTGTATCTGAAGCGGCATTTGGAAATCTAGATGCTGAGCCGATCTCCCGTCCACCGGTCGTTACCGTTATGGGACATGTGGATCACGGAAAAACATCACTACTTGATGCCATTCGAAGCGCCAAAGTGGCTGCCGGTGAGGCGGGTGGAATCACTCAACACATCGGTGCATATTCAGTTCGATTTGATTCCGGTGAGGCTATTACATTTATCGATACTCCCGGTCACGAAGCCTTTACGGCTATGCGTGCAAGGGGAGCGAAAGTCACGGACGTTGCGATCATTGTTGTTGCAGCAGATGATGGAATGATGCCTCAGACGGAAGAAGCCGTAAACCATGCGAAGGCTGCAGGTGTTCCAATTATTGTTGCTATTAACAAGATGGATAAACCCGGCGCGAATCCAGAGCGTGTGAAAAACCAATTGATGGAAATGGAGCTTGTTCCTGAAGAGTATGGTGGAACGACCATTTACTGTCCCGTTTCAGCACTCAAAGGCGAAGGGATCCAGGAGCTGCTTGAGCAAATCAATCTCGTTGCTGAAGTTCAAGACTTGAAAGCCAATCCAGAGCGCTCGGCAAAAGGAGTCGTGATCGAAAGCCGCGTGGAAAAAGGACGCGGAAGTGTGGCCACTCTTCTTGTTCAAGATGGAACTTTAAAAATTGGTGACTATCTGGCTGCTGGAACTGTTGTTGGACGCATTCGTTCAATGATGAATGACAAGGGTGAACAGGTGAAAGAGGTTCTTCCTGGGTATCCGGTTGAGATTCTTGGGCTTCCAATGCCACCAATGGCTGGAGATTTCTTTGATGTTGCAAAGGATGAATCAAAAGCTTCCGAAATTGCAAAATATAGAAAATCACAGATTGAACAGGCGGAAAATCCAAATTCAAAAATGTCTTTGGAGCAGTTGTTCTCAAAAGTAAAATCAGGAGATGTGAAAGAGCTCTCACTGGTGCTCAAGACTGACGTTGCGGGAAGTATGGAAGCGATCAAAGAGCTTCTACCTAAACTTGGAAATGAAGAAGTGAAAGTGAAAGTGATTCACTCTGCTGTTGGTGCCATCACCGAGAGTGATGTGCTCTTAGCCTCAACTGCAAATGGTTTGATTATTGGTTTCAACGTGAGGCCCGACAGCGGAGCGACTCGCACGGCGAAGGAAAAAGGCATTGAGATTAAGTCTTACTCGATCATCTATGAATTATTAGATGATTTGAAGAAAGCTCTTTCTGGTCTTCTTGCTCCAGATGTGGTGGAGAAGGCTCAAGGGTCTGCCCAAGTTCGCGAAACGTTCAGTGTTCCAAAAATCGGAACGATTGCTGGATGTCTTGTGACAGATGGAAAAATATCTCGAAACCATATGCTTCGCTTGGTGCGTGATGGAAAGGTGATTTACGAAGGTAAAGTCTCCAGTCTTAAGCGCTTTAAAGACGATGTGAAAGAGGTTGCGAGTGGTTTTGAGTGCGGAATTGGAATTGAAAATTTCAACGATATCAAAGTTGGCGATGTGATTGAGGCCTTTACGAAGGAAGAGGTTCAAAGAGAACTTTAATGTCATCTTCTCACCGTACGGCTCGCGTTGAACGCGAGCTTTTTCAGTTGGCCTCCGAATTTTTGCAATTTCAACTGGCAGAACCGCTTCCTGCTTTTGCTTCTGTAACTGCAGCTGAGGTTTCACCGGATTTAAAGCACGCGAGAATTTATTTTCGCCTTGTTGGTGAAGCTGAGGATCAGGCTATGAGTGAGGAGATTCTTCTTGAGCATCGAAAGCATCTTCAAGCCGAAGTTTCAAAAAAGCTCAAAATGAAATTCTGTCCGGTTCTTCGTTTTATATTTGGAAGAGTGGAAAAGCTCGATCCGATCGATGAAATGCTCTCAAAATTAAAAGCACCAAAGGAAAGATGAAAGACTCACACGGCCTTTTACTTATTGATAAGCCATCAGGCATCACTAGTCATGACGTGGTTCAAAAGGTCAGGAAGGCTCTTGGTCAAAAGAGTGTTGGTCATACGGGGACACTGGATCCGATGGCATCCGGTCTTATGGGGATTGTTCTTGGAGAAGCCACAAAGCTTTCAAACTGGCTTCAGGGTGAGGATAAAACCTACTTGGCCGAGATCAAGCTCGGAGAAACTACGACCACGTTGGATAAAGAAGGTCAGATTGTTGAAACCAAAGATGTCCAGGTGAGCGAAGATCAAGTCATCACGCAGGTGAATCAAATGTCCGGGGAGTTTGAGTGGCCCATTCCTTTTTTTTCAGCCAAAAAAGTAGATGGCGAGGAGCTCTATAAACGTGCGCATCGTGGTGAAGCGGCACCTGATCTGCCCACCAAAAAAATGAATTTTTTCGATGTTTCAATGAGTGATCTCAATCTCCCATTTTTGAAGGTGAAGCTTTCTTGTGAGAAGGGGGGCTTTATCCGCACATGGGCGGATCAGATGGGCAAAGCCTTAGGGGTTGGAGCTCATTTGACCGGGCTCAGACGGCTTCGAGTGGGCCGCTTTACAGTTGAGCAGGCCTGCGATTTGGCAGACCTTGAAGCGGGCGAGTTTAAGACCTCACTCATTGGATTTTTGGACCTGATCTCCCACTGGAAGCGTGTTCAAGTGGGTCCCAAGGAAGAGCGTTTGATGGGGAATGGCCAAGTTCCATTTGACCTTCAGGCGAGATTAATTCCTGAGCAAAAGCAGGCTCTTAGAGAGGGCTGTGATATTGGGATTCGGGTTCACTCTTTGGATGGGTCTTGCCGCGCTCTATTGATGATCAAGCCCGGCCAAGGGATTAAAATTCTTCGGGTTTTCAAGCTTGACCGCGATGCATTCAGTCATTAGTTTCAGTCCTTAGCTCAAGGGTGCGACCGCCAGACGCCCTAAGGGTTTCATTTTTAGGAGGTATCTCAAATGGCATTATCAAAAGAAGTCAAAGAAGGACTTATTAAACGTTTCAAAAGATCTGAGTTAGACACTGGATCTCCTGAAGTTCAGGTTTCAATTCTAACGACACGAATTGAAGAACTCACTGAGCACTTCAAGAAAAACAAAAACGACAAACACTCTCAGCGTGGGTTGATTAAAATGGTTAACCGTCGTCGTAAACTTTTAGATTATCTCAAAGTAAATGATCTAGGCCGCTACCAAACATTAATTGGCGAACTTGGAATCAGAAAATAACATTTATAGAAAAAGGCAGGCCAAATGAAGACAGTCGTCTCAGCGAATATCGACGGTCATAATATTTCAATTGAAACCGGAAGGATGGCAAAGCAAGCGGATGGCGCGGTTGTTGTTAGCTGCGGGAACAATATGATTTTAGTGACCGCCGTTTCATCCCGAAAACCATCAGCACTCGATTTCTTTCCACTGACAGTTGAATATCAAGAAAAGTTTTATGCCACTGGAAAAATTCCGGGTGGCTATTTTAAACGCGAAGGACGTCCAACGACCAATGCGACTTTAACGTCACGTTTGATTGATCGCCCCATTCGCCCATGTTTCCCAGAAGGTTACCGTCACGACACTCAGATTGTTGCAACAACCTTAAGTGTAGACGGAACTTTTCCAATTGAAATTCTAGCAAGCCTCGGAGCCTCGGCGGCTCTTCAGGTGAGTGATATTCCATTCAACGGACCAACTGCAGCTGTTCAGGTGGCGAAAATTGATGGAAAGCTCATTGCAAATCCATCCGCCGCTCAACTTGAAAATTCTCAAATGGATATTTTGGTTGCGGGTACTCGAAATGGAATTCTAATGGTGGAAGGGGAGTGTCAGTTTCTGACTGAGGCTGAAGTCCTTGAAGCTTTAAAATTCGCGCATCAATCCATGATGCCTCTTTTGGATTTGCAAGATGAACTTGTTAAAAAAGCAGGTCCTAAAGCAAAACGTGAATTCACAGCAGCAACTATTGATTCTGAGTTTGAGACTCAAGCGAAAAACTTCTTGGCTCCAAAGATTGAAGCCGCATTGAAACACCAAGTGAAGCAGGATCGTTACAATGCTTATAGTGAAGCTCATGCGCAAGCTGAGGAGGCTCTTCTTGCTCCAATCGCTGATGACAAATTGAAATCGCAGCGTGCAAAAGAGCTTGGGCAGATCTTGGAAGATTTGAAATACAAACTTAGTCGTGAGTTGGTATTGAAAAACAAGGTCCGAATTGATGGCCGCACGACAACGGATATCCGTCAGATTTCCTGTGAAGTCGCACTTCTACCAAGAGCGCATGGTTCAGGACTTTTCACTCGCGGTGAGACTCAAGTTCTTGGGACTGTGACACTTGGAACCGGTGATGATGAACAAATGATTGACGATCTTGCTGGTCTCACAAAAAAGAAATTTATGCTTCATTACAACTTCCCGCCATTTTCTGTTGGGGAAACGGGACGTCTTGGTGGTGGAAGCCGACGTGAAATTGGTCACGGATTTCTTGCAGAACGTGCGATCAAAGCGATTCTTCCAGACTTCGAAAAATTCCCGTACACCATTCGCATTGTTTCTGAAGTTCTTGAATCCAATGGTTCAAGTTCCATGGGTACAGTTTGCTCGGGAACGTTGGCCCTTCTTGATGCGGGTGTTCCGATCAAAGGAAACGTCGCTGGGATTGCAATGGGTCTGATTAAAGAAGGAAATGACTACGCCGTTCTTTCCGACATTCTTGGTGATGAAGATCATCTTGGAGATATGGATTTTAAAGTCGCAGGAACCCGCGAAGGAATCACTTCTCTTCAAATGGACATCAAGATCGATTCGATCAGCTTCGACATTATGGAGCAGGCTTTAAAGCAGGCTCATGCTGGAAGAAATCATATTTTGGCGAAGATGGAAGAAGTGATCAATGTTCCTCGTGGAGAGATTTCTCAGTTTGCTCCTCGTATCCAAACCATCAAAATCAAACCTGAAAAGGTGAGAGAAGTGATTGGTGCGGGTGGAAAGGTGATCAAGGGGATCATTGAAGAAACCGGTGTTAAGATTGATATCGAAGATGATGGAACGATTCACATTGCTTCCAGTGACCCGGCTGCAGCAGACCGTGCCATTGAAATCATCAATGGGATTTGCGCAGAAGCGGAAGTGGGTCAGACCTACAAAGGCAAAGTGGCTAAAATCACTGACTTTGGAGCATTTGTAGAGATCCTTCCAAACACCAGTGGGCTTTTACATATTTCTGAAATCGCTCATGAGCGCATTCGCAGCGTCTCTGATGTTTTAAATGAAGGCGACGAGATTGATGTGAAGGTTTTGGATGTGGATCGTGCTGGAAGAATTAAACTTTCTCGAAAAGCTCTTCTGGATCGACCAGTTCAGTAATTGATGGATTCAAAACGGGTCTATAATTACGAGCCGAATTTTCAAAAAACGACACTTCCAAATGGGGTTCGCGTAGTTAGCGAATCCCATCCTGGTTTTCGCGCCACCTCAGCTGGACTCTTTGTTGATTTAGGTACGAGAGATGAGCCTGAGCACCTGATCGGTGCCACTCACTTTGTTGAGCATCTCGTATTCAAAGGAACAAAAAAGCGAACAGCTTTAGAGATTGCAGAGAGCCTAGAAATTGTTGGTGGTGATTTAAACGCTTACACCACAAGAGAGCTCACTTGCTTTCATTCCCACTCTTTAAAAGAAGATTTAAATATTTCGATCGATGTCCTTTGTGACCTCGTCACAAATGCGACCTTTGATGCGGAAGAATTTGAAAAAGAGCGCCAAGTGATTCTTCAGGAAATCGACATGTCCAAAGATGATCTTGAAGAATACATCATGGATGTTTTCTTAGAGAAAGCTTTTAAGGATCATCCTTTGGGTCGATTGATCACTGGTACGAAGAAGAGCTTAAAAGCCATCTCTCGTGATGACCTTTTTGATTATTATAAGAAAAATTATTGTGGCTCTCGCCTTGTTTTGGCGGCTGCAGGATCAGTGAATCATGAGGAACTGGTGGAGTTGGCGGAGAAAGCTCTTGGCGGTCTACCGAAGGGCAAAGAGCTTAAGCGAAAAGGAAAAGAGAATATAAAGCCTTTTTTCCATTTCAAGCATCGTCCCAGCGAGCAGGTGCATCTCTTATATGGTCTTCCTTCTACGACATTTGTGAATGACGATCGCTTTGATGCCTATATTTTCAATGCATTGATCGGTGGTGGAGTGACTTCAAGGCTTTATCAAAAAGTGCGGGAAAAAGGTGGTCTTGTTTATTCGATCTATAGCTATCTTCAAACCTTTGTTGAGCATGGAATGATTTTTATTTACGCGGGTGCCTCTGAAAAGACCTATAAGGAAGTGGCAAAACTGGTGCGTGAGGAGCTTGAACGACTCAGCGTTGAACCACCTACCATTCAGGAGATCGAAGCTTTTAAGAAGCAAATCAAGGGGCAGATTCTTCTTGGGGCAGATGATATGGAAAACCGCATGAACTCTATTGGAATCAATGAGTATGTGTTTGGTTCATATCGTCCTATTGAAGAAGTGATTCAGGAAATTGACCAGGTGTCCGTAGAGTCTGTTTGCAGGTATATTGAAAAGTATGTAAAAAACCAAAAACCATCGCTCTTGATCATGGGCGATTTGGATAAAAAGAATATTCGCGAAAAAGATTTTCTCTAATTGCTGAATAAATCTTTAAGAAAATGGGGTGAAGTTATGGATAAATCGCAAATCAAAGAAACAATTAAATTATTTGTTAAGCAAGCAGAAGCCATGGTTGAAGAAAAGCTGGGAGATCGCTCACAGATTGAAAGTCAGGTTCGCGGATTGGTTCGGAATTTTGAAAGTTCACTTCAGTCATTGATTCGTGGTGAGCGTGGCTTCGCGAATTCCTCTTCGCAAGGACTGAATATTGAAGTGAAAGTGAAGACTCTTGAAAATTTCAAAGGGGATCTTCCCAGTTATGAGTCCGAACTTGCTGCAGGCTTTGATGTGCGTGCGCAGTTGAGTGAGCCACTCACTTTGAACCCCGGACAGCGCTCACTGGTGCCAACGGGTCTTTCATTTGAAATTCCACGCGGCTTTGAGATTCAAGCGCGACCCCGATCAGGTCTGGCGATTAAAAAGGGGCTGGGACTTGTGAACAGTCCTGGAACCATAGATGCGGACTACCGTGGTGAAGTGAAAATCATTTTGATCAACTTGGGTGCGGAGCCTATCACCATCGAACAAGGGGAGCGCATTGCCCAGCTTGTTCTCTGTCCGGTTCTCCAAGCTAAGTTTGTCCAGGTGGATGAGCTCGGAGACACCAAGCGCGGTGAAGGCGGCTTTGGATCTACAGGGGTGTGAACTTAGCTTTAACTTGTCGCAACTCCGGTGCTGGAGTTACATTTCTTAAAAGACATCCTGTCTGTTTGAGGGCTCTACCCTCAAACTCCCGATTCATCCGGAATCGGGAGATTATGTATTTTTAGAATTAATGTTCGCCGGACCATCCAGGTCCGCCGATTATTGATTTTGAGAATACATTCACTTGAGTTTAAAATTTTCCATTTTTGTGAGTCCAAACTTCTTAAAAGCTTGGCGTTGATTGCAGTGATGACAAAGTAGCCTTAGATTTTCTTCTTTGCTTTCACCACCCATTGCGTAGGGGTAAGTGTGATCAAAGTTTAGGTTTCTTTTTGATTTACAGATCTGGCACTCACCGTTGTCTCTGAGCCATATTTGAGTTTTAAGGAGCCTTGGGATGTAGCGAGATCTCCGGTTCTGATTGACCGCATTCGTGCTGACTCGCTGCAACTCCGGCGCCGGAGTTTGATGCAGATTATCTGACTTTTGAGGATTCGAGTTAAGGCGTTTTGAATTTCGAGATCCGAATTTCTTCTTTCTTAATGCTTCGATGGCAACATCTGTCAGCTCACTGATCAATTCAGAGAAGCCTAAAAAAGCACCTCTTGGTCCAAGAAAAGATCTCAGCTCTTCAAGCTTTTCCTTTAATTCATCAGTCATGACGAAGCGAACTTCGGTTAGCTCATTTGAAAGTGTACGCTCTTTTTCTTTAAGGTTTATAGCTTTAGGATTGAGCTCAAGTAGGATCTTTTCAGCCTCTCTTGTTGATTTGTTTTCGAGTTTTTCAAGTACACTTATTTTATTTGATGCGCTAAAAAGGTCTATTTCCTTAAGATTCGACTCGTCATCTAACTTCATTTGTCTTTGAGAATTCATTTTTCTCATCTCCCGAAAAAAGCTTTGAGCTTGAGAGATATTGCTTAATGACAGGCTTCCGTTTTCGATCTTTTCCTCAACCTCTGGAATTTCATTGATAAGTCTCATGGCTTGGATTCGTCTACCGGCCTGCCCTTCACTGTAACCAAGCTCTTTAACTGCATATTCAAATAAGCTTCTATATCCAAGGTCGGAAAAGAGTTTTCTTCTCTCAACTTCTTTTAAGCTCTTTAGGATCTTGGAGAGGAGATGCCTTTCCTCTTTAACGAGGGCTTTTGTGCTTTTTAAAAGCTCGCAGTCTGTGAAAAGAGCAGGTTCATTCTTATTGGTGATATTCTCTAAACCGGCCATATTATTTCCTTTGTTTTTGTTTCTAAGGATATTACCACGGGATTTTAATTCTCGAATTCTCCTGTTTCTCATCTGCGATGTGGGATTTGGAAAGCGTTCGCTGCTCGTCTTTAAAATGAGTTATAACGTCACCATTCTTTATAA
>CAZWVK010000038.1:1521-19652 GCA_964636785.1 uncultured Pseudobdellovibrionaceae bacterium | reverse complement strand
TAAGCTTTGCTCAGCCAAAGCAAAGCGGGTGGTCAGTTCTTCCACAGAGGAAAGAACCGGGTTTCTCTCCAAATAATGATCTATGGGTGATTGAACATTTTTAAATGCCAAAAGAGCCGATTCAAATTCGTCTACGGGTGTTGTTGGTGGTGCGGTGAGGATCTGAGCGGCGTTTGATATACTCATCTGAAGGCTTAATAAAAGTGAAAAAAATACTTTGAGTCTCATTCATCCTCCGTGGCGTAGGTGATTCGCGTTTGCTTTTTTTTGACTTCGGTCTGAGCTTCTACAAACTCTGTTCCACGACTTGAGTTGTTCTTGATCACAGCGAATAGACCGATTTCATCCGCTTGAATAATCAATGGCGCCCGGTCTTGCGGCGCTAAAACTGCAAAAAGAGACGGGTTTTTAGGAGCGCGAAGGATTTTAATGTCCCTGACAATCCATCGTGTTTGACCACTTTTGGCCTCGGTAAAAAGGTCGACGACGCCAAATGGTCCAAGAATTGAGTCTACACTTTCGAAATTCTTGAGCTGAATGGGAACAAGAACAAATCCACTTGGGATAAGAGTGGAAATTTCGAGTTCGCGGGTTGTATTCGGTCCGGCTTCTTCCTTCCCACCCATAAGAGCAATGATCAGGCTTGCTAACAGAATGGCCCCTAAGATCATACGAAGTTCCAATGCCGAGATTTTGAAAGTGGCTGTTAAACGCTCTTCGATAGACTTCGGTAAGAAGTTTCTTTGAGCCACGCTTTGTAAAAGTCGATGGACCCAAGAGTGATTGCGCTGATTAGAAATATCCATAAAAGGACCTCCAGGACTCCTTGTCCTCTTTCAGAATGGGAATCCATTTTCGTTCTCCTTGTTTTTTAAGTGTGGCTGAACAGTGATAACTGATCGAAAGATCTTTTGAGTCCAATGCCCATGTAAAAATCTGAAATCCTGGAACGATAACCGCTTGGTGAATGGTGTAGCTCTGCGCTTGGCTCTTGGAAAAATCAGAGGTGGGTTCATAACTGGGAGAGCGTGAACCCAAAGGTTTGGGTTGAACAGCCAAGCTAGGGCTTTGACCAGGAAAACGTGTTTTTCTTTTCACGCGTGATGTTCGCGGTAGCCAATAGTTGTGAAATCCTTCTCTTCGCACGCGGGCTTCAATAAGAAGAAGTTCTTGTTTTGCCTTTAATACCAATTGGCGCTGCTGAACCGTAAGGAGCCGTGCCCGAGCGGCGGCAATAGCTGGAGGAGTGCCCGTCGCAATGGCGGCAGCCAGCTGAGCTTTTGCCAGTGCCTCCTGAGCTCGAAGACGAGTGGCCTGAGGATTGAGCTTCATCAATGAAGTGAGGGGCTTTGCCAATTCCTTTTGAAGTTTTAAAACCTGAAAAACACAATGACTAGAAAGAGTCATTTTTTTCTTAATCACATAGCTCAATACGCCAAATGATCCGATAAGTGTGAAGATAAGAACTAGAAAACTGACTCCTGTCAGAGTGATAAAGCCTTTTTGCGAAGAACTTGATCCCAGTCGATTTTTCGCTGAACTTTTAATTCTAGTTTTTTGATCCTCCACTGAACTTCGACTTCTGTTGCGGTGTCTGAATTTTTTAACACTGTAAATCGATGAACGTGCGGAAGCTTTAATAAGCCTTCGGTTTTTTCTTTTAAAACTTTCTCGCAAATGCGAGCCGGACTTTGTCTTTTGAGACATAGGAGTGCTTCGTGAGCTTCGCCGTGCAGCCATATTTGAGTCAGCACGACGAATAGAATGACCAAAAGACCGGTAATGAATAGGATTAAAACTTGAATACATATAAGCCCCTCTAAAAGAACAAATCCCTTAGCGTTCATTGTTCTTTGAGGAGGCGCCATTCATGAAATCTCCAAAATCAGCTTTTCTTAGATCATCATCCGTGATTTTTTCAGCGGATACTTTTCTCTTGTTGTCGTCTTGGAGGGCGAAGATCACATTGGCGAAATTGGCTTTGATGGAGTGTTGAAGGATGCGAATCATTCCCATGCTTGCGACACCGACGAGTGCGATAAGAATGATGTACTCTAATAGACCCTGACCTTTTTGATTCTTTAAATGACGAAATTTAATCATGATTTGAACTCCTTTGATGAAGTCAAAAGAGGTTGCAAATCGACGAAACACATCGGCTATCGATATTTTGAATTAGGAGAAGAAACTGTCCGGCAGGCGGATCTTATTTGGATTTCTTTTTTGCTGCGGCTTTTTCGCTTTTTCGGCGAGCAATGATCTGATCAAGCACGACAAGCGCCTCAGCCTGAAGATCATTTTCAAACACAAATCGATAAAAGCCTTCAATTTCAGGACTTTGGCGGAATTTTTTTAATGAGGAAGGGAGTGAGTCCGACTGAACGAAATCAATACTTGAGCCATCTTCAGATAATTTTACTTTTTCGGCCATATTGCCTCCCTTTTCAGCTCCCATTATTAAGGGATTTCTTGCGCGCGGTCAAATATGGACTGGAGCACTCACTGAGTCACAATGGCAAAAAAGGAAGTGAATGTGAAAATTCTTGATGGAAAAGTCGTTTCCAAACATCTCAGGTCCCAATTCAAGGCACAGATCGAGGAGTTCAGTCCGAAGGCCGGTCGGCCGCCAGGCCTTGCCGTTGTTCTTGTTGGCGAGGATCCCGCCTCTCAGGTTTATGTCTCGAATAAAATAAAAGCCTGTGGTGAGGTTGGGGTGAAGTCCATTGAGTTTAAAGAACTGGAAACAATCTCTGCTGAAAAGCTTAAAAACCGGATTGATGAACTCAACCAGAGAGAAGATGTGGATGGAATTTTGGTTCAGCTTCCTCTTCCAGAGCACTTGAACGCCGATGAGGTTTTAAGCTGGATTGATCCGAAAAAAGATGCGGACTGTCTGACTGCGGAAAACCTTGGACTTCTTTGGACGGGAAAGCCGCGAACAAAGCCGTGCACTCCTTCTGGGGTGATGGAAATTTTAAAATACTACGGCATTGAAACCTCAGGTGTTCAGGCCGCCGTTGTGGGACGCAGTCAAATCGTTGGAAAGCCAATGAGTCTGCTTCTGACGGATGCGAATGCGACGGTGACTTTATGTCATTCCAAAACGGAAAACATTCGTGAGATTTTAAAAGAAATGGATCTTGTTGTGGTTGCAGCGGGACGTCCCCTTCTTTTTGGGAAAGAGGATTTCAAAGAAGGAAGTGTGATCGTGGATGTCGGTATCCATCGTGATCAAGGAAAACTCTGTGGTGATGTGCGATTCGATGAACTCAAAGGTCATGCAAAAGCAGCAACTCCCGTTCCAGGTGGAGTCGGCCCAATGACCATCACCATGCTTCTAAAAAACACCATCGATCTTTGGCAGGAAAAGGTACGCCGTACCTAATCCGGCAATATATTCGCGGATTAGGTACGGCGTACCTTTTTTAGCGGACGGCGCGAGCGCAGGTTTGGTCTTTAAGACCTTTTGATGGGTAAATGGATCCATTGCTTGGAAGGTTGCGAGGAGACTCGGAGTCCACATCAAAACTTGATCCTTTGTAAACACCGGCGATGAAGTAGGCTGCGAGCTTTTTATTCGAGTACTGAACACCGGCTACGTTGTTCTTAGAAATCTGTGCGTAAGTGTAACCATATCTTTTTGCCAGCTGGCCGGCACGGCCCTCGCCCTGATTGTAAGCTAGAATCGCCAGTGTAGCGTCGCGAGAGAACATCTTCGCATTGTTTCTGAAGTATTTGGCGGCTCCACATGCAGACGGAGCAAAATACTTTCTCTCATCCGACGAAGATGGCATTGAGCCCTTTGTTTGTCGGCTATCCACTCGGAGTCCAAGGCTTCGAGCGGTTGCGATCAAAATCTGAAATGGTCCCGTAGCTGTGCTTCCAGGAGCGACTTGAATGCGATACTGGCCACCATAGAAATAAGCCGACTCAATCAGTGAAACATAGGCGAACTGCGGTGGAACATCGTAAGCATTGGCAATCTTTTCGATGAGACCACGAAACGGATTGGCGAATTTGAAAAACTTCTTAAGCTTATTCACTTCCGCACGGCTTTTTTTAATATTATTGATCTCTTTTTGAACCCCGTTCAGAGTAAAATTCTTATCGAAATCTTTTACAATCTTTAGAGCGTTTGAATTGTTTCTAGCCGTCAAATAGCTTTTGTTGCTGTTTCCAAGGCTTGAAGTTCGTGGAGCTTCAGTGGATTGCGCAGGTGCATCGGTCTTCGGTGGAGTGTACTCGGGTTGAGGCATTGGAATAGGAACATCTTCTGGGAGTTCACTAAACTCACCTTTTACTTCGGGAGTTTGAGTTTTTAACGAAGCATCAACAACGAGACCGCCAGCGGGTGGAAAGTGGTCCTCATTGGAGCTTGATTTCTCAGCAGGCTTTTCATCGCTGCTTTTCTTGTCTTCTTCGTCCTTATCGTCTTCATTTTCAAAATCGGACACCGGCTCATAAAGCTGGCGCAATAAATCTTCTTCTCTTTTTAATTCTCCAAGAAGTTCTTCTTCTGTTTTCTCACGCTCAATGTCCATTAAGATTTCAGTGTCTTCCCCTTTATCGTCTTTGACAGTGAGTGAGAATATCTTTGTATCCTCGCCTTCGCCGTTTCCAATCAACTCAATGGACTCAAGATCAGACGTTTCGGATTTGTCCGCCACATGAAACTTCTCCGTCGGTCCTTTTAACGTTTCTACTGAGCGGCCCGAGAATCGCAGCAAGGATTCAAGCGATTGGTCATCGGAGTTGGCTTCGGTGTCGGTCGTTGAATTGCTTTTTCGAATCACAGCAATATCTACCGTTGAAACGCCCATGGGAACGACAAATGTATTCACCCAAGCTTTGGTGTTGCTACGAAGATTTTCAATGCGCTTGAACAGATTCACATGCTCTTCGATGCGCACATCTTCAGGAGTTCTGACATTTAAATTTGCTTCATAAGCACGATATAAAACAGTGGCTTCCTGAGTTTCATTTTTCTGTGTGTGAGTGAGGTAGAAAGTTCCGATCACCTGCGGTCCTTCCTGAGAAATATCTCCCTTAAGGGAATATTCAGGATCGCTTGAAGATTTCATTTCAGAGATCAACAGTTGGCCGTTGCTGGCATTCGTGAAGTATCCAGAAAACTGGATGACTTTTGAGCTTTCTTTCGTTGGTGAAACCTGTACTTCGAAAGTGAATCGGTCTTTTCCGAGCCTCGATGGGGAGTTTTCTGAGTTGTCGTATCTTAGAAAGCGAAATTCTTTTAAAGACTGGTGGAAACTAATAATTTGAGCTTCTTGTTCCGTTTTTTTGATCGGAACTCGGGGAGTGATGCGGAGGACTTCGTGCTCAAGGCGAGGCTCGTTTCCAACAACAAACTTTCTTCCATCTTCGGTTTCATAACCAGTTGCTGCCTGATTCGATCCCATATTTGCATTTTCATAGGATTTTTCACCGCAGTGACAAAGTGCAAATGCTGACAGAATAAGTGTAAGTCTTCTAACCATTTAAGGCCTCCGATAGAAATTAAAAAGCAAGGAGCTCTCCAACCTGGGATGCTCTTAAGGCCCGCACAACTCCTACACTCTGCAAGAATGACAAATTGGGGTGACAAAAAGCGGCGACTTCCATAGAAAGACCTTATGACTGATCAAAATCCACTCGATAATTCTTCTCTTCGTTCGACCCCCGTAAAATCGGCTCATATTCGCTTAGGCGCTAAAATGGTGCCCTTTGCAGGCTGGGAAATGCCGGTTCAATATCAAGGACTTCGCGAAGAGCATTTGAAAGTTCGCTCGGATATTGGACTTTTTGATGTTTCTCATATGGGAGAAATTCGGCTTAAAGGAGAAAACGCGCTTAAGACGGTGCAATGGTTAACGACCAATGATGCCTCACGCCTTGAGACAGGCCGGGCTCAGTACACGCTTTTTCTCAATGAAAATGGCGGAGTCGTTGATGATTTGATCGTTTATTGTCTTAAAAAGAATGAAGATTATCTTCTTTGTGTGAATGCCGCGAACACAGATAAAGACTGGGAGTTTGTAAAGAAGCACAATCAGGGTGCGATCATTGAAAACGAAAGTTTAAAATGGGGACAAATTGCCATTCAGGGTCCGAAAGCGATGACTCTTCTCGAGCGCTTCTTTCCAGGTGCAAGCGGAGTGGAAAATTTTGCTGTGAAAGAATTCAGGTGGAAGGGTGTGAATTGTATTTTGGCGCGAACCGGCTACACCGGAGAGGATGGGGCCGAGGTTTTTGTTCCATGGGACTCCACAGCGGAATTGTGGGAAGAGCTTCTTAAAAAGGGAGAGGATTTAGGTGTTTCACCGATTGGCTTAGGGGCACGAGACACACTTCGTACAGAGATGAAGTACCCTCTTTATGGACATGAACTCAGTGATGAAATGAATCCGTATTCTGCAGGTCTTGGCTGGGTGATTAAGCCGGATGCCAAAGACTTTATTGGAAAGGCCAGTCTCTTGGAGGGTAAGAAAAAAGCTCTTGAAACAAAGCTGATTGGTTTTGTGATGAAAGACAAAGGCATTGCCCGGGCTGGATATTCGATTGTGGATGCTGAGGGTCGAAGTTTAGGAGTGGTGACCAGTGGGACACCTTCACCCAGCACTGCTGAAAATATTGGCATAGGCTATGTGCCAAAGAGTCTTTCGGAAGTGGGATCGGAGATTTTTGTTGAAATTAGGGGTCGTAAAGTCAAAGCTCAGGTGGTAAAAACGCCCTTTGTTGAGAAGGAGTAAGGATCATGGGTACATTTCGAGTTCCAGAAGAAAACTATTACACAAAAGATCATGAGTGGGCTCAGGTGGATGAAAACGTAGTTACAGTTGGCATCACCGAATATGCTCAAGATTCGCTTGGTGAAGTGGTTTATGTTGAACTTCCTGAAGAAGGACAAAAGGTCACTCAAAACGAACCGTTCGGTGTGGTTGAGAGTGTAAAGGCTGTAAGCGATTTGGTCGCTCCAGTATCCGGAACCGTAATTGAAGTGAACACGTCCGTGGTGGATGATCCAGGCACTTTAAACGACGATCCAATGAACAATGGATGGCTCATTCGCATTGAAATGGACACCGAAAAAGAGCTCGCCAACCTCATGAGAGCTCCTGATTATAAAAAATTGATCAATAAATAATGAAAAGAAAGGCTTGAGATTCCGCGAGCCTTTCTTTACACTCTGACATCTGTTTTTCCTTATGCCCGGGTGGTGGAATTGGCAGACACGCTAGACTTAGGATCTAGTGCCGAGAGGTGTGCAGGTTCAAGTCCTGTCCCGGGTACCATTCCAGAAAAAACAGTATTCCGTAGACCGTCTACTGTCTTCGGTATCCTGTGGTTCTCATTATTTCAAAGACCTTCATAGGAGAATGCAATGTTAAAGAAATCCCTTTTGTTCTTAAATGGTCTAGTTGTGATGGCAGTTTGTGTTTCCTGCACAACCACACCAGATGCCGTTGTAAAAAGTGATCTCGGATCCATCATAGAAATGCCTCATCGATCCGACGACAACAAAGCTCGGGATCAGTACCGACACCCGAAAGAAACGCTCGAGTTTTTTGAAGTAGCACCTAATCACCATGTGGTTGAGATTTCTCCGGGCAGAGGCTGGTACACAGAAATTCTTGCCCCTTATCTTAAGAACGAAGGAAAGCTTTATCTTGCAGTTTTCAAAGATGATAGCGAGAGAGAGCATTATCGCAATATGAATTCAGCGCTGAAAGAAAAAGTAAAAGCTGCTCCGGAAATTTATGGAGAAGTGGTTTATACAACATTTGAAGTTCCGACGGAAATGGGACCAATTGCTCCAGATGAATCCGTTGATCGTGTTCTCACATTCAGAAATCTTCACAACTGGATCAAAGAAGGAAAACTAGAGGAAGCGCTTAAGGTTTTTAATAAAGCGTTAAAGCCAGGGGGAGTTCTTGGAGTGGTTGAGCACCGCTTGCCGAAGAATAAGAAGCACGATCCGAAAGCTAAAAGTGGCTATGTTCGTGAGGATTTTGTGATCAAGAAGGCCAAAAATGCAGGGTTTGAACTTGTTGCCTCTTCAGAGATCAACGCCAACCCAAAAGACACTGCCGACCATCCGGAAGGGGTTTGGACATTGCCGCCAAGCCTTCGTTTGAAGGACAAAGATCGCGCAAAATATGAGGCCATTGGCGAGAGTGATCGCATGACATTGAAATTTCGAAAAGTGAAATAGGCTAAAGTCCGGCTTTAGAAACAAGGGGTAAACAATTTTCCCTCTTTTCTCGATAAGAAATCATGCATAGAGTTCTGAGTTTAGTCCTAAGTCTTTTTTTCTTTCACTCTGCATTCGCAGACTGCATAGGGAATTTACGAAACCAAGCGGTCTGTCCAATTTCAGTTGTGCACCTACAGGCACTGAAGAAATTAAACGACTGTCGAAATCAGCAAATTGGATCCGAATCGTGCGCCGAGGGAGTCCGATCTTCTGTCAGTAGCCATCCCGCTTATACCCTTCTTGGATTTACAAATGCAAATCGTCTAGATCCAGCAGAGCGTACTCAGTTGGTGAGAGATTTTTTGAATAAGAATCGGCAGACTCTTTTAGAGGAAGTTTCAAAAGCGGAGTTCGAGTCACGTATCAAAGCGCCTCGACGAATTTCTCAGTCCGAAATCAGTCAGCTTTTGATTGATTATCGCAATCACGCTACTCGGACGAGATTGAACCCAAGCAATGCGGTTGCAAGAACTCAGTTCAATCAATTTAAAAATGAAAACCGCGAGCTGCTGAGTCTTGTCTCGAGAACTTTTGATGCTCAACGCCCCAAAGGCAGTCCTAACTTTTACCAGCAACTAGAGAGTGGAGGTTTGCGTTCGGTTCGTGTTCAGGTTTACCGGCCGATGATGGTTGGTGGTGTTGATATTGCGAACGCCAGTTATGAAACGGTGAGCTCCCTTCCGGATAAAATTCGAGATTCGGATGGGAAGGTTTACGATAAAAATTCCCTTTATCGAAATCATGCTGAGCGTGTGGTTGATGAACTTGAAAAGCAATTGCTTGCGGGAAAAAGCCTAAATGAAGCATTAGAGAGCGGCCGGTTTAATACCTGGTCATACAGCAGACCGCGAAAGAAAGCCTTGGCTCAAGTCGTGAAAGATGTCGCAATCAATTCTCAAATCGATCGGGGAGTGGAGCTCAACGAAGCACGTGTGAGATCCGCGCGGTATCTTCGCTCCTTGGATCAGTCTCAGCGTCGCACTCGCACAGGAGCGGACTTAAAACGCATTGGTCTTTTTGGTGGAGCAGCAGCTCTTAGTGTTGCTGCGGGAGTCGCAGGGATTGTGATTGAAAATCAGAGATCTTGCGATCAGGCCTTTCCTTACACGCCCACCCGCTATCGCCAGCCATTTACAACCGGGCTCTCTGAGGGAATGCGCTGTCAGATGGTGATGCCACAGTCGGTAAAGGATGTCCCTGCGAAAGTGAAACAGTGGATGTTTGGCAATGAGTTGGATGCACTTGTTATCCTTAATTCTTTTGACGGCGGAAACTCTCCGTGCACCTATGTGACTTCACTTTATAACGCTGAGTTTTGCTCTGAGAATTCGAGTGAAAGAACTCGATCTGGTGATGGATCCGCGCGCTCAACGCGCTAATTACTTCTCAGCTTCGGTGGATTCTATTTTAGCAGAAAGTTTTTTGAGCAAGTCTTGAACCATACTTTCTCTTTGAACCATGCTTAAAGGTCGAATCGTGTCATGTTCTTTGTAAAGCTGAGCGTCCAGCTCAAGTAGAAAACGGGATGGGGCTACGGGTTGAAGTCGGCCCATCTTTTTTCGAAACCGTGTGCGAGTGAGCACAAGGTGTTTTTTCGCCCGAGTCACACCCACATAAAAAAGCCTTCGCTCCTCGTCCACATCTTGTCCTAGTCTAGAATGAGGAAGAAGATCTTCTTCGACTCCGACTAAAAACACCAATGGAAACTCAAGACCTTTACAGGCGTGAAGAGTCATCATTTGAACTTCATTCTTCTGCTCGCCTTCATCTTCATTCACTGGATCGCGAAGCTCCATGGCTTCAATGAATTTTTCAAGAGTCGCAAGGCTTCTTCCATGCCTCGAAAACATTCCATCTAAGATTCGCCCTAAGATCATCACACCGGTCCAGCGCTTTTCCGCCACGTGCGATTCGCGATAACTTTGGTAGACAAAATGACGGTATCCAATGCGCTCCAACTCTCTTTGTAAAACCTCTTCCGCATCTTTCGTGTCATTCACAAGCTGAAATTTCAATTGCTTTAGAAATTCAAAAAGATTGTGAATGCCCAAAGCAGGTTTTTCGTCGGGATTAGATTCAGCCCAAGCTCGTGCTTTTTTATGAAAGTCCAAGTCTTCATGAACGGCCTCAATCGCTTCAAGAGTCTTTTCACCAACCCCTCTGGGTGGCGTATTGATGATTCGACGAAATGAAACTTCAGTGGGAAAGAGACTAGAGCGAATGAAAGCTAAAACATCTTTCACTTCTTTTCGATCAAAGAGGGCAGTGCCACCGGTGATTTTGTAAGGGATTTGGTTGCGCCTTAATCCGCCTTCAATCAACCCGCCTTGAGAGTTTGAGCGATAAAGAATGGCGATATCTTTCCACTGATATCCCTTTTTATAAAAGCCCTCCAACTCAGAGACGATCTGCTCGACTTCCAAGTTTTCATTTTCATAAACAAATAGCTCTGGAATCTCACCTTCATTCTCAAATCCGGGCTTTAGAACTTTAGAGTGCCGATCCTTGTTGTTGGCGATCACACTATTCGCCAGGTTAATAATTGAGCCCGATGAACGATAATTTCTCTCCAGACGAATGGTTTGGCAGGGCTTATAGCGTTTAGGAAAATCCAAAATATTTCTGACTTCGGCCCCGCGCCAACCGTAGATTGATTGGTCGTCATCTCCGACCACAGCTAGGTTTCTATGATCTGCGGTTAAATCATCGATCAAGAGCATTTGTGTGTTATTCGTGTCTTGAAATTCATCGACCATAAGAAAGTCATAGCGGCCTCGCATTTTCTCGCGAATTTTTGGATGCTCTTTCATCATGCGAATGGGACGTAAAAGAAGTTCTTCGAAATCGACAACGCCAAGATGTCTCATTTTGGTCATGAACTTGGGAGCAAGAACCAAACTCATTGCGCTTTCAATCGTATCGTCAAGAGCAGATTCGCGTCCTGTTTGACGAAGAATCGAAATCTTCGCCATGAGCCGCTCCATTGAAAATCGCTCTTTTTCATAAGCGGAGTGGTCCTTCATGATTTCTTTGAGAATAGCCAAAGCATCATTGCCGTCTATGACCCCGAATTTTTTTGGAAGCTCGGCCTCTTTCCAGTGTTCTTTTAGGAATTGCAGTCCAAACCCATGGAAAGTACCAGTCCAAACTTTTTTGGCAGGAGAGCCAATTTTTTTTACCACCCGGCTTTTTAATTCAAATGCGGCTTTGTTTGTGAAAGTTAATACACAGATTCTTTCCGGTGAGGTGAGCTTATTTTCAAGAAGGCGACCGGTCCGTGAAACAAGCACCGTCGTTTTTCCTGACCCTGCACCCGCAAGAATGAGAAGGGGACCATAGTTGTGAAGAACGGCTTCTTTTTGTTCGGGATTCAGGTCTTTTAGCCAAAAACTCATAGAATTAAAAGATCGCTTATTTGGTTTCTAGATACAACTTATGTCGAGACGTGCACCCTTACTCAGCACATCATCAGTCCGGTTAAGGTCCAGATTGAAATTGTAAATCTTTTGTTAAGAAAATCTTACGCCGATTCATAAGGAGACAAATCAAAGGAGAGTGATTTTGTGACTTCAACTCAGCTGGTTATAACGTTAACAATTGCAATAGCACTGAGCTCTTGTGCAATGCCACAGAGGTCTGTTCGGCTCAACTCCATTCCAGTCGGCGCCAGTGTTTATTTGGTGGAAAAAAATGGATCCGATAGCAAGCTGGGCGAGACTCCACTTCATTTGGATGCTTCTCGAATTTCAAGTCTTCCGCAAAACTTCGTTGGATTTCGGTTTGAGAAGGAGGGATTTGAAGTCGAACGGGTTTTCATAGACATCCCATCTCGAAACTTGTCCGGTGAAATCAATATCGGTTTAAAGAACTCGACCGATTGGTCCCAGGCCTTTGTCGATAAGAAAGCAGCGAAATACCTGGACGAAGTGGCAAAAATGACTGCCGAAATTCAGGGAGCGCTCGCATCTAAAGATTTATCAACGGCTGAGGCGAGAGGACGTGCCTTGGTTGCAAGGTATCCAAACCTAGCGGTCGGCTGGAATCTTCTGGGTAACGCTTTGTTCTTACAAGGAAAAAAACCGGAAGCGCTGGATTCCTATACCAAGGCCATTGGAATTGATCCTACGAATCGTGACACTCAAAACCTCATTGACCGGATGAAAGGGTTTTAGAAATGACTCATTTATTTGGACTTCTTTTTGCCATCATTCTTTTGCGCGGAAGTATGTTCCTATTGGAGATGGACACAAGTTTCTATTATGACCATGTCGCCGTACTGATCGTTGTTGGCGGAACACTTACAGCAGCGATTGTCACATATCCGGTTTCTGATTTGATTAAAATGATGCAAGCCTTCTTTCGAATTGCGAAGCGAGTTCCGGAAGAAATTGAAACGATGGTCTTACAGATTGTTCGTCTCTCGCAGGCGGCGCATTCCTCACGATCAGCCTTAGTTGAAGCGGCAAGAGATAAGTCCTTAAATCCATATCTCAAAGACGGAATTGAACTTATTCTTTCAGGATTCTCAAAAGAAGACCTCGAGGATGTTATGACCGAACGACTGATGAGGGATCGCGAGCGCGAGGAAGTTTATGGAAGTATCCTTCGTACACTTTCAAAGTACCCACCAGCTTTCGGTCTAATCGGTACGGTTCTGGGTCTGGTTTCTGTTATGCGATCTGTTTCCCAGGGGGCAGATGCTGCTGAAATTGGATTCCATATGGCACTAGCACTTGTCGCTACGTTTTATGGACTGATTTTAACCAACTTCGTTTTAGTTCCTATGAGTGAAAACTTATATAATAAATCAGCACAGAGCATGAATCAGCGTGAGCTTATGCTAGATGGCCTATTGATGATTCAAGAGAAAAAATCTCCAGTGATTGTCCAGGAGAAATTAAACTCATTCCTTCCACCGCTAAAACGAAAAGATCTTATCGGCGCAACACTCGAGGTTGCTTCATGAGACGTCGAGCGCTCAGTAAGAAGTTTCTGGAGCGGCGGATGCAAAATGCGCCGGAAGGGGATCACAACTCCAACTGGGCGATTTCATATGGTGATATGATCACACTTCTTCTCGCATTCTTTATGATTTTTTTTAGCGTGGATAAAAAACAAGAAGAGGTTTCGACTTTTGAAACACTTGTTGAGCGTGAATTCGCTTCTGAGTCCGAGCCCGCACCAGTCAAAGTGTGGGGGGTGCCGACGTCTAAAGATGAGGGGACCTACGCCGGGATTAAGTCAGACTCCATAGATCAGCTTGGTGTCAAAACAGAGGTGATGGGTAATCGTTTAATTATCGAGTTTCCAGATATTTCCTTTTTTGAGTCGGGTAGTCTCGTAATAACATCATCTGGAGAAGAGGCGCTCAGACGATTTGCGAAAGTGTTTACGAAGTTCTCAGGCAAAATGAGGCTTATTGTGCGTGGCTATACGGACAATCGACCTGTGAAATCCAAACGGAATCGCTTCTATTCTGACAACTTGGAGTTGTCATCGCTTCGTGCGATCTCAGCCTTAAGAGTCATGGAGAAAGCAGGAATTCCGTTTTCGCTTATGAGAATTGGCGGTTACGGAGAAACCGATAAATCCACAAAAGAACTCGATTCCACTCAGCTTGCCCTGGATCGAAAGATTGTACTTGTTATTGAGCCCTTGGATCAAACAGAGCGAAATAATGCGATCAGTGATTGGTCGCGAGTTCCCGCGAATTCGGAAGACGGCAAACAAGGAGAATCACAATGATTCGCAGTTCTGCATTTATCTTATTAACGGTTTTCTCTTTTTCGGCACTCGGTAGTCGAGTGCTGGAGATTGAGGAATTCTATCGCTCTAAAGTTAGTGAAATGCTTCAGACGAGATTCCCTCAAACTCCATATTCTGTGTTTGTATCGATCGATACGGGGCAGCCAGACTCTTTGCGAAGAGACCTGCGAGGAAAAAGTGAGCAAACAAAACTTCCATACTGGTACGATGAAGATTCTGAAAAAATAGATCTTTGGGAAAGAATGGATGTGCCACTTGGAGTACTTATTAAACAAGTGCGTTCGGTAACAGTTTCTCTCAAAGTGGATGCGACTTTGAATGAAGCTGAATTGGAAGACCTAAAGGATAATTTAGCAAAACATTTAAAGCTTGATGCTTCGTCGGACAGAATCGAAATCACTCGCATGAACTGGACAGACCAAGATCGCTATCGCAACCTAAAGTGGGTCGGCGGAAGCATCGCAATTGGAATGATGTTGTTATTGATTTCAGGATGGCTGGTTTCAAAAATTGCAATTGCAAGATTAGTTAAGGGTTTAACAAAGCCGATTTCAGAAATTGGGCAGAGCACACAGAAATTTGCCAATCAGGCATTAAATTTAGCATCGGATCTAAATGGTTCACAAAATCGTAAAGAGCGAAATTTCAATTCTGAAAATGCCGACTCTGTGCAATTGCCTGCGGATATTAATCTTGTTGAAACAAGAGAAGCTGCGCTGGAGCTTTTGGAACGAAATCAGGGATTTTTCGATGGGCCTGATGCAGATTTCATGGACTTTCTTGAGCGTCACGGGGAAAAAGATCCAGTCACAATGGGATCGATTCTTGCTGAATTGCCAAAAGAATCACTGCGCAATCTTTTTCAGTTTGGAGTGGGAAGCTGGTGGTACAAAGCAATTGCTCATCCGGCCCCCCTCACAATTCATAGTCTTTCGTTACTTAGTGAAATAGATCGGTTAAGATTACGACGTCATTTTTCAAATCGAACGCAAGGAATTGAGAAAAATGAATACCGTCAATTTGCACTGATTCTCAATCGTCTTAAAAAGGATGTCTTAGTCGACATCCTGAGTGGAAATTCTCTTGATAAGGTGGGTCCTGTATTAAATTTAGTTCCGAAGGAAACGAGTTTAGCAGTCGCAAAAACACTCTTCCCAGGGCAATGGGCCATTTTCTTGTCACCAACTCAAGCAAAAGATTGGGTTCTAGATCCAAATTTTCTGAAAACAATTGAAAACAAAGCTCTTGAGGTCAGTCCACTGCGTGGTAATGAAGAGATCGCAGGATTTTTTGAAGATCTCGACCTTGTTCGTTACTTGGACACGGCGAGCCCGCGCGATGAGAGGGATTTCTACACAGTTCTTCCCAAGAACTCAAGAATTGTAAAAGAGAGGCATCCATTCTATTCGATTTTAGATGCGAGCGATGATCATATCAAAGTGATTTCTGGACTGTTTTCCCCAAGGGAGTGGGCGATAGGTCTTGCTGGATGCGATCCATCTGAAAAGCGGCATATCTTAGAAAAATTCCCAGAAAGACTTCGTCAGCAGGTGATCGAAGTTATAAAGAAAACAATTTCTTCGGATATAGATGATGTGCAGGTCAGTGCGATTCGAAGAGATATAGTCAGTGCATTTGTAAATGAAGCTTCAAGAGCGCAATTCAACGTCGATGAGATCTTAAATGATTCAAAAGAAAGCTCGGAACACCATGAGAATAAAGCGGCTTAAGGGTATTTTTCTTTTAGCTCTGATCTGGTCTTGTGCGATCAGTTATTCAGATCCACTGATTCAAAGTGTAGGTGGTCTGCTTTATGGTGGTGCCTACTCATTGAGTGGGCAGAGTGCCACTAATCGTTCGGTGAACTTGTCTGGTATTGGGTCCTATCTGGCGCAAGTCGATCTGAGCTTCAAAGATCATTATCGCGCTTCGTTTGGAGTGAACTATCTTTTGAGTGATGCCTTTGCTGGAGATGTTGCATGGGGAATTAATGCTGGGCTTAAATACTTTCCATGGAGTTTGAATAGTACAAAAGAAGAGAAGTTTCAGGGAATTGAAATCAACTTGACTGATCAATTTCGACCCTATGTGGGAGTAAATTTTAAAAATCTTCAATTCAATGCGATTTTATCAACCACTTATACTGGTTTTGGTGGGCTTGTCGGACTTCATTATGTTCTTAACCCCACGTTTTATTTGGTTGGTGAAGCTCAATACAACATGTTGACTGGAAGCAGCAAAAACTCACTGACAGAGATTAATATTCTTTTCGGGGTTGGCTTTGGACTCAAGTAGGAGAGGACGTTTCTAATGAAACACGATAGACTTAACTTTCGAAAATTCTACTTGCTAGGAGTTTTTCTTTTAAGTGGATGCTTAAGCGGTGATAATGGATTCAAAGATTTAATATCTGGGTCCATCGACGATGTGGATGAACTCACTATTGAGACCGTGCTTCCAGATGTCAGCTCCGTGATCATACAACAAGGTCAAAGCCAATCATTCTATGCGACAATCAAAACGCCGGTCGGACGGACTTCCATTATGACGTGGAAACTGGATGGAGCGGAGGTTGCTACAGGGGCTACTTACTCCATCACCGCAACACCTTCAAATGTAGGCACAAAAGATTTAATTCTTTCGGTTACAGATGGAGTTCACACTAAAACACGAGCTTGGGAAGTAAAAATCAATGGACCTCCAGTCCTTACAGCTATTACTGCGGGCGTTCCCAAGGTGGCAGTGGGATCAACTATACCTATAGAGGTGAGTGCGGTGGACCCGAATGGCGACTCCTTGACTTACACTTGGAAGATCAATGGCGCTCCGTCCGCTCATTTAGTTGGAGTTACAGGAACAGGTCAGGCTCAGTTGACCGGTCATATCGACCTCGTAGGAAGCATGAATCTTTCAGTAGAAGTTTCTGATGGTTCAGCAACCGACTCCTACACGTGGACAGCAGAGGTCAATTACTTTCCTCAAGCGTGTAATGAATTAGAATTTGGTGAGATTTGTACAATATCCGGAACACCGTCTATTGGAGATAATACCCAACCCGGGATTTCTCCAATTGAGCTAAAGATCAAACCGATCAGTCACTCGCAAGATGCGCTGGGAAATCTTTTCCTTGTGGACTATCAAAGCAATATCATTTGGTACTGGAATAAAACATCCAGTTCTGTTTTTCGACTGGGACAGATGATACCTGCAAACACTATAAAAGTTGTAGCGGGGTCAGGTGAAGCGGGCACAGGTCCGGATGGTGTGGCCACAGAATCAGCCCTAAATAATCCACGCGCGATCGTTTATGATGATGCAAACTCAAGACTTTATATTGCGGAATACAGCTCGAGTCGTGTTCGGTGGGTTGATAACAACGGTTATATTTATACCGGAATGGGTGGTGGATCCTCGCATGTGGATGGAGTTTCAGCCTATTCACATTCTTGTTCCAACGCTGCGGGACTCGCACTTTACAATGACTCTCTCTACGTCACTTGTCGAAACTCTCATCGTGTGAAGCGATGGGATTTGTCGACGGATTTAGCATATACAGTCGTTGGTGAAGGCAGCAACTCATTTGGAGCCGGCCCTGCGGCATCAACACCTGCGAATCGTCCGCATAACATCTATGTCAACTCGATGGGAATTTTTGTTGCCCACCGAGAAGTCCATCGAATTTCTTTTACCAATCACTCAGGCGCACCGATCACGTTTTGGAGTGGCGGTGGAACCATCACGGTCAACGACGGACACGTGGCAACTATTGTTGGTACAGGAGTAATCGGCACTGATACAAATACCAATGCGACAGCCGGAAATATTGGAGACCCAACGGGTCTCGTTTACATGAATGATGTTCTCTATTTTACTCAGCTGAATGGAGAATATCTTTACGCCGTAAATAACACAGGATCTGATTTTACCATTGATGGGATAACTGTTGCGGCTGGAAAATTGGTTCGCCTCACCAATGGCGGGACTTATAATGGCTCGGGCGTCCGAGTGAGCTTAGCCAAAATGTACGATCCTTATGATTTAACAGTCGATGTACTGAATCCGGGAACTCGGCTGTTGGTGAGTGATTACAATAATAATCGTTTAAGAGAAATTG
>CAZWVK010000038.1:0-1511 GCA_964636785.1 uncultured Pseudobdellovibrionaceae bacterium | reverse complement strand
TGATCTGGTCACCGAAAAAATCAATGATGTTTTAGGATCCGGAAAGACAAGAAACGGATTTTACGGGCACACGCAAAAGCCGACTTATGAACACCTTTTCAATTATGTAACTGGTGTGGCATTTGATAATACGAGTCGGCAGTTGTTTTTTACGGATGCAAGCAACTATGTGATTCGCTCAACCGATGCTTACGGGCGTACGGAAACAGCTCTTTCGGCAGGGGCTGGAGACCCAACGGTTGATAACGATGTCCCAAGCAACTCTCGTCTAAGGGTCAATTGGAACGCCAACTGGTATTTGAGTGGTCTCGACCTCTTGCCAAATCGCTCGATGCTGATCGCAAACAGCGGATCAAATAATGTTCGTTTTTGGAACCGTTCTGGAGCGTCGGGCACATTTTTCGATGTTTTTCTTCAGGATGATCGTGTTTCAAATCTGGCAGGGGATTATTTGACTCCCGGTAACGGTGGGGATGGTCCAGCGCTCAGCATCTCTCTTCAAAATCCAACATCTGCGAAATACAACCCTGTCGACGGGAAAGTTTATATCGTTGATCATCGAAATCACTGTATTCGGTCTTTAGGCACAGATGGCGTTCTTACTCGAGTGCTGGGAACTTGTGGTACATCCGGAACTTCACTTAATGATGTTGCCGCTGCAAGTCTGGAAATGAATCTTCCAACTGATATTGCATTTGATTCCCTGGGCAATTTATTAATTACGGATCGTGGAAATCACAGAGTGAGATACTGGAATAAAACGGCAAGTGCAGTGACCATTGCCGGAGTTACAATCGATCCTGGTCGGGTCAGCATTATCGCATGCCTAAATGGAAATGCCGCCAGCGGAAGTTTAAACGAAGGAATTCTCGCGACTTCGGTGAGATGTAACAACCCGACAGGGATTGCTGTGAATAGTTCGAATATCTGCTTTGCGAATATGAGCTACCATAATGTGCGATGTATTTCTTTAGCTAACGATGCGACAAACGGAAGAATATATACTCGCGCAGGGACACCTCCATCTATTGCTCGTGCTGGATCTCCAGTTGGTTTTGAGCAAGAAGGTATTTCTGGTACTGCAGCAACGCTTTACAATCCAACGGGTGTTGCCTTTGATGCCAACGGCGACCTTTATATTGGAGACAGTAGCAATCATATTGTTCGTAAGGTAAAACTCTCTCCATGAGAGCTTTAACCAGTCAAGAATCGAAAGAGCTGGACGAGATGACCTCGTCCAAACTGAAAATGTCTGATGAATTGATGATGGAGAATGTTGCAAGCCAGTGTGCTCACTTCTTGTCACAACTCGGTCTTAAAAAAGGTATTTCTAAATTCTTTATTTGGTGTGGGCCTGGCAATAATGGTGGCGATGGCTTCGCGATTGCGCGCCTACTTTTTCTAATGGGATTTGAATGTCGAGTTTTTGCACAAGGGGAGGCGCACTCTCCGCTACTCAAAAAACAAAGGGAGCGATTAAAAGCTCTAAATGTCACAATTGAAAATTTCGA
>CAZWVK010000037.1:19952-20716 GCA_964636785.1 uncultured Pseudobdellovibrionaceae bacterium | reverse complement strand
CTTGAAACTGTCGGTGTGGATGTGAATGAGATTCTACAGGAAAAAATTCAGAAGTTTATGTTGGAAGATTTTGAGCAACGCGAAGAAAACATTTTTCATTCGCGCTTAGGTCGAGTTCGCGGAAAAAAGAAAAAGTCGCTACTAAATATTATTCGAATTATTGGAGATTAAGGTTTGCTCGAACATACGGAAGAGAAAAAATCAGATCTCAAGCAAATGATCCTTTCCGAATTGAAAGCGGATTACTCGTTTAATCTTTTCTGTCTTCTTCCAGGTATTGATTCACGCCAAACTCAAATTCATCGCAATGCCAGACGTCTTGGAATCTCAGATGAAGAGATTTTTAGATTTGAAAACATGCTCATAGAAGCAGGGCTATGGGTCAGAGATAGCGATGAAATTGATGCTCAATTTGACCTTCTGGATTTTGGAGATATTACGATTAAGGATTATCTATCACTTACCGTCTGCATTGTGTCTCAGCTATCCAGTGAAAAACCCTATGAATATGACACCTTGTCGCTTGCAACGTCTAGAGCACACATAAAAAAGTTTATTAAAACCGTGAATATAGCTTTGAAGGATCTTTATCAGAATTCAAAAGAGGATTCTGAAGACAAAAACTGCATTTTTTCATGGACACATATGGGTGTCATTGAACTCGAAAGCAAAACAAAATCTCAATACTGGGAGTCGAAATGAAATCCTACGTTCTATGCCTTTTAGGCCTTTTTCTTCTTTCACCGATGGCATGGGGTCAAGCC
>CAZWVK010000037.1:0-19942 GCA_964636785.1 uncultured Pseudobdellovibrionaceae bacterium | reverse complement strand
CTCCGCCACCTGTGGCGGAGGCAGTAATAGCGGTGGACTTAGGACCCCGGTTCACGCCATAAAAAAGGGCGGATGTGAAGAGGGGCGACAATCTGTATTTTATGTGTCAGTTGGTGATCACATGGAATTACAAACTCGGGTGTGTAAAGACGGAAGTTATATGAGTGCCGAAGAGCGAGCAGCTTATATTTACAATCCGAATGTTCAGTGTTCCAATGTGCATGAAGGAAAAGTTCTTCGAAGGCAGGTCCGCATATCTAAAGATAAAGTCGTAAGAAAACCTTTCCTTTGTGAAAATGGCCTTTGGATTGACCTCAACGAGTAGAGCTTTTTAAAGAAGCGAGAGCTGATCGCCAGGTCTTTGAAACAACGTAAGATTCAAAGGCCTGCTCGATTTCTCAAGATTGAACTTCTTCTTAAATATTCGAAATGAGTTCTCGATCATCTCTGCCCGTTTTCCAATCCCCTGCATACGGCTTCCAAATTCTTTGTCATTGAGCTGACCCTGTCGAATATCCTGGATCGCACGAAGGACTTTGTTTTTTCTCTCAGGATAGTGCTCAGCCAACCACTCAGAAAATAGATCTTTGACCGAGTACGGCAGACGAATTGGAACGTAATCTGCGCTTAGAGCTCCACGCTCTGAGACTTCCTTTAATAAAAGTGGAATTTCATGATCGGTCAGTCCTGGGATGATGGGAGCCAAATTCACGCTGACGGGAATTCCGTTCTTTGAAAGCTCTTCGACGGCATTGAGTCTGGATTGAGGAGAGGAGGTCCTCGGCTCAAGCTTTCGCGCCAGATCTGCATTCAATGTTGTGATCGAAACACAAACTTGCACAAGATCATCCTTTGCCAAATCCGAAAGCAAATCCAGATCGCGCAAAATCAGACTGTTTTTAGTGATCATTCCTAATGGGTTTTTAAAACGATGAAACACTTCAAGAAGAGACCTTGTGACCTTTAGCTTTCTTTCAAGAGGCTGATAGCAGTCTGTAACTCCACTCATAAATATAGGCGCGGGATTCCAAGCTGGCTTCATAAAGAACTCAGTTAAAAGCTCTGAAGCATTATGTTTCACAAAAATCTTACTCTCAAAATCGATCCCCGCGGAAAAACCCAAATACTCATGAGTGGGTCGTGCATAACAATAGCTACAGCCATGTTCACAACCTCTGTAAGGGTTGATGCTGTAAGTGAAACAGATATCGGGACTCGAGTTTTTAGTTACAATTGTTTTTGAATAATCGGATAAAACTTCGGTTTTAAAGTTTGGAAAATCGCCTTCATCCATCCAACCATAGCTAGAATAATCTTCCACAGTTTTTTCTTTTAAAAACCTGGAAGTGGAGTTACTGGATGCTCCCCGTCCTTTTATAGTTTTATCCACAGATATCCTTTAAAATTTCTCTGCTATTCAATTTTTTCGACAAGACTCAAAATTTCTTTGACGAGTTGAGAGCGAGTAACTGGTTTTGGTAGGTGGGCATCACAACCCGCTCGGAAAGAATCTTCAACCTCTTCTCTCATAGCATGAGCACTAAGAGCTATGATTGGTCTATCGAATCCAATACCTCTAATTTGACGTGTGGCTTCCAAGCCATCCATCACAGGCATCTGGATGTCCATAAGAATAACATGAAATTCATTTTTCTTACTAATTTCTTCCAACGCTTCGCTGCCATTTCTAACGACAGTGACGTCGGCTCCTTCCGTCGATAAATAACGATGAATTAAAAATTCACTATCTGCAGAATCTTCAGCAAGAAGCACTCGTAGGCCCTCAAGGCGCAATGAACTTGAGGACTCTTTCGCCTCGATCAAATAGCGATTCTTAATGAAGCGCCGCCCTCTTTCCGTTGTAAAAGCCACATTTTCCAGATCTCCGGTCGGCAGGCGAAGATAAAACACACTGCCCTTTCCAACCGTGCTGGATTTGAGGTTGAGTTCTCCACCCAGTGCTTCCGCAAGCCTTTTTGATATAACCAGACCAAGCCCTGTGCCACCGAACTGGCGGGATGTTGAGGATTCTGCCTGTTCAAATGGCTTAAAAATTTTCTTCATTTGCTCGTCACTCAATCCCATTCCGGTGTCGGCCACTTCGATTTCAATAAAACCATGGGTGCCCTCGGTGATGTGCTTAAGACGAACACAGATCTCCCCTTCTTCAGTGAATTTAACCGCATTACCCAGGAGATTGGTCAAAATCTGCTTCATTCTCATTGGGTCGCTCTTGATCACCTGAGGCACTGGGTTAAGAATAACCAACCCCACCCTTAAGTTTTTTAAATCAGCCAATCCCTTAACGCTCGCGATGACTTCCTGAATTTCATCAATCAGTGCAAACTTCACTCTCTCAACGGGGACCTCTCCGGCCTCGTAGCGCGAAAGGTTTAAAATATCATCGATGATCTTGAGAAGATGCTCTCCGTTCTTAGAAATTCGCTCTAAGTATTCATTTTTAGTCTTCTCATCAATTTCGCCCTCGCGAAGAAGGCTTGAGAAGCCTAAGATGGCATTCATTGGTGTTCTGATCTCATGAGACATGCTGGTCAAGAATTCCGATTTTGCGCGACTCACCTGCTGAGTGTTCAACTCATTTTCTTTTCTCTCAGTCGTGTCCATACTCACTGCTAGAATTTTCGCTTTCGAAGTTTCGTGAGAGAGAGCGCATTCACCTTGATCGTGCATCCATCTTACGTTCCCATCCGGAGTGAGAATTCTGTATTCCACGGAGTATTTGCTGCCAACATTTCTAGCCGCCTCATGAATTGCATTTTGGAAATCTTCGCGGTCCTGAGGATGTATACGGGTAAGATAGTCATTGAGTACAATGCTCGAGCTCGAATCAAAACCGACTATATCCGCTTGAACATCCGTCCATTTGATTTTACCGCTTTCAACCTCAATCTCCCAGATCCCAACCCGAGCTGCTTCGAGAGCGAGTTTTGCCTTGGACTTGAATTCTTTAAGTTCCCGCTCCGATTTTTTAAATGGAGTGACATCTACAATGATCCCGAAGAAACGCCTCGTCCCATCCTTCCGTGCTCTAAGGTGAACTCCTGTTTGAACCCAAATCATCTTCCCATCACGAGTCACCATCTGATGTTCGATTCGTTGATCCAGCTGAGTTTGAACAGCTTTATCGAACATCTGATAGATCATTCGTTGAAATGGAGTTGGAACGTGTTTGAAAAACAACTGAGAATCCTCAAGCATATCTGCTGCTGGAATTCCAATAAGGAAATGAAGGCGATCACTTATAAAAGTAAATTGAAAAGGATCCACATTGGCTTCCCACACCACAGAGTGGTCCAAATGATTCACAAGGTCCATCAACCAATAATCCTCGTCTTTGAAATCTCTTTTGTGTCGCTTTTTCCGAATGACACGGATGCCAACCAGGACCCCGACAAGGATTCCGCTGAGCACAAAAACCACGAGCGATGCCATGAGCATGAAAGAAGTATCTTGATACATAGCCTCGAAGCTAAATCCGATAGGCGATTAAAACTTCAATCTAGCCCCTTAAAAAGTATGAAACTTCCTACACACCACGGCAGTTTTCTCCCCAAAAGAAAATTTCACTGTCTCAAAATGAAGCGGTTCAACCCTGTTCAATCTGTCGCAAAATTAACCATCTGCTCATAGGCCAAGCGCTCTCACACTCTCAAAACGATCGAGTTTTTAGATGGCGCATTTGAGAAGCGGCACCAAGTCTGCAGAGGATTCAACCCATTATAGGGGGAATGGGTGATTTTTTATATTCAGCGTTTTGCTATTTCCACGGCTCTTGGCTTGAGCGGACTTTCCACCATAAGCTTTGCAGACTGCATTCGCCATTGGTCAGAAGTGCATCTTCTGCAAGGCCAAGTGAAAGGCATTGATCTTCCCAAAGTCAAAAAGAAGGGCTCGATCAGCTTTAAATTGCATGATAGTAGCCAAGAATTTTCTTTAAGCAATTTTGACAACTATATCTATGCAAAAACTCCTGAGGGGAGTGCAGCCGTCTCGCTCTGTCTGGAGGGCGGTAAGTTGAAAGCCGTTGCTAGAATTCCATTTGCCGGCAAAAAAGAGGCACAGATTGAATCCATTGGACAAGGTGAATTCCGCATTCGGACAAACTCTGAAACTTACCGAGCTCGTGTGAATAGGTGATTGTTTGATAAAGATAATCTTTTTACTTCAACTCGTGCAGGGAATGAGCTCGGACGCTCGGTTTGATTTTCACGCTCCAAATCCTGAGAATACGTTCGTCTTTGTTTCACATCCTGCCTTTCACGGGACCCTGACCAAACGCGATGACCCATTCTATCCAACGATCTTTGTGTTTGATGCGAAGGCTATTTCAGCTCAAAACAAGGAAAGGTTAAATTCAAAATGGATTCAAAATGAGCTCATTAAAGAAGAAAGCCATCCTATCAAATCCATCGAATCAAAAAGCAATTCTGTCCATGCTCACTTCTATCAGATGAAGAAAGACGACGGTCTGACGGTCGTTGCTGCATTCTATAAGAGTGATTCTACATCCAAGAGCATTTATATGATGGTCACATCATTAAGGCATTACCGAGAACACTCGGAAGATTTCCTTAAAGGTTTTAAGCTGAATTAACTCAAATGTTGAATAAGAACGTTGAAGAGTTTGCCTTTGTCGATCGGTTTAGTGATGTAATCATTAAAGCCAATCCTCGCTGCCCTCTCACGCTCTTCTTTTAAAGCGTGGGCTGTCAGCGCAATAATCGGCTTTTTAAAATCACGAGCCCGAAGTGTGCTTGCAGCTTCATACCCATCCATAATGGGCATTTGAATATCCATAAGAACGAGATCGACATGATTCGCTTTGAGCAGAGAAACCGCCTCTTGGCCATTTCCAGCAAATCGCGATCGAATTCCAACGGAGGTGAGATATCGTTCGACAAGAATCTGATTGTCCCTTGAGTCCTCCACAACCAGCACTGTTTTACCTTTGAGCGCATCGAGATTTTCTTTTTCGAGCCGATGATCGCTAGATTCATAAAATTGAAAGTGCCCGTCCCAGAATCCACTAAATGGTCCACCATCAATGACCACGGAAAAAACACTTCCTTTCCCGGGTTGAGAGGACTTCAACTGAATGTCACCCCCAAGGGCACGGGCAATTTCTCTAGAAAGCGCAAGACCCAGTCCTGTTCCACCCACTCGCCTTGAATGCGTAGGGTCAGCCTGAGAAAACGGTTTAAAAAGGTTCATCCGAAAGTCATCCCTGATTCCAATTCCTGAATCAGAAATTAGAAACTCCAATTCACTTCGCAGACCCAACTGAGGCGAAGTTAAGAGTCGGATCTCTAAGCGAACTCCACCACTTTCCGTGAACTTGATCGCATTGCCGATTAAATTAAACAAAACCTGCTTCAGCCGATTGGGATCCGTATAAATGCGATCCGGAATCGGCGCCACCCGATCCCAGATGAGGGTCAATCCCTTTTCTTTGGCGCGCAGATCCAGTGAACTTACGATCTCATGAATAAAGCGTGGCAGAGAAAAAACTCTTTTATCAAACTCAAGTTTACTCGCTTCTACTTTTGAGAGGTCCAGCACTTCGCCAACCAGAAAAGCCAACTGTTCGCTGTTTTTCTTTATCTTTTTTAAATGCGTCTTTGCCTCTTCGACAGGTGCTGAAAGAGCCAGGTCCGCAAAGCCCATAATAACACCAAGAGGCGTGCGAATCTCATGGCTCATATTTGCTAAAAACTGAGTTTTAGCTTGATTCGCTTGCTCTGCTTCTTTTTGCGATTCAAGAATTCGCCTCTCAGACTCTTCCTTAAAAGCCAATTCTTCAAGAAGTTGATTGTGAAGCCGAGTAGAAAACATAAGCAAAGCCAGAAGCAAAAAACTTATCACCAGACCAAGTCCCAAAATATAAAACGGTAGATAATAACCCGATCGGATTTCAAACTGAGGAGTGGAAGTCATTCCCACTATCCAATGGCGTCCGGCAATTTCAATCCCAACACTGGCATGATTGGTGGAAAGATCGGATGTGCCGGGGCTGACCTCCGTGAAAAGAAGGTCCACTTCACCCTCCGACTGATCGTATACAGACAACTGAATATTCGGATTTGGAAAACGGCTGAAAAGATCCTCGACCCGAAAAGGACTATAAACAAATCCAGTCAACTCCTTGTTTTTAAAGACTGGGACGTATATTAAGAATCCCGGCTGCGTGTCGTGATCAACTTCTTGAACCAAACGAACCATTCCCGATGCAGAAGCTTCCTTGGTTTTTCTGGCCCTATCCATGGCTTCTCTTCGAGCTTCCTCAGAAGACATGTCATATCCAATGGCCCGTTGATTCCTCCAGTCTTCCGGCTCAAGATAAAGTATACTGTTTTGAAATTCATCCTGTGTTCGAGGCCACACTTTAAAATTCGGATATCCTTGAGTGCGCATGAATTGCTCTACTTTTGGAATATCTTTTGTGTGAATACGTGCTGTAAAGCCAATGCCTTGCACACCTGGATAGCTTTCTTCCAATCTCAAACTCTGAACAAAGGTCTTAAACTGCGTTCGAGTAATAGGATCACTCGATGCATGCATAAACCCCTGTGTTGCATACAAAGCATTAATATAGTCGTCGATTCGAGTTTCCAGAGATGAGATGACATTGTCCACATTGCTTCTAAAACGCGCCCTCTCCTCGTCTTCAATCCACTGTCGTGTCACATAGGTCGTAATCAAGGTGATGGATATGCTGAACAAAAAAACAGCGACCGCAGATCGGTAACTGCGCGGCGTTTTCGAAACTCGGTCTGCCGAAGGATCGAACCTTCTTTTTATCCACCTCAAAATCATCTAGAGTTATTTCTTTGCTCGCGCCGTAAAATAAAGTGGCCAATGATCTGAAGATTTAAAATCATTGAGGACATAAGCATTTTTTATCTCAAGTCCACGAGTAAAAACATGGTCAAGAACCAGACTTCGGTGGTCTTCTTCAAAGGAAATCGCGCTCAATCCTGATTTCGACATGATCTCGTGCAGAATCTCCCAACGCGAACTCCTCCAGGTATTAAAATCACCACCCCAAACTACCGGGCCTTTGTGCTTAGCCACCAATGGAGCGATGGCCTCAAGCTGCCTGCGAAATGGAGCATTCATTGTGAAATTGATCGAGTGAGTGGTTAAAACCATGAGAGATTTTTTTTGATTTTGAATGGGTACAATAAACGCAACGCTTGATTTAGGTGTGGACGCGAACGGCTCTGAATCGGGACTTAGAATTCCAATGGGAAAGAAAAATTCGTAAATCGACAAAAGCGCTGTCCCAGTAGGAATCCCATTTTGCTTCCAGGCTTCGGCCATCACCCAGCTTGCATTCTTGTCGGATGAAAGCAGAGTGGCTTTTCGCCTGTGCAATAAAACTTCCTGAAGCAGCATAAGATCTGAATTCTGCATAAGACTTAAGAACTCTTGATCAAAGCGCTCATCACTTCCTTTATAGAGATTCCACACTGCAATTCTCAGACTTTGATTGGGTTTGAGTTTTTTAAGGGAAGCTTCAGGTCCTTTTATCAGTGGCGCGTCTATTATCTGTGTAAATCCCGGCGCACCAAACAGCAAAAGCGCTACACAAACCAATGATCGAATCGATCCCATCTTCCCCCCTTTGATTTCCCCACTTTGAGATCTACCTGCCCTCGTCAGGGGGAGTCAACTTGCCCAGGGCTCGCTTGTGCTCAGAACAATTTGGAGCTAAGGTCCCCGTCATTATGAATGAGAATATAGAGTTCTTCCGCCAGGTGAATCATTACTTTGACAAAGCCTCTGCCTACACAGGCGTTTCCAAAGATCTCCTCGAGTTGATCAAAGCCAACAATGTCATTGTTCACTTTCGCTTCCCCATCCGACGAGACAATGGTGAGTATGAGGTGATTGAAGCGTGGCGCGCGCAACATAGCCATCACAGAAAGCCATGTAAAGGCGGGATCCGCTATGCCAATATCGCAAACCAAGATGAGGTCATGGCTCTGGCGGCACTGATGAGCTATAAGTGCGCCATCGTTGAAGTTCCTTTTGGTGGTGGAAAAGGCGCGATCAAAATCAATCCAGCCGAATACTCGACAGCCGAGCTGGAAAGAATCACAAGGCGCTTTACGTTTGAATTGAAAAGCAAAAACTTTATCGGCCCGGGGATCGATGTCCCTGCCCCGGATTATGGATCTGGTCCAAGAGAGATGGCGTGGATTGCTGATACATACAGCACTCTCTCGGATGAACTTGACGCATCTGCTTGCGTCACTGGAAAACCCGTCAGTCAGGGCGGAATTCGGGGACGAACCGAGGCCACTGGCCGCGGTGTTTACTTTGGCCTAAGATACGCCTGCGAAGACTCTGAGCTTATGGGTGAATACGGTATCCCAGTCGGTCTTGATAATAAGACCATTGTGATTCAGGGCTTTGGAAATGTCGGTTATCATTCAGCCAAGTTTTTATCGCAACTTGGAAAGGCCAAAGTGATTGCGGTTGCCGAGTACAACGGCATTGCAATGAACCGCAGCCAGGGACTTGATATTGAAGAGCTTCTAAAATACTGGAAAGCGCATAAAACATTTAAAGGCTTTCAAGGAGCTGAAGAGTTTATTGAAGACCCAAAACAGTTTGTTGGACTGGAATGTGACATCCTTTTACCGGCCGCCCTTGAAGGTCAGATCACTATGCAAAATGTCGGTGCGATCAAAGCGAAGATCATTGCCGAAGCAGCAAATGGGCCTGTGACCAGTAGCGCAGCCGAGGAATTATTTCGCCGTCAGATTCTGGTTATTCCAGATATCTACCTCAATGCCGGAGGAGTTACAGTCTCCTACTTTGAATGGGTTAAAAATCTCTCTCATATGAGATTTGGCCGAATGGAGAAGAAGTTTCAGGAAAAGTCTTATGAAAACTTCATCAGCTTTATGGAGCAAATCTTCGAAAAGAAGGTTCCTAAGGAAGTTTCCTATCGATTTATTCAACAAGCCAATGAAGAAACTCTTGTGAATGCGGGTCTTGAAGAAACAATGGGAAATGCATTTGAGCAGATTGTGTTGATTATGAAGAAGAACAAATTCAGCATCGACATGAAAGTTGCGGCCTTTATCAATGCCATTGAAAAGATCGCACTGGCCTATCATGAGCGCGGAATTTTTCCTTAATTTTTACGGTGGATCTTTCGGAGAAAAGCGAAATATCTCTTGAAATTGCATCTTTGGATGTTGGGATGACTCGAATGATACTGGCATTAGATATAGGCGGCACCAAAATCACTTCAGCTCTGTGGGATGGAAAAAATCTTCTTGATATTGAGAAGTTTCCGACTCCAAAAGTCAGTGCCACCGAATTTATAGATGTTCTCAACTCCCATTTAAAGAAGCGTATCGAATCCAATGAAATTCAAGCTCTCGGCGTTGCATCGGCAGGCCCGATACATGTTGAAAGTGGATCATTGATCAATCCTGTGAATCTTGGAAATGGAGACGCCTCTTGGGAGCGAGTGGATCTCAAAAGGTCCCTCCTTCCTAATGATAAAATCTTTAAATGGATTGATTCGGATGCAGCTCTTGCCGCTTATGCTGAATTCTGCCGAAGAGGTGGGAGGGATAAGGATCTGGTTGCACTCACCATTGGAACTGGAATTGGCCTTGGCGCTATCATCGAAGGCCAGATTGCGAGAGCCGGGCGCGGAATGCATCCTGAACTTGGGCATTTGATTATTTCGGACGAGATGAATCCAGCCTTTCCAACTCCATTTGCTGATTTCGGAACGATTGAAAGCTATTTGTCTGGCCACTTTTTCTCTTTAAGACTCGGAAAAGAACTGGGACAAGAGCTTCATGGGACCGATGTGGTTGAACTCGCCCAAAGTGGCGATCCTGTTGTGATCAAAGCCTTTGATCTTTACGCCAAGAGAATGGCCATCGCTATAGCGAATATCTGTCTTATTTACGCTCCATCATTGGTGGTTCTGGCAGGTGGTTTTGCTGAGCAGGCCTCACCGTTTTTCTTGGAGAAGACACTTCAACTCCTTCATCAGATTCTTCAGTCACGATCTGTCGGGTTAAGCCTTGTGCCAAAAGTGGAAATTGCGCAAGATACTCACCACTTGTCACTATTGGGAGCGGCTTATGCAGCAGAAAATTTCAAATCATAAATACAATCTTGGACTTGTTGGGAATTGTGGTTATCTCGCCATGCCTTCGATCGACGGCGATATCAAGTGGCTATGCTGGCCGCGATTTGATTCCAGTTTTGTCTTTGGCGGACTCTTAGATGAGGGGCCAAAGGGCGGACACTTTTATATCCGACCTGAAAGTGATAATTACAACGTTAAGCAATACTATATTGAAAACACAGCCATTCTTTGCACGGAGTTTGAAACCTCCGATGGGACATTTCGAGTGGTCGATTGCGCACCGCGCTTCAAGCAATATGGAAGGAACCATCACCCACTTGTTTTAATTCGAAAGATCGAGGTGGTCTCAGGAGCTCCTCGCATTCAATTTTCCTGCGATCCCAAATATGATTATGGCGAGATCAAAAGTAGACCTTATCAATCCAGTAACCATTTTCGCTTTGACGGATTTCCTGAGGTTCTAAGGCTTTACACCACACTCCCTTTAACTTATTGGCGTGAAAAGATGGCCTATACGCTTCTCGAGGATGAGTACTGTGTCTTATCTTGGGGAGTGAAGATCAATGCCAATTTGAAAAGTTACTGCCGCCTTGCAATCGAGGAGACGAAAAACTATTGGCAAAACTGGTCCGCCCAATGTCACGCCGGAACCTTTCGACAAAAGGAAGTTTTACGCTCAGCCATCACACTAAAACTTCATCAGTATGATGACACTGGCGCCATTATCGCGGCTCCAACGATGTCTCTTCCCGAGCATCCGGGATCGGGTCGCAATTGGGATTATAGATATTCCTGGATTCGAGATGCTTTTTACACCTTGGCCGCTCTCAATGAGGTTGGAAAATTTGATGAACTTCGTCGCTACTCAAGATTCATTCAGTCTCTGATCACGGCTCAAACGGAACGGATGCAGCCTCTTTATATGATTTCCGGAGCATCGGAAATTGAAGAACGCATTCTCAATTTAAGTGGCTATCTGGGTAATCAACCTGTTCGGGTTGGAAATCAGGCCTACACTCACACTCAAAATGATCTCTATGGTCAAATACTCCTCTCATTACTTCCTCTTTATGTGGATGCCCGGTTTCCACGAGAGCGCTCACGTGCTCATGATCTGACGTTGGTAAAACAGATCTTAAGTATTATTGACCGACTGATTGATGAACCTGATGCCGGACTTTGGGAATTTAGAAACCTGAATCAAAATCATTGCTACACCTATTTGTTTCATTGGGCGGGAGCATTGGCGGCTAGAAAAATTGCCCGATTTTACAATGATGAATCTCTGATGGAAATGGCGACAAAAATTCGTAAGAGATCGGAAGAATGGATTGAAAGGTGCTACGATCCCGAACTTAAATGCTACACGCAAGCTGTAGGCTCCAAACAGATGGATGCGAGTCTTTTTCAGCTTGTTACAATGAGTTATATTGACCCTTCATCAGAGCGCGCAAGAAATCACATCAAAGCATTGGAGGAAAACCTAAACTCATCACCTGGGCTTTTTTACCGCTACACTCATAAAGATGATTTTGGCGACACGAAATCCAGTTTCCTCGTTTGTGCGTTTTGGTACATCGAAGCCCTTGCCATGGTTGGAAGATTGGATGAAGCCATTCAGTATTTCGACCTTATTCAAGACAGCGCGAATCACTTGGGATTATTTAGTGAGGATTTCGACCATCGAACCAAATCCCAGTGGGGAAATTTTCCTCAGACTTATAGTCACGTTGGACTCATCCATGCAGCATCACGAATAACAATAAAACTGGATTTACCGGACTTTCTTTAAGCGCATTCGTCCATTTTTATTGTACGGCGATCCTCCTACGCTGAAAAACTTCGAACGTTTCAGTCTTTTTTCATTGAGCGTAAAAGTTTCTTCAAACGTTCAAAGGAGGAACCTATGAAGAAACTTATAATCGCTGCGTTTTTATCAACTCCGTTTGCAAGTCAGGCTGATATTATTCGCTGCACATTCACCGAGCCGTTTGTATCGTTGACTTATAGTATGACCCAATCCCGATTGACTCTTGAGAATCATTCCACCGGAAGAACAAGCGTCACTCGAAATGTCTCATTTCAGATTCTAGGGGCTGGACGATTTGAGCTTTGGAATTCAAGCCGAAGAGTGCTTGCACAGCTCAATTTGAACTTTCGCGGAAGCGATGGAATGAGTGATCGAGTCTATCCTTACAGTGTAAGAAGAAGTGGTGGTCAGCGCGGTGGTTGCACATCCAACTACCTGCACGCCCGATAGTTGGATTGGACTCGCGGAGTGAAAAAATTCCGCTCTGTTTCAAGAACTGTAAAGATTAATTGACTGATTTATAGATATCTTTTCCCCTTTCCATTCCGTCCTTGATTATTAGGGCTCGATCTCCTAAGCAACAATTGAGGATGCCGAATGGAGGGGAATTATGGGGTCTGATCTTGTTCTTAAATGGCTCACTGGATTTTTGATTTTAACTCATACAGTGTTCAGTATTTCCCAAGCTGAACCGCTGGAAGAGTACAAATCACTTTCCAAAGCTTATGGCGCGTCTTACCTGGAGTTTTTAAAGTTATCCACGACTGCAGCTCGCCAGGAAAGAGCGCTTCGCGATGATATTCAAAGTCAGCAAGCTGTTATCGATTCAAAAAATGAAGAGTTGAGTCTTGCTACTTATGAATTGGAAAGAACTCAAAAGTTTTTAGAAAACCTGAAGCTTAATCGCGAGTTTTTGATTCGCTCCATTGAGCTTGCCAAAGAAAAGCAAGTGCAAACGAAAAACCAAGCTTTGAGTTCAGGTGAATTCACTGCAGGAGAAGAAGTCAATACGACCACTCTTGAAGAGAAATCGAACCGCCTGCAAGCGAAAGTCAACACAGAGCAATCAAAGATCGATCAGCTCAATTCCACTATTAAAGGCATTGAAAGCAGCGAACCTTACCGGCAACGTCAGAGCGCTGTAAGCTCAGCGCGCTCAAAGCTTCGCACCATTGAGTCCAACATTTCAAACCTTGAAAGCTCGATTCAGCGTTTAAGATCAGAGATTTCAAGTTTGGAATATGATTTGAACCGCCTCAGACAAGGGATCTCACAGGGACAAAGTCGAATGAGTGATATTCAACGAGAAATCCCTAACAAAGAAAGCGAAGTTCGCAGACTGGAATGGGAGGCTAGAGATATTGATAGCCGCCACCAAAGGCTCTCTTCTGAAGCACAAAGCATTCGTTTTCGCATTGACGGTTTGAATAGAGAGAAAAGCACATTGGATCCACAAAAGGATGCTTCTCGAATTGCGCAGATCGAAGCTGAAATTCAACGAGAAGAAGGACGCATTAGGCAGCTTGAGCAGGAAGGTCGACAATTGGAGAGTCGTAAGCGAATGATTCACCATGAAGTGACCCGACTTCAAAATGATATAAGAAGTCTTGAATGGGAGCAAAGAAGTCTCGATTCTGATATCGATCGTATGAAAAGAGATTTGAGCTCGAAGGAAAGAGATCTTTCCTCCAGTCAATCGGCTTTAAGAAATCAAGAAAATGACCTTGATTCTCTTCGCTCACAAAGAGATCGCCAGGCCTCGTCTTTACGAAGAGCCGAGCGGGAGCTTGCGGACTATCGTCAGACTCATATTGTTCCGCTTCAAAGTAAAATCAAGGAGCATCAAGCGCAAATTAAGGTCTTGCAAAAGAGAAAAAGTCAACTTCTAGTCTGGAGAGATGAACTGATCAGGCAAGATCAAAACATTGCAAAAGCAAAGACGGACATTGCTGCTGCAAGCGGGAATGAAGCTCAAATGAAAAAGACGATTGAGAATCTTAAGTCTCAGGTTGCATCTGTAAGTCAGGAGATCGCAAAGCTTCATCAAGCTCTTTCAGAGTCCCAGCGAAAGCTGGATCAATTCCAAAAGAGCGTTCAAGAAAAGCAGGCACGCACTCGTGAACTAGAAGCTCAGATGGAAGCATTGAAAAACGAACTTTTTGGATCAGAACTTTAAATTTTATAGGAGAGGGATATGAAATTAAAATTAGCAATCACAGGACTTATGCTTTTGATCTCAACGTCTTTAAGCGCTGAGCAGGACAATTTGCCCGCACAAGACGCGCCACCAGAGGGGAATTTCTATGAGTACCGCGACTGGGCTGGCGCGATTATGTCCACTCATGATTTTTGGGGAGAGAATGCGTGTGTGGCCTACACTCTTGCCGATGACGGTGTGTCCAGACTGGAAGTGATGTCACTTTTTGATGGAGAAGGTTACACCGAGCCAACGATTCAGATTGTAAGCCCTTACACCGAAGTTTACTTTGAAGTCTTAGTCGAAACTGTTGGAAAGAGTTCTGTGTTCAGTCTTCTTCCATTGTTTTCTTCAGTAGCGGATTCCGATATGACAGCAGCTGTGGTGAATGTGGATGAGCGAGAAGCTCTTCTTAAGGCACTGGTTGCAAAGTCCCGAGTGATTGCAAAATATGTGGATAGCCAGGGTGTTGTTAAAGAAGTGAAGTTCTCATTGATGGGAAGCTCCGCAACGATCAAACAAACATTCAATCACTGCGGAACAGGTTTAAATAATACAGCGATTGAGCTTAATTAGCTTCTTCTTCAAGACCGAGGGCATTTCCTTCAGAATCCCAAAACGTCACAAAGCGAGGGCTTTGGCCTTCGCGGCGTGGCTCACCTTCATGGCCCACCTTTTCAACGTCTTTCTTAAGGCCATAATCAATGCTCTTGCCTCTTAAGCGATGTGAGATAGACTACCCTCATTATTTTCAAAGTCACCATAAGGGGGCTCGATGAGAACGCCGGTCTTTTTTATAGGGCATGGCTCGCCCATGAATGCGCTGGAAGACAATGACTTTACTAAGAGTCTGAATTCAATGAGAGATCTTTGCCCCAATCCCAGAGCCATCCTTTGCATTTCAGCTCACTGGATGACAGAAGGCTCCTGGGTGACACGAATGGAAAATCCAAAAACCATTCATGATTTTTATGGCTTTCCCCAAGCACTTTTTGATGTGCAATACCCGGCTCCTGGAAGCCCCGAAGTCGCCGAATTTATTTGCAACACCATCACCGATCCTCAGGTGCACCCTGATCAGGAGATGTGGGGACTGGATCATGGAACATGGTCTGTGCTTCGTCATATTTTTCCTGAAGCAAAAACTCCGGTCCTTCAACTGAGTATGTATATGTCGAGGCCACCCGAGTACCACTACCGCCTTGGAACGAAACTCAATCAGCTTCGTGATCAGGACATTTTGATTATTGGAAGCGGAAACGTGGTTCATAACTTGAGAACTTTAAGCTGGTCCGAGGACGCAAAACCTTATGACTGGGCGATTGAATTTGATGAGTGGATGAAGGATCGACTCTTAAACAGAGACGATCGATCGATCATTGAGGACTTTAAAAAGACCGAAGCTGGAAGACAAAGCGTTCCAACACCGGATCATTACTATCCTCTGCTTTACGCATTGGGTGCCGCAGATGCAGATGAAAAGCCGAAGTTTGTTTTCGAAGACATTCACAATAGTTCGATTTCCATGAGAACCATGTATTTTGGAGAAGGAGTATAAAGTGCGCGGGATTTTTGGTTTATTGATGGGCTTATCTTTTTTATTTTCCACAGCGGCCATTGGTGCAGATCATAAGCATGGCCACAAACATGATCATGGAGAGCACAAAACTCTTAAAGAGCTTAAACCAGATAAAAAATTCGAAAGCGATGCCCCTCTTAGATCTCATATGAAAACCATTCGCAAAGACCTTCAAAGCCGGATGAATGAGGTCCACAGTGGAAAATTCACTGCCAAAGATTATCAAACTTTGGCTTCAAAGATTGATCGATCCATTCAAAATATTTTCAAAGACTGTAAACTGAAAGCGGATGCCGACGCCGCACTTCACGTTATTCTCTCTGAGATGATGGCAGGATCATCAGCCATGAAAACTGGTCCAACCTCTAAAGATCGAGCCCAAGGCTTCATCAAGGTCGCCAAAGGTCTTGAGAAATACGGCGAGGTTTTCATTGACCCAGGCTGGACGCCACTCAAGATGTAATTGGAGGTACCTGCTTCTTTTTCTGATATGCGCCGCATATCAGAAAAAGAAGCAGGTACTTAACGGTCGTTGAATCCTTCTGCGGCAGGGAAACGAAAAGAGCCCGCACGGATCTCCGGCAGGCTCTTGTGTGTTCGGCTATCTCACTGGGCAGTGTTACTTGATCGCATATTTTTTCTTAGCAGCATCAGAGCTGATTACCTTCAAAGACGGAGGACCTCCACCATGCATTTCGCTTTGCAAATAGAAGTGCTCCCAGTACCTACCGTCAGCGGGGTCTTGATAAAGAGTGTCCCACCCATCTTGTGAATGCTCAATTTTCTTCAATACATAAGTTACGAGGTGTTCGACCCGCTTTGCAACTTCATCGGCGATGACCTTGCCGCCTGATTCAACCCATTTACCTTCAAGGAAGGTTTCGTTCGTTTGAAGAAGTTTATCCATGTTTAAATGCTGGCATAACGTGGGTCCCGGTCAACAAAGGAATGTCATTGGAGCATTATCCGGCCAGGGTCACCTTAGCTATTTGGAACTAGGAAACCGGGAACGAAATCAGGTCTGAGCCGGAGTGCGACGGGGACGCAGCGGGGAAAGTCAGGGGACACGAATTTCGGTCCCCATTCCGTTGTTCGAGCTCCTATTTTCCACTCAAAACCCCCGAAATCGGGTGACTTCGTTTCACCTGCGGCTAACCTAGGCATTCCCGCACTTGTAACTTCCTGCATTTACTTATACTTTTCCCACCTATGCCTGAACTTCCCGATGTGCAATGAACGAAAACCAATAACAAAGTGATTCTCAAGGGTTGTTAAAAAGCATAAGCCCTTCCACGCTTCTCCTATTTTCATTTCTCTTCACCGCGATTTCATCCCGCTTCACTCGGTTTCACGAAATCGGGTGACTTGGGTGACCTGGCTTGCAGGTCATCCCGATGCCGGAATTCCAGCGATTCCATACTTTGATTGAAAACGGGCCTTGCCTGAACAGGTTTCGCTCGAATCAGTCCATAGCAAAACAGATCATAGATAACCAAACAAGGAGGATCACCATGCCATCTATTCCGTCGCTTCAAGAAGCCATTGGAGCCTTCATTGTCTTTCTCTTCGCCTGCTGTGCGATCGGCCGGCCTGACATCCCGCTGAAGCTCGTGACCGAGCTGCGGACCAAGGCATTAGCCGGAACAAGCGCAAGCTGGGATTGCCCATCAGCATTCCACAAGGATGCATGTAGTTCCTACGATTCCAAAAGATACAAGTAGGAAAGCCGAGCGTGCAGGCTATCTCTCGGCATATCGGGTGCCTCTGGCAGCTCTTAAAAAGCGGGCCGGGAACGGCCAAGCACATGACCCGAGCGTCCCGGCCCTGCGAACGGTTCGACCCCCGGGTTATCCCGGGTGCCTAGGAATCTCCTACCCTGCGGTGAGATGGCACGGTACGAGGGCCGGAGCCCTTGTAAATCTGGCCTTGAATTTCCGCCTCCGCTAAAAGAGCGGAGGGGTACACCTCTGGGAGGGCGCACCGGAACCCGATGTTCGTATTCGTGAACGACGGCTCATTGAGCAGATTGAGCGCGAACCGCCCCGATAGCGAGTCATTGAACCAGCTACCACCGACACGAGAGCCGCGCACGGTGCGATATGGATAGAAGAATCCCATTCCCAGGAGACTCACACAAACTCTGCGTCCTGGAAACCCCTTCGATCAAAACTTAAAAAACGGGCCGGGAACGGCCAAGCACATAGCTCAGGCGCCCCGGCCCTGCGGACGGTTCGGCCCTCGGGCTTGCGCGCCCCGAGTGCCTGGGAAATTCCTATCCTGCGGTGAGATGGCACGGTACGAGGGCCGGAGCCCTTGTAAATCTGGCCTTGAATTTCCGCCTCCGCTAAAAGAGCGGAGGGGTACACCTCTGGGAGGGCGCACCGGAACCCGATGTTCGTATTCGTGTTCGTCGGCGCATTGTTCAGATTGAGCGCGAACCGCCCCGAATTTGAAGCATTGTTCCAGCTACCACCGACAATCGAGCCGCGCACGGTGCGATATGGATAGGAAAATCCCTATTTCCGGGGGAGCACTTACATGAAATCCTCCGCCTGAAAAGCAATTCGCTGAAACTCGCGGCGTATGCGCGTCTGATCCTTGGCCAGGTGCACATGGGCCTGGTAGGACAGCACGCGTTTCACTTTTTGGTCCAAGGAAAGTGGCTCGCGGAGGCGCTTCCTGAAACGGCGTAGACAACGCCCCCGCATGAAGATGCCGTGTGGGTAGGTTCGGTGGCCCACGAAGGCGACTCCCTCCTTCACCCGGCGTAGATCCACCTTATCAGGGTGAAAGGTAAGCCGGAGCCGTTCCCGCGCAAATTCTTCGATCTGCCCCCGCCATCTCTCAAGCTCGGCCTTTTCCGGGGAAAGAATCACGAAGTCGTCCATATAGCGCACGTAGCGCGGAACGCGCAGCTCTCGCTTGATGAACTGGTCCAATACATCGAGGTAGACATTGGCGAAAAGCTGGCTCGTGAGATTTCCGATGGGAATGCCGCCCCCGCCGGGAGAGGAACGAAGGAGGGAGCGGACTAGATCTAGGAACCGCTCATCGCCGATCCTCGCTTCCAGGAGGGAGAGAAGGATTCCCCGATCGATGGATGGAAAGTATTTAGAAACGTCCATCTGTAGATAGTGATGATCGGGGCGGGCCCTCACCCAGCGGTGGAGCTGCTCCACGGAGCGATGGGTTCCCCGGCCGGGCAGGCAGGCATAGCTGTGGCGATAAAAGGAGGGCTCGAAAAGCGGCAGCATCACCTCGTGCATCGCCTGATGAACAACCCGATCCCGGAAGGGAGCCGATTCGATCCGGCGGAGTTTGGGATCAATCACCCAGAAGGAATAGTACGGCCCCCAGGAATAGGTGCCGGCTTCGAGGCTGCTCCGGATCGCCAGAACCTCCGCCTCCAGCCGGGCATGGAAATGCACCACCCTCTGGCGGGATGTCTTCCCCTGAGCGGCCCTGAAATAGCCCCGAAGGAGTCTCGGGAAGGTATTGAAGCCCGTCCAGAGATCTTTAGCTTTGACTCTTGGCACGCGCCCACCCCGCCAGCATCTTGGAAATCTCCGTGAGCTTTTCCGAATACAGCTCGTAGTGCTTCATGTCCACGAAGGCGCGGCTCCGCGCCACCCGGATCAGGAGCTGCACGCGCTCGGTGGCCACCCTTGCCTGCAAAAGGTGCTCGGCGCGCCGGGGTTTTTCCAAATTCGCGGAGATCACCTTATCAATACATTCAAGGGAAGAGTTTTCGATCTTCTGCGCGAGCGTGAAGCGGGCGGATTTCGGAAACTTCGCGAGGCTCGGCTCCACCAGCACCAGCCACTCTTCAAGTTTTTTGAGCACCTTGAGCTCCTGCATCACTCCTCCGCCTGCTTCTTGGGTTTGCCTTCGCCTTTACTGTTCTCGATCTTACGGAGGGCGCCCGAGAGAGCCGGGATTACCTCCGTGCAGAGGCGCTCGGAGAGCGCGTGGATCATCTCGCCGTTTTCTTTCGTCTTCAGGAACTCCAGCTCCACCCAAAGGTGAGCGAGCTTTTCCCGCGCCTGGTGGTAGGATTCCGCTTTTCGCTCGCGGGAGAACTCAAAGTATCCGGCCGCCAGGCACTTGAGGATTTCCACGGTGAGCGGCAAGCAGGACGGGCAGGCGGCGTGAGCGTCTACGCGCCAAGCGGAGAGTGCGCGGAATGAGGCGAGGTGGCGCGGGGATCTT
>CAZWVK010000036.1:0-22393 GCA_964636785.1 uncultured Pseudobdellovibrionaceae bacterium | reverse complement strand
AAATTTCGATGCGCTTTCTGAAGAAACGAACCATGATGTTATAGCCGTGGATGCGGTTTTTGGTGTCGGACTTCGTCGTGATTTAGCGGAGCCCTTTCTATCGGTGATTCGCAAGATCAACTCTTTAGATCTATTCACTGTAAGCATTGATAATCCAAGTGGACTGGATGTGGATCGCGGTGTGGAATTGGGCGTTGCCGTTCGAGCGGATTTAACCCTTACAATTGCGGCACCAAAGCCGGGCTTTTTCACAGCGGATGGGCCGCTTTGCGTGGGAAAAATAAAAATTATTTCTGGTCCTTTTGGAAGAGTTCTCTTTTCTGATTCGGATGAGAAGTACTCAGTTATTCCCGAGCGAGAAATAAAATCATGGATTCCAAGACGATCCAAGCGCTCTCATAAGGGGAGTGTTGGGAAGTGCCATATTATCGCAGGCTCTAAGCGCTATTTAGGGGCGGGAAGACTTTGCGCACTAGGAGCTTTGGCATCGGGATCACCATCTGTTCAACTTTACGGCGCTGAAGAGTTGAGGAAAATTTTGAAGGACCTTCCAGAAGTCATTGTCCATCTTGAAATCGATGAGTTGTTTGATGCTTTAAATCCGATGGACAGTGTGGTTATCGGGCCGGGGCTAGAGAGCTCCTCAAAGCACAAAAAACTTATTGAGAAGCTTATTGATAAGGGCCATGAGAAGGTTCTTTTGGATGCCGGAGTATTTGAAACCTTAAGATCTATTAAAAAGCCCCTGCCTGTGACATGGGTTTGTACACCTCACCCTGGAGAACTCGGACGGTTATTGAGTGAGAGTTCGAAAAATATTGAAGAGGATCGTTTTCACTTTGTGAAGGCCGCCCAGGAAGAGTTTGGTTGCCAATTTTTATTAAAGGGTTATCAACCTATTCTGAGAACAGCGAATAAAGAGTGGTGGTGCCTTCCTTATGGGGATAGTCGCCTTGGAAAAGCGGGCTCTGGAGATATTTTGGCCGGGCTCGCCGGTGGGCTTATGGCGCAAATGAGCGAAAACGCAAACGCGATAAGCTTAGCCGTTTATTTTGAAGCCAAAGCTGCGACGATACTGACTCGAGGCCGTAATCGACATTCGCTCTTGGTCTCAGAATTACCTTCCGCAATAGGGAAGCTTTTACTTTGAGTTGAGCTTCCGATTGCTAAGAAATCTACAAATCTCCTGGACAACTTGGTGATCACTCTCGGTGGGGTTCGCGTATTCTAGGGGTCCTTTAAGGAGGCATATTGATGTTGGATCAAGCTTTGTTCTCGGACATTCTTGCTCGAAAGTTAAAAAGTAGCCCACTCCCTATTCGAACGAGTGAAATTCATTCGGTGGATGAAGTTTTGTCCCCTGAATTTAAGCAAGTCTTTGGCAATGGTGGGACGCCCAATATGAACCGTGGCTTTCGTGCCTACGGGATTGCTTAAGTAAACTTCAAAAATAATCTAAATCATGATCTTAGTTAAGATTTGGTTTTAGTTTCAATTTGGAACCATACAAAGTTTATTAGGTTTTACAGACTGAATAGAGATTTCTTTGCTCTTTATCGAACTTGCTGTACATCCTTGTCGTATGTCAGCGCTAGAAACTTTTTTTCTCGTCTTTATGCCTTCTGTCTTTGCCATTGTGAATCCCATTGGAGTGATTGGTCCATTCGTTGCTCTGACCGGAAATCAAAATGATCTTGGTTGCAAAAAGGTGGCGATGAATGCCTGTTGGACCTCACTTGGCATTCTGGTTTCTTGTGTTTTCCTGGGAACCCTGATTTTTAAAACTTTTGGAATTTCGATGGGCGCTGTTCGCATTGGCGGTGGACTGCTACTTCTAGTAGTGGGTCTAGAGATGGTTCGGCAGAAAGCGCAAACTCAGCCGCAAGATGAGTCTGATGAAATCAGTGTGTTTCCATTGGCTATGCCTTTGCTGGCTGGCCCAGGAAGTATCGTGACTGTTTTGGTTTTAGTGGAGAAGTATCCGCAGTTTACCAGTCATCTTCTTTTGGCCGTTGCGATTTTTCTCAATTTTTTATTTGCGTATCTTCTTTTGAGACACTCGACAAAGCTTATTAGATGGGTTGGCCCTGGTGCGATGCGAGCATTCTCGAAGCTTATGGGTCTATTAGTCACTTGTCTTGCCATTCAGTTTGTTATGGATGGAGTGATCGAAAGCTTTCCTATTCTTAAAGGGTAGATGGAGGGGGCGAGAGTGGGGAGTCAAAGCCCACCCTCGCCAATAACATAGGAAGGAAACCGAATGAATTGAGGGGAAAGCCAAAAACATTTCCTCATTCAGGAGTGCTTCTGACTAGAGACCTTGCTGCCTCTGAAAAACAGATTACAACGAACCCTTAAACCCACCATGAAAAGCGGATTAAATAAGCTTAATGGTATTGCCCTCAGCGTTAGGACTCGGTAGTGTCTGAAACATGAGAATTTTAGTGATTGAAGACGAAACTAAAATGGCGGGCTTTATCAGAAAGGGCCTCGAAGAAGCAGGATACGTTGTGGATGTGGCGCAAAGTGCTGCTGCAGGCCTTATGCTTTCAGCCAATAGTGAATTCGACCTTGTGATTTTGGATGTCATGCTTCCCGATGGGAATGGAATTGATGTGGCAAGACAGCTTCGAAACGAGGAGTTTAAAGGCTTTATCCTTATGTTGACGGCCCTCGGCGGGACCAAAGACCGGGTAAGAGGCCTTGATGCGGGTGCGGATGATTATCTTCCAAAGCCGTTTGAATTCGATGAACTACTTGCTCGTGTTCGTGCACTCTTGAGAAGACGAGAGGGCGGAGTTTCATCTCTTCAATTTGAAGACCTCACCATGGATCTTGTGCGCCGAAAGGTCACTCGTGCAGGACAGGATATTTCGCTCACTCAGAAGGAATTTTCACTGCTCGAATATTTTTTAAGAAATGCCAATCGTCCGTTAACAAGAACTGAGATTGGTGAAAACGTGTGGGATGTGCATTTCGATACCGAAAGCAATGTGATCGATGTTTACGTTCGACACTTACGTAAAAAAATTGATGAGCCATTTTCATTCAAGCTGATTCATACTCTCACTGGGTATGGATATGTTCTGAGAAAGGATCCTTAATTGGTTTCAGTGAGACCCAATGGCATACGGGTCCAGATGGCTTTGCTCTATCTTACATTGTCTGGCGCAGGGCTGATTGTTTTTTGTCTTTTTCTTTTTCAAAACTACCTGAGCTCACAACAAGAATCTTTTGATAAGGCCTTGTTTAATTTCGCAGCCGATGTCAGTAGCGATTTGGAAGTCGATTTCTTGGGCCGTCTTTATAGTAAAAATCGCACAGGTGATGAGGGGAAGTATTTTCCTTTTCCACTTGGTAAATCCTATTTGGAGATTCGAAATTTAAACGGCCAGGTTCTTTTGATTTCGAAATCTCTACGTGGCCGAAATCTTCCAGCGTTTACGCCGGAAGAAATTGAACTTCTTAAACAAACCAAAGCATCATTCCAAACGATCTTGCGACCCCGTGAGAATCGTGGGCCGTCGGGATATTTAAGAATGGTCCGTTATCTGGCCTATCATGAAGGTTGGCTTGAGCCTTTGGTTTTACAAGTGGCCGTTCCCATGGATTTGCTAGAGGAAGAGCGCCGAGGATTGATCTGGTATTTTATAATTGCCATTCCAAGTTTCCTACTCGTGGTGGGAGTGTTTGGAGTTTTTCTCTCCCGTCGAGCTCTGATGCCTGTCCAAAGGATCACAAATAAAGTCAAAGGCATGGGGGATCTTAAGGCACGAATTCCAGTTCCAAAGACTGAAGACGAAATTTCCCAATTGGCTCGCACATTCAATGGCTTGCTAGATCGATTGGAGAAAGCGTTTGTCAGTCAGGATCGATTTATTGCCAATGCTTCACATCAGTTAAAAACTCCGCTGACAATTTTAAAAGGTGAGTTGGAGATGGTGAAGTCCTCAAATGATAAGAGCGAAGTGGACGCCTTTCTTAAAAGTGCTTCAGGTGAAATCAATCATATGATTAATCTGGTCGAAGATCTTTTACTTCTCGCTCGTATTGAATCAGGAAAAGACTCTATTTCTTTGGATTGGGTGCGAGTGGATGAAATTCTTCTGTCTGTGGTTTCAAGACTTCAAAAATTGGCCACTCAAAAAAATATTTCCATTGTCACAAACTTTAAAAGTGAAGTTCCAAATGCAGAGCTGGATGTGGATTTCAAAGGGGATGAAGAGCTTTTAAGGTCTATGCTGGAAAACTTTGTGGAGAACGCCATCAAGTACTCTCCAGAAGGAAAGACGGTGAGTGTTTCTTTGGAATCGAAGCATCTTGAATTTGTGATTGAAATCAAAGATGAGGGACCAGGGATCTCGCCGGAGGCTCAGACTTTGATCTTTGATCGGTTCCAGCGTGAAAAGGTCTCCAGTGTCGCTCAGGGAAGCGGACTGGGGCTTCCGGTTGCGCAAGAGATTGCAAAGCTTCACGGAGTGGATGTGAAGATTGAATCCGACCCTTCAACGGCTCCTGGCACCAGAGTTTCCATTGCGTTTCCTAAACAGTCTCGCGAGATCTAAAATAGAAGCTTGAGTCGCGTTTGCCGGCGAAGCCTGGCCGCTCCACCTTTTCAAAGCCAAGCGCTCGCAAAGACCGCTTTAATGCGCCTGTTGCGGCATAGGTCGTAAGAACGCAGTTCTCTTCACAGATTTTTGAGAAAGTCTGGGTTAAGAATTCCTCGCCCCAAAGCTCTGGATGCATCTTACTGCTAAAAGCATCGTAAAGAAGACAGTTGTAAGTTTGTCCCAAAGGCATAGCTTGAGGAAACGCCTCAAGAAGCTGAAGCTCCTTGTTTTCAATTTTTCGCCTCAAAGCCAATCGTAATTCTTCCGAACTCAGTGAGAACTCCTGAGCCACAAGTTCAAAAACCCTTTTATAACAATCACTATAGATTTCAGATCGGCCCTGGATCACAAACTGTGAGAAATCATCGCGAAGTTCATCCAAGAGCTCATAGCTATGAATCACCACCGGAGATTTGGGATTGGACCGAAGTTCAAGCGCAGTGGCCATGACTTCATTATAACCAAGTCCAAGACCTAATGAGAGAACCTTGGCGTGGGTGAACTCAAAAGATTTCTTTAAAGCGGGACAGTAAATATAAAGCGTTTCAGCCCATGCACCTTCGGAATGATGCATTTTTTCTTCGTAAGACTGGCCGCTTTCGTCCGTTTTTTTGAAAATAAGTGTGGGGCTGCCATCTTTGGTGAGATAAATGTCCAGCATCCTTGCAAATCTTCCTTTGCGCTTTTAAAAAATGTTATGACCGCTTACCCCTATAACCCAATCAGTGCGCACTACCAATCTCTATTTGGCCAAAAGGTCTATAAGATCTCCGTGGCTGTCGCGGACACCTGTCCCAATCGTGAGGGACTGAAAGGGATGCAGGTCTGCAATTTTTGCGATCAGTGGGGATCTGCGGCTTATCATAAAAACCTGGAGCGACCTTTAAAAGACCAAATTGAACAGGTTCGTGAGGTGCTCAAAGAAAAACGAAAAGCCAGCAAGTTTTTGGTTTACTTTCAGGCCTATACAACCACCTTTCAAAAAGTAAAAAAACTACGAGAAGAAATTGAACTCGCACTCAGCTACGAGGATGTGGTTGGAGTGGTGATCGGAACGCGGCCAGACTGCATTTCAGATGCTCTGTTGGATTTGTGGAATGAGACGGCTGAAAAAGTATATGTGGCTGTTGAGATGGGAGTTCAGTCTTTTAATGAAGATGAACTCCTCTGGATGAGGCGTGGACATACGGCGGCAGCATCCATCAAGGCTCTTCAAAGAATTGCGGATCGCTGTCCAAAAGTGAATCTTGGAATTCATCTTATTTTTGGACTTCAAAGTGAAACACCGGAATCGGTGATAGAGACGGCAAAGATCTGCAATCAGCTTCCCATTCAGAATGTAAAGATTCACAATCTTCATGTCTTAAAGAACACTCCACTGGAAGAGTCCTTTCGAAAAGGGGAGTTCGCCCCAATGGCGAGGGAGACTTACTTTGAGCACGTGGCTCTCTTTTTAAGACACTTAAAACCGGAGACGGCTGTACACCGTCTAAGTGCCTATGCTCCGAGATGGGATGAGCTTGTTGCACCGGAATGGACTGCAAGAAAGATGGAAACCTATCAGGACATGATGGACTACTTGATAGATCGTGGTTTTAAACAAGGGGATCTTTATTCGTGAGAGCTTTTCTCTTCGCCGCCTCTTTCATTCTTTTGTCCTGTCAGTCGGCCGAGAAGAGGGCCGAGCGGGAGTTGGAAGGAAAGCTGATTTCATTTGCGAAACTGGAATCACGGATTGAAAAGCGCTGTCTCGTAGAAACGACTCTTTCCGCCCCAACCATCGCAAAATATCAGCAGTCTTATCCGGACCAGGCTCAAGCTATTTCAACTTCAAAAAACTTCATTTGGGAGATTGCTGGAGTTCGGTGTGAATTTCGGTCTGTTTCAGATGAAGAGAATGAATGGGAGAAGAATCATTTAAAAATCTTAAAAGGAGCTTTTTGCACTCTTTTGATGGGATTTCAAATTCAGTCTCCAATGAGCGGAGTGGAATGGCTAAAACTTGAAAAAACCTATCAAGAAGGAGCGTTTGTGTGGTCCAAACCATCTCCTGGTCTTGAGCAATTGAAAATGACACTTTCTCCACTGAGTCTTTGGGTTTTGTCTGAGCAAGGCTCTGAGTTCGAAGCCAGATACACGGAAGCAGATTCATTTCCAAAGATCATCGAAGTGAAGCGACAGTCCTCGCCATCGGGTCTTATGGTCTCAGGAATTAAAGACCAAGTGTTCACAGAAGGGCGAGTTGAAAAAGTTTTTCCTCGCGAAATTGAAAGCCTTGAAATTTCAATTCTTGATGAGCGCTTTAATGAGTTTCAGTTTTACGCCCAGGCGCGAATTCTTCGATGTGAGTAGATTTATTCACCCTCATTTCCGCAGATTTTTCTTCTGCATTTTCAATTGAAATCAATGATCCGTGCTCTATAAACGGAACTTTTTTGTGCTCTTTCTTAAGCCAGGAAAGAAAACGACGTTGATCATCAAAACAAATGGCTTGTCTGGTTTTTCCTTTTTCTTTGAGAGTATCACCAATCACCCGCGTTTTCCCTTCAGCACGGAAAGGAATGGATTTCGAGACGACAAGATAAGTGTAAGTGAGGGTGTTGTTTTTCATTGGTAGAAGCGATTCGAGCTCCTCAAACCATCCGGGCTTTTCAAAGGGAACCCGATCATGACAAAAATCTTTTTGGCTATGAATGAGGAGTGGGCAGGACTCTAAATGTGTGCAGGGTGCAATCGGATGAAAGCCGTTTTTAAGCAGATCCTGCCTGAGAGCCATGATCTTTCGTGAGTTCACAGAAGAGGATGGCTCTAAAAATATAAGAGTGTCGAATTCAAGAAGTTTTTCAAGTGGTGTTTTCATCTCCACCCAGGAATAAGAGTAAAACCCTGTGCTTTTTTCTGGAAGGTGAGCCGGTATTTCTTGAAGAACCTTTTGGGACGAATCACTTCGAAATCGCTCAATTTCCACAATTTCATCCGTCAAAAGATCGGGAAATGAGTTCTTTAAATACTTTAAATTTCCAAAACCAGCGCCAATATCAAAAAGATGGGTCAGCGGTTCAGTGATCAATCCTCTTAAAGTTTCAAACAAAGCATATCCCCGCGCTAGATTGAGCGGGAAAAAATAAAAACGATAAGCCATTTCCATGTCACTTTCATTCCACGGAGTAAGAAGACCTTCTTTGTCCTGAAAGTGATTGGACATTTTGACAATCGCTTCTGCGAGAATGGATTTTTTCTGATCGGAAAGATGGCTCCACTCGCTTTCAAGGGAGCGATTGATCTCTTCCGGAATGATCGCGTGTCTCATTTCCTCATTCTAACAGCTTGAGCAATATCTTTGGGACTGATTTCTTCCATCACGTCAGCTCTCAACTGAGTGTCTGTTGAGGTCTCTGGAACAAAAACTTGAGTAAACGGTCCTTTAGGTCCCCATCTCCTTGGATGCTCCTGCTTTTTCGGACTGTATATTCCAATCACAGGGGTCTCAAGCGAGGCGGCCAGATGAAGAACACCCGTGCTTGGTGCTACGACTGTTTTTGCTTGGGCCAGAATATTCATAAGATCGTGGGGAGTCAGCTGAGCAACCAGCCACTTGAGGTTTGGAATTTCGCGAAGCTCACTTTCAATGGGATCTAAATATTTTTTATCCTGAGCTGTTCCAGTAATAATGATTTTATGGTCACGACTTAGATTTTTCGCCAATTCCACATAATGACTTCCTGGCCAATTGAATGCAGATCCGCCCATACCAGGATGAATGACAATGTAGTTCTTCGCTTGAAGTTGATGAGCGGCGAGAGTTCCTTCCGAATTTGGCGCAATCAATTTCAGGTGATTTTTCTTGAGTTCCTCGAGCTGAGGGGCCTTTCTTAATCCGAGGAGATTGAAGCCCTGATCTATCAAATCGTAATTGTAATCCGATTCATGGCGATCTGAGAGGCTTCGCTTCTGGCGAACTCCAAAATTCATAAACAAATAAGAATGCCATTGGCTCAATGGTCCAATGCGCACACTGGCTCCAGCCCACCAACAGGCCAGACTCACCCACCACGGAGCGTGAAGAACGATCACCTGCAGTGGATTTTTAGTTTTGAGCCAGAAAACAAATCGAAAGAAGTTCACAGGAGTGAATCTACGCGAGAAGCTCGTGTATTTTCTTTTGGGAATGGCCTGTTCCACTACAAACTCGAGGCCTTTTGTGATAGCCCAATGGACGTCCCGATCTTTCAGAGCAGGATGCTGATCGCAAGGGAGGCTTAAAATAAGATCACCCAACTTATCCATGCGGATAAGCACGGTGTGTGCTTGCCGGTCTTCTTCGCCAATGATTTGGGACATCGAATAAATTTGTCATGAAACTTCGCTGAAAGGAAGTCTTTGATGGGTCTGGGTCGCGGTTTTGATGAATTCAGTTTGCGAAAGCAAATCTGTGAGGCCGGGCGAAGGCTTTATCAGCGCAATTATCTGGCCTCTTGTGATGGCAATATCAGTGTTCGCGTATCAAATGAGCAGATTTTGATCACACCAACCGGAGTTTCCAAGGGGTACCTTGAGCCCGAATCCATCTGTGTGGTGAATCTAGAAGGAAAAGTTCTAAAAGGAAAGCCTTCCGGGGAACTTGCGATTCATTTGGAAGTTTATCGATGCTCTGAAAAAGCCAAAGCCGTTGTTCACGCCCACCCACCCCATGCCATCGCCTGGAGTGTGGCAAGACCGGATCTGAAAGAGCTTCCGTCGGAGTGCCTATCTGAAGTGATCCTTGCCGCTGGAGCTATTCCATTTGTTCCCTATGCCCGACCAGGAACGGAATCGATGGGAGAAAATCTAAGACCATTTCTTCCGGATCATCGCGCGCTGATTTTGTCCCGTCATGGTGCTCTGACCTGGGGAGAGGATCTGGTGGAAGCCGTTAATGGCATGGAGCGTGTGGATCACTCAGCACAGATTTTATTCTTAGCTGCGCAGATGGGAGAACTGAATCCACTGCCGGATTCTGAAATTGAATACCTCAAGTCGGTTCGAAAAAAACTGGGAGAAAAATTACTCTAATGAAAAGATCTTCACTGTCTTTAAAGCTGGAAAACGAGCGGGTTTTTTGTCTCGATCAAACTCAGCTTCCCCATGTAGAAAAGTGGGTGGATGCCACTGAGCCCGAAGTCATGGTTCAGGTGATTAAGGATTTGAGAGTCAGAGGCGCGCCATTAATTGGAGTGGCTGCAGCACTTTGCTTAGGCCTTTATCAAAAAAGAGAGAATCCAAGTGCGGAACAGTTTTTTGCTGTCGCCAACTCCTTGAGGTCATCCCGTCCCACTGCTGTGAATTTAATGTGGGCGATTGATCGATTGATTCGAATCTATAAAGAAGCTCCAGAGCGGGTCTTTAACGAATCCATTCAAATTTTTGATGGTGATGTTTCGCTTTGTGAAAATATCGCAAAGCATGGTTCAGCTCTGATTGAATCAGGAGATGGTGTTTTAACTCATTGTAATACCGGCGGACTCGCAACGGTTGGGATCGGAACAGCTCTTGGAGTTTTAACCAAAGCTCATCAAGATGGAAAAGAAATTAAAGTCTATGTGGATGAAACGAGGCCCCTTCTTCAAGGAGCACGTCTGAATACCTGGGAACTTAAGAAGGCAGGGGTTCCTTATCAGCTGATCTGCGACAATATGGCTGGTGCGCTTATGAGTAAGGGAAAAGTCAGCAAAGTGATTGTTGGCGCGGATCGGATTGCAATGAATGGGGACTTTGCAAATAAAGTTGGAACTTATTCTTTAGCCGTTCTTTGTCACTATCATAGAATTCCATTTTATGTTGCGGCTCCCGTTACAACATTGGATTATGAGTGTGGATCGGGCGGAGAAATTGAAATCGAAGAGCGCTCGGCCCAAGAAGTGATTCGAGACTGGGCGCCAAAAGATGCTCAAGTATGGAATCCAGCATTTGATGTCACTCCCCACGAATTGGTGAGTGGATGGATATTAAACACAGGTGTTTTTAATCAAGATGATGTGAAGAGTGGAATTTTAAAGGAGCAATTATGATTGCAATCATAGGTGGATCTGGCTTTGAAAACTTTGAAGGCTTTAAAGTTTTAGAGCGATTTGAAATTGAAACTCCGTTTGGAAAACACTCAACAGGCTTAAAGAAGGTTTCAATCGGTGAGAAGGAGGCCTTGTTTTTAAGTCGTCACGGTGAGCATCATGAACTCACGCCTTCAGAAATCAATTACCGCGCAAATATCTTTGCGCTTAAAAAATTAGGTGCAAAAAGTATTTTAAGTGTCTCAGCGGTGGGAAGCTTAAAAGAGGAACATGCTCCAGGGAATTTGGTTGTTCCCAATCAGTTCTTTGATCGCACCAAAGGCATTCGTAAAAGCACTTTTTGTGGAGACGGACTCGTGGGCCATGTATCACTTGCTCATCCGGTTTGTGCACAAGCATCTATGAAAATTTCATCGATTGCTAAAAGTCTTGATATTTCCGTTTCTCTCGGCGGGACTTATGTGTGTATGGAAGGTCCACAGTTTTCAACATATGCAGAATCCATTCATTATCAATCCCTAGGTGGGGATGTGATTGGAATGACAAACTTCCCAGAGGTGGCTTTAGCAAGAGAGGCAGGGATGAGTTATGTCCCATTGAGCTTTATTACGGATTATGATTGTTGGGATACAAGCCGGCCTCATGTGACCTTGGATGAGGTGAAGAGAATTATGAAGGGCAATAATGAGAAGGCCTTTCAAATACTAAAGCTTGCACTTCAGGATGAGAGCCTGTTTGAAAACTGTGATTGTCTGAACCAGGGCCTTAAGTTTGGCTTGATGACCCCTCAGGAGCGCCTCACTCCATCTCAGCGCGAATGGCTCTCTGTTATAATAGGATAACACAGCGTTTAAGGTTCTCATTTGAATTTCAGAAACGAAGACCTATTGACCCTTCAAAATGGAGCACGATAATTCGAGGCACCTAAAAATTGAGGAGGTTTTCAATGATTCGAGTTCTATTCGCTCTGCTATTTAGTTTCTCTGCCTTCGGTGATGTTTTTGAAACCTCGGTGACGGAGATGAGCTCACAGATCCTGAATCGCTATGAGGCACTGAGTGTGTGCACCAATGATCTTGTGCGAGCGATTGAATCGTCTCAACAAGAGGCTGCTCAAGAGAAGTGGTTTGAATGTCGCACCATTTGGGAGTCAGGAGAATCTCACACATTTGGTCCTGCAACTCTAGATGGCTTTGATGAGAAGATGGACAGCTGGCCATTGGATACAAAGGCTCTCGAATCTTTGCTGTTATCCAAACAGCTCAATGACCTGAGCGACATCGTTCAGTTGGACCCATCTCTTCGTGGCTTTCATGCTATTGAGTATATTTTGTTTGCAAGATCTGATGCGGGCTCTGAAGCCTTGCTCTTCGCTCAAGATTTAGCGCAAAGCTCACAGGGACTGCTTGAGGCGTGGACTCAGTTTCAATCCACTCTTTTTGAGCGCGGAGCGGATGCGATTTTCCCTCAGGGAAAAGATGTGGCGTTGGAGATTTTAACAGGAGTGGTTGAGAGTCTTCAGGAGCTTGCGGACGCAAAGCTTAAAGAACCAGTGACCGAAGATGATGCTCGATTGATTGAAAGTGCATTTGCCAAAAACGCTCTTATTGATTTTTCGGCCAATTTGACTGGAGCCTTCGAGATTCTTAAACCTTTTTTAAATCATTCGGTTCATAAAGATGCGATAGCTAGAGATTTTGAGAGTGCGATATTGAACCTCAACGCCATTGGTTCTTATGAAGAGGCTTTTCAATCTCCTGAAGGTCGTCAGCAGATTTTAGAAATAAGCGCTGAAATCATAAGGTTAGCTGAGCGCATAGATTCCGATCTTAGAGCGGAATGGCTTTAATCTTTAAAATTCTTATTTCTTTCGTATTTGTAGCATTCTCACTCACGGATGAGTTGGGTGGGAGTGCGACAGTGTATGAAGTTGGTTTCTTTGCTTTTCGAAGTCCCTCACCCTCACTGACTGAAGAAGAATTAAAAGCTCATATCGAAGGGGATCGGATTTTTGAATCACAGTTTGTTTCTGATCCATCTTCTGTGCAATCCGGACTGGGTCCTCATTTCTTCAATACATCCTGTCGATCTTGTCATGTATTGGACGGAAGAGGCTCACCCTTTATTGGAAAAGATTTTGCTCGTTCGCAAGCGGTCTTAAAAGTTTTTGTGCGACCGTTTTCAGATTCGAAATGGAAAGAGGTTCAAGCCACCGATCGAGCGGTCACGGGATATAAACCGCTTGCGGATGTGAAATTGAAATGGATTGAAACGTCTACGGTTGAATTTCCGGATGGAGAACTTGTTACTTTACGAAAACCTGTTCTTGATGTGACGCTCAATTCGGAAAAAGTGCTTTATGCAGATAAGTTCTCGTCCATCCGAATTGCACCACCAGTTTATGGACTTGGACTTCTCGAGGCGATTTCCCAATCCGATATCGAAGAGAATCATCAAAAGAATCATCCAAATGCTTTGCTTGGAGCGGGGAGATTTGGTTGGAAGGCGGATAGCCCGTCGGTTTATTTTCAAACAGCGAAGGCCTTTTTTAATGATATGGGTCTGACTTCCGCTGTTTTTCCGGGTCAGGGTCTTATTGAAATCTCGCCTCACCAGTTAGAGCGAAATGCATTTTATGTCTCAAGCCTTGGCGTTCCTGTGCGACGAAGAATATATCCAGAGCTTGAAGACCAAGGTGAAGCGGTGTTTCGACGTATTGGATGTGCGAGCTGCCATCAGCCCACTTGGAAAACGGATTATTCACCGATTTCTGGTTTTTCAAATCAAACCATCCATCCATTTACGGATCTTCTTCTTCACGATATGGGCGAAGATCTTTCTGAAAATCCAATGTCTGATGAAAAAATCCATCGATTTTGGAGAACTCCACCTCTGTGGGGGATTGGACTTGCGCAAAAGTTAAATAATAAGGTGGGATTCCTTCATGATGGGCGCGCCCGAAACTTTGAAGAAGCCATTCTCTGGCACAGCGGAGAAGCGAAAGTTTCAAAAACCAAGTACCTCGGGCTTTCAAGCCTTGAGCGAAAAGCCCTTAGCGCATTCCTCAAATCGCTTTAAGGTTCCAGGTTCCATTTTCAGTCTACACTGTGTCATGTCCACTTCTGATCGGTGGATATGACACAGTGTAGACTGAAAATGGAACCTGGAACCTTAGCAGCCGGCGAGTTCCGCAGGGTACTCCCGAGGACTGTTCGAAGCCGCCTGCAAGGGATTTAGTAGCAGGGAAAGGGAAGCTTAAGTGTAAGCTTCTAGAGGTAAGCACGAGCAAACCAGGTTTTTATCGCCGTAGGCATTGTCGACGCGAGAGACTGGAACCCAGAACTTGCGTTCGCGAACCCACGGTCGTGGGAAAGCGGCCTTTTCACGGCCGTAGGGTCGATCCCACTGATCCGATAAAAGTGCAAAGTAAGAGTGTGGGGCCATCTTTAATGGGTTCTTCTCTTTATCCATTTTGCCAGTTTCAATCTCGCGAATCTCTTCACGAATAGAAACCAAGGCATCGATAAAGCGATCCAGCTCTTCCAGGCTTTCACTTTCTGTGGGCTCAATCATCAATGTTCCCGCAACAGGCCAAGACATGGTTGGGGCGTGAAACCCATAATCCATAAGTCTTTTCGCGATATCATCCACAGTGATGCCGGCCGATTCTTTAAAAGGTCGAACATCAATAATGCACTCATGCGCAACACGACCATTGAGTCCGGTGTAAAGAATCTCAAAATGCTTCGAGAGTTTCGAGGCAATATAGTTCGCGTTCAAGATCGCAATTTCGCTGGCCGTTTTTAATCCATCGGCTCCCATCATTGCAATATAAGACCAAGAAATCGGTAAAATCCCAGCGCTTCCCCAAGGAGCAGAAGTCGTGCTTGAAATTCCGGTCTCGGGTCCACACTCTGGTCTGAGTGAATGAGTGGGAAGAAAAGGAGCGAGGTGTTTAGCCACACCAATCGGTCCAACTCCAGGACCGCCGCCACCATGCGGGATACAAAATGTCTTATGAAGGTTCAAATGACATACGTCTGCACCAATGTCACCTGGGCGACATAATCCAACCATCGCATTCATATTGGCGCCGTCCATATATACCTGACCGCCATTTTGATGAATCACTTCACAGATCTCTTGGATGGTTTCCTCAAAAACCCCATGAGTGGATGGATAGGTGACCATCAATGCGCCAAGATCACCGGCGTGAGCTTTCGCTTTTTCTTTAAGATCGCCAAGCTCGATATTTCCTTTGTCATCACAAGCTACAACCACAACTTTAAACCCAGCCATCACCGCACTTGCGGGATTGGTTCCGTGGGCTGAACTCGGAATCAAACAGATATTTCTATGACTTTCATTTCGTGACTCATGATATTTGCGGATCGCTAAGAGTCCTGCGTATTCTCCTTGAGAGCCGGCATTGGGCTGTAAGGAAAATCCTGCAAAGCCTGTGATCTCACAGAGCCAGCCTTCCAATTCCTTAATCAGCTCCAAGTACCCTTGGGCTTGATCAAGTGGAGCGAAAGGATGAATATTTGCAAATTCCGGCCAAGTGATTGGAATCATCTCGGTGGTTGCGTTCAACTTCATCGTGCACGAGCCAAGTGGAATCATGGAATGCGTGAGTGATAAATCCTTCGCTTGAAGTCGGTGAATGTAGCGAAGCATTTCAGTTTCCGAATGAAAGCTATTAAAAACCTTGGCTTCTAAAATTTCATCAGTGCGAAGCCATTTTGAAGTTTCAAGACCACCTTTTGGCCAATCCGCTCCCAATGGTGCCCCGTGATTTTTTCCAGTGAAAATATAAGCCAAATCTTCAAGATCAGAAGTTTCACAAGTTTCATCCAGTGAAAGTTGAATATGTGTCTCGCTGAAAACTCCTAGATTAATTTCCTTTTCTAAAGCTCTTTTCAAAATTTCTTCACGAACGGATCCGGAAGCTTCTACTTTAATGGTGTCGAAAAACTCTTTTGTGAAAAGTTTAAATCCGTTTTGTGAAAGAATCTGACTGAGCCAAGTGGCCTTTCGATGAATGCCTAAGGCTTTATCTTTAAGTCCTTTTGGTCCATGATAAACCGCATACATTCCAGCCATAACCGCAAGAAGCACTTGCGCTGTACAGATATTGCTCGTCGCTTTCTCTCTACGAATATGTTGTTCACGAGTTTGAAGAGCCAAACGTAAAGCTGGCTTTCCCTCAGAATCTTGTGAGACCCCAATAATTCGACCAGGAAGGAGTCGTTTGAATTTATCATTTGTGGCAATAAATCCGGCGTGAGGTCCACCAAAGCCAAATGAAACACCAAAACGTTGAGTGGAGCCGATTGCGATGTCTGCGCCCATGGCATGAGAGGATTTCATCAAACACAGGGCCAGAAGATCCGTTCCTAGAATAGTGATTACATTTTTATCCGAAGCCTTCTTAAAGACTTCGGTGTAATCAAAAACCTCACCTGAAAATCCTGGATTCTGAGCATAGACTGCGGAAAGCTCATCGACTGAGTTCAAATCTAATTTTTTTAAGTCACCAATTTCAAGATCATAACCAGCAGCTTCACAGCGGGTTTTTAAAACCTCTAATGTTTGTGGAAAAACATCTTGGTCGACAAAAACTTTCTTTGTTTTTCCTCGTCCTGCACTGATGGCGAGTGCCACAGCTTCTGCGGCTGCCGTTCCTTCATCAAGCAGAGAGGCATTTGCAATCTCAAGACCCGTCAAACTCATCACCATGGTTTGAAAGTTAAGAAGGGCTTCCATTCGCCCTTGGGAAATCTCGGCCTGGTAAGGCGTGTAAGCTGTGTACCAGCCCGGATTCTCCAAAATATTCCTTAGAATCACGGTTGGAGTGTGAGTGCCATAGTACCCAGCTCCGATATAAGACCTAAAAACTTTATTCTTTTCCGCAAGTTTTCGGGCACGCTTTAAAAGCTGCTCTTCAGTCAGGGCTTGTGGCAAATCCAAATCTTTTCCAAAGCGAATGGATTTGGGGATGGTTTCATTGACGAGGTCTTTGGTTTCCTTGAGCCCAAGCTCTTTCAGCATGAGCTCTTGATCTTTTAGCCGCGGTCCATTGTGGCGGTTTGCAAACATATTTTTAAGCCTTCTTTTTACTCTTAGATGTTTTCTTTCTTGCAGTGGTTTTCTTAGCGGTTTTTTTCTTAGAGGTCGAAGTCGCCTTCTTTGAAGATTTCTTTTTCGAAGTTTTACGGCCAGCTGCAGATCGGACCACAGTGCTGTTCACCTTCGATGTAAGATCTTTTGTAAGCTTATCGATCTTTTCTTTTTGTTCATCCGCGATTGTGCGCAAAGAATTGATTCGCTCTTCCGCAGTTTCTTTGTGTTTTTGAACTTGGCGAATCAGTTTATTGAATTCGCGGTCCAATTGTCTTTGGGCAGAGCCAACGGACTTCATTAACCTGTTGTAGCGCACTTCAAAATCTTTCACTCGCTTTTGTGCTGTTGGGCTTAAGTACCCAGAATAATCAAAGCCCTTGATTTCATCTCGAACTCTTTGAATTTCGGATTTAAGGGTGTCGAGATCAGAAAGGCGATTGATTTCTTGGCGGATCTTGCCCCAGTCGAGATTCAGAGAAACTGGCATGTATACCTCCTAAGTCGTGGTACCAATGGTTTAGAACATTGCCAGCCATAGTCAAGTCAAGTAGAGCCTTAGGGGATGGAAAATTCACTCTCAAATTTTAAAAATTTCTGCATTTTCTTAAACGAAGTGCGAAGCCACTTTTTATCCAGAGGCTTCTTGGAAACGCCCACTCCGTCCTTAGTGATTTGTCCCGGAATGGAACCCCATCTTGATGCGATGTCTGTCGAGTTGGATCAGGAAGTTCGTTATCTTCCAACCAGTCCTGAAATCCACTTAAAGAAGCGGCTTTGTCAGGGATTTGAAAAGATCTTTGAGCTTCGACCGTGCTTTCGCAAAGACCCTTTAAGTCCACTCCATCGCCAGGAGTTCTTCATGCTGGAGTGGTACCGCGCCCATGAACGTCTGGAAGATCTTGTCTCTGATCTTTCAGAACTTTTGAAGCACTTGAAATCGAAAGGGTTTTGGAATCCGTCCGTGGAGATTTCTGAAATCGGCTTTTCAGATCTCTTTCTTAAGCATTTTGGCTTTGATCTAAAGCCAGATACTTCATTGAAGGACCTTCAAGACCTCTTTGTAAGAGAAGAGCTTTATTTTCACACCTCGGATTCCAAAGTGGACCTGATCCATCGGGCACTGCTTGAAAGATTTGAAAGGAGTTTCAAGGGACTAACTGTGCTCAAAGATTTTCCTGCGGAAATGGCCATTTTAAGTCGGATTGGAGAAAGTGGCTTTGCGCAAAGATTTGAGCTCTACTTCGATTCGACTGAGCTTGCGAATGCATTCTATGAAGTCCATGATCCTGAGCTTCAGCAATCAAGGTGGGCTATTGATCAAGAGGAGCGTCGTCAGATGGGAAAACCGGTATTTTCAATGGATGAAGAGTTATTGAACCTGATGAAGGATCCAGGAATGCCTGAGGCCAGTGGGATAGCGCTCGGCCTTGATCGCCTGTTTATGACGGGACGGGGACTGACGGATATTTCAGAAATCGGTTTTTAAGGGGGAGGAAGAGCAACCACCCCTGAGCGGTATTTTTCCGTTCGTGACCACGCAGGTCCACCATCTTTATGAAGAGGATTGAACATCGCGCGCTCAAGATTGGTAATAGAATTCAGCGGGCGTGAGCTATGAGCTTCTATCACTTCACCGTAAGTTCCTGGGAAGACATGGTAGCCAGCATGAGCGATCCCAATCATGAGAGGAGCGGTTCCAAAAAACTCTGGAACTTCAGTCCCAAATCCCACAAGACTCTGTCGGTTGTCGACTTTGAGAGTGTAGTACTTATTCTTTGCCATCACATCCTGATAGCGCAACCGATGCAGTCCCCAGCCGGGATGATAAATGAATTGACCATTCTCGTTAACAACTCCGGAGTTCCAGGAGACGGGTCGTCCTGGTAGTAATTTTTGATCTTCCAAATCCCACTCTTCCATGTTTTCTGGGGCCGGATTCCAGTAAAAAATCAACCAACCCAGCTTTTGAAGTCCCTCAAGAAGATGGACGCCAGAAACGCCATTTTTTCTCACATAAGTGTTGAGCCGCTGCCAAATTCTATTGGCGGTATCGCTTTGAACACTTTCAAATCCACTCTGAAGGCATTTTAAAGTTAAGCCAATGCAGCTGATCGCCTCCAATTCATCAATCAGATAGAGAGGCGCGCCATACCTTTCGAGCGCTTTTAGTCTTTGTTCACGGGTTGCGTAGCTGCGATTTCGATCACCATAGTATTTTGAAACTCGCCATCGATCGAAAAATCCCACATGGGTATACCAGGTGTAGTTCAAGCAGCTGGCTGTGTATTTTGAAATTTGCTGAGAGTGAAATTTATAAAACTGAACTTCCTCTTTTGAAAATTCAATTGCGAAGAGAGGATATGAGCTAAAAATACTGATTAGAAGAGCTAATAGTTTAACAAATCCCATAAACCTTTATCGGAGCGAATAAAACTTATTATAGCTCGATAGACGTCTAGGACTTGCTTCCGCCCTTATTGATATCTTCTTTGAGTTCTTTTCCGACTTTGAAAAATGGCAGACGTTTCTGATCCACATTGATCACTTCGCCGGTTCTTGGATTTCTTCCGCGATAGGCTTCGTACTCACGATTTACAAATGATCCAAATCCACGAATTTCAATGCGATCATTGCGAAGCAATGCTTCAATCATAGAGTCAAAAACAGTGTTCACTACAGTCTCTGCTTTGACTCGAGTGATATTTGCTTTTTCAGAAATAATATTAATCAAATCTGCTTTGGTCATCTTTATCCAACTTATTGAAATTAGGTCTTATTCTAGGGAAGAAGTTCGGCTCTGCCAAAGAAAATATGACCTATGCGCCGTGGCAGCATTTACTATCTGCGACGAAGGGCCAGCTGATAGCCAGAAAGCGTCTTCTCAGCCATCAATTGCGAATCGAAAAGGTTCAAAACTTTGGATCTGGCGCGTTTTCCCAAGTCTTCGGCGTCCAATTCTTCATTAAAGACCATAAAAATAAGCTCTGCGAGAGAGTCATAGTCGGCCGGACGAATCAAAAAGCCATCCACGCGATGATCAATGACACTGGAGACCGCGCTGACTTCGGATGCAATCACGACTTTTTCCTGAGCCATGGCCTCAAGCAAGCTTTGCTCAGCTGCGGAAGTCCTTGAGCTTAGATTTACGAAGACATCGGCAAGTGAAATGTAAGCTGAGATCTGATGCCCTGGAATTTCGCCCACAAAGGCCACTCGTTTTCCAAGGGCGTGTCTTAGAACTTCAAATTCCACTCTTTTAAAGAGTGGCCCTGTTCCAATAACAACCATGCGAGCGTTATTCTTCTTTACAGCCACTCTTTCAAAAGCACGAATGAGATTTCTGAGTTCCGCGAACTCCATCATGTCTGTCGTGGTCATGACCACTTGAGAGCCTTGAGGAAGTTTTAGTTTCGCCAGAAGTTCGCCGGATTTTTCTCGCTTCGACAAATCCTCGATTTGAAGGCCATAAGGCACAGAGAAAACCCTTTGATCCGGATACATAAAGTAGCGCTCAACGGCGATGCGCTGACTTTCGCTGTGAACAAAAAGAGCGTCAGCTGTTTTAAGAAGTTTTCTATCGAACCTGAGAAAATGATAAAGATAGCGTGTCAAAAGTAGGAAGCTCGTTTTAAAGAAACTCCGAAGGTTGTCTTGAGAAAGTCCCACAATGGAATAAAGGTTATTCAAATGAGTGGCATCCACATCATAAACCATGGCCACATCATATTTTTTCTTACTCTCGCCGATGAGCTGTCCGGCTGAGTCCATGCTATGGACCACATGAAAGGGATTCTTTGCATGCAAATCCTCAAAAACTCTTTTCACCTTCTCTTGTGCGGCTTTGCGATCCCGCCCACGAGTGCTAACAGCCTGAACGCTCAAGCCATCCGGAAGGAGCCACTGGTTCAGATCCGATTCGGTTTGTGCAATCAAAGTGACTCGATGGCCACGCTGAAGAAGCCCTTTTGCAATAGGAATCAAAAATCCAATAGTTGGAATCTTTCTAGTGATAAGGCAAATATTTAGATTTTCTGGAACTGGCTTCTCAAAGAAGGCCATACACTCTCTTTTCTTCCAATGAGTTTTGATGTTTCTCCAGATTAATCTTTATTGCTAAACCAGCCAAGGAAGATTGGGGACTTATAGACTCTGTTGACAAGCGAGAAGAATGAAAAAGTATATAGCCCTTCTGTTCTGCGCTCAAATCCTCTGGGAACAAGAAGTGTCTTGCAAGCACTCCCGTTAAAAACGAATCTTTCACCTCACGAGAGCATTTACCGAGACCACTTAGAAATAAAAATTTTCGATCCGGATCGAGAGTCACGATCTCTTGGACATTTTCTAAAAAGCCTTTCGGATCAATCAGCTCACCCAAACTTCCCGGTAGAACCTCGATGGGTGACGGATTTGAAAAGCTCCAGTGAGGCCTCTCAGAAAAAATCTTTGGATCTAGCATCACAGTTTCAAAGCGTTGCGACCTTAAGGCGGATTTAGAGCGAACAAAGTAAGGGTGAGTCGTCATCACCAGATCCGAAGCTTTCACCCATGTGGACCAGGGAAATGAGTTGAGACTTTGACTAAAAATAAGAGCGGAAATCTGTGCGTTTATGACTTTTAAAGTTCTTAAGTTCGGGAGCATGAGAAGTGGCCAAATATTGAATTGCGATTGTTTGGGTTCGACCAAACAAATGGAGCTCGGGTTTGCTTCAATCACACTCTGAATCAGTGGACCCCAACTAAACACGGACGAGCTTTGAAGTCCGCTGCGCAAATGAAGCCGTGAGGGAAATCCTTCAATAAAGCTTTCATTTTCTGAACTCTTATCCATTCTATATATAAAGACATCACTTCCTGATCGTGCGCGGTCTTTGAGACTTTCCCATAGCCAGAATGAAAGTGGATCATCATCCAATGGGCTTCTATCGGTAAAAAATATTTGTGTATCACTCACAGATTCAGCCCCGCTAACATTTTTTTATTGGCTTCAGGCAAATCCAGTTTGTGGATTTCTTTTGGTGTGTACCACTTTAAATCTTTGTGATGGTTGGGAGTGATTGGCCCCTTCCAGTATTTCACTTCATAAAATAAAAGAATAATTCCATTTTTTCCATAAGTGTGGGTGCCAGCAAATATAAGCTTTCCGATCTGAGCATTAATTCCCAATTCCTCTTGAAGCTCACGCTTTAAAGCTTCGGGTGGACTTTCACCGGATTCGATTTTTCCCCCAGGGAACTCCCATAGATCTGGAAGGCTTGAGCCCGCAGGTCGCAATCCCAGAAGAACCTTCTCTTCTTTGCGAATAACAGCCGCAACGACACCAAGCCAGGTGGTTCGCTTTTTTACAGTCGGCTTTTTGGATTCTTTTGTACCCACTCATTCACCTGTTGGAAAAAATACGGTCCTTCATACACAAGAGCAGAATAGGTTTGCACAAGATCGGCACCCAGTTCAAGGCGATCCATGACATCCTCGGCGGTCAAGACCCCACCCACGGAAACGAGAAGTCGATCTTTTCGATTTGAACCAAGAATTTGAATGGTTTTCTTTAAGCACTCAACGGAATAGGGCCTCAATGGGGCGCCGGAGAGTCCGCCGGTTTTTGGAAACTGGGAA
>CAZWVK010000035.1:0-22853 GCA_964636785.1 uncultured Pseudobdellovibrionaceae bacterium | reverse complement strand
GGTTAACCAATCCTAACAAAAGTCCTGACTGCCCCCGTTAATGACCTAGACCCTCCTTACAGCCACTTGTACGCTCAGATTATGGGTCTAGCTCGAAAGCTCGCAGATCCAACATTACGTAAGACCATGGTATCATAGTTTAGGATGAGCATGTACCGAGAGAAAGAAACTTCCTTTTATGAACTTCTTGAAGTTCAGCCTGACGCTGGACCTACGGAAATTTATGAAGCTTATCAGCGAGCACGTGAAACGTATTCACCAAACAGTCCTGCAATTTACTCTATGTTCACTGAAGAAGAAGCGCGTGAACTTTTAAAACTTATTGATGAGGCTTATTCGACATTAAGTAATAAAAGTCGTAAGCGAGCTTATGATATTAAGATTGGAATTGCTCAAGAGGAAAAGCGAGTGGCTGAAGTCGATCATCACCCCGCTCCACCGGTAAAACCACCTCCGCCTTCCAATGAGTTTATTGAGGAAAAAAAAGTCGGACGTGCCGAAGATGGTTGGACAGGAGTTATTAAAGTTCATAAGCGTGTGGACTCCACCCCTCCCGAAGGGCATGGAAAAACGCGATTTGGATTTTTCAAGATCAATCCAAGTTTTGAAAATGACATTGAGTCTGTAGAAGAATGCGATGGCTCGTTTCTTCAGAAGATTAGGGAATATAAAAATGTTCCCTTAGATGAGCTGAGTGAAGCCATGAAGATCAGCAAGTCCTCACTAAAAGCACTGGAAGAAAATGAATTAAAGCGGCTGCCTGTTCAAGTCTTCACCCGTGGGATTGTTGTTCAATATTGCCGAATGCTTAATTTAGATGAAAAAAAACTCGTTGATGCATATATGGCCTATTTCAAGGCTAACAAAACCTAGGTGAATTTTCGTTATCAAAATACAGCCACAATAGACTCAACTCATGATGGTCAGCGACTGGATCTTTTTATTCAGGAATTTACAAAATCGACTCCCCACCCCTTAACCCGAACAAAAGCTCAAGAATTGATTGATAACGGTTTGGTATTGGTGAATGAGCGCTCCGCCAAGTCTTCATTGAAGGTCAAATGCGGCGACAGCGTTTCAATAAAGATTCCAGAGCTTCCGGACATGGGCCTACTTTCCTATGATTTCCCAATAAAGATTCTTCATGAAGATGAAAATGTAATCGTGGTGCACAAGCCGGCAGGATTGGTCGTTCATCCTGCAGCAGGACACTCAAATGATACTTTGGTGAATGTTTTATTGAGTAAAGTTGCGGGGCTTTCTTCCGGACTCAGAGATCACCGTCCTGGAATAGTCCACCGCCTGGATAAAGACACTTCTGGAATTCTCGTGGTCGCAAAAACGGACTTGGCAATGGACTCCCTCGTAAAGCAGTTTAAAGATAGAAGCGTAAGACGCCACTATCATGCTCTGGTTTTTGGTAAGCCTGCAAAAAGGGAAGGTGTCATAGAATCCTTGCTTGAACGTCATCCTATCCACAGGAAAAAGTTCCGCTCGGGCTCACAGGGCAAAAGAGCTGTGACACATTTCAGATTCATTGATGAAAAAAGTGGGATCAGTTTAATTCGCTGTCGCTTGGAGACGGGACGCACTCACCAAATACGTGTTCATTTAAGTGAGAATGGATTACCTATCGTTGGAGATCCAGTCTACACACATCCTCGAAGGCTCAAATCAGTCTCTTCAGAAATTGCAAATGAGATAAAGGATATCCGTGGAATTGGTCTTCATGCCTATGAGCTCGGCTTTGTGCATCCAGTTACAAATGAGGATTTGGTTTTCACTGAGAGCTGGCCAGAGAATTTAAAGTCTTTGATTGAGAAGTTAGGATTTCAAAATGTTTGAAAAGATCTATCATAACAATCGCCTGCTTGGGCATCGTTACTCTTTACCGGATGGGTTTGCTTTTTTCGGCAGCCGCGAATTCAAACGAGATGATTTTTCAAAACACTTTCCTGATTTTAAATTTTTCTTTGTGAAACAGGTTCACAGCAATAAAGTCGTTGAGCGCACCGAAGAGCTGATCGAGGCGGATGCCCATTGGGGCCGCGAAGAAAATCAGGCTTTAGTCATTCAAACTGCGGACTGCCTTCCGGTGATGATTCACACTCCAGATCGGCTGATCGCTGTGCATGCTGGATGGCGTGGGATTGAATCGAAAATATTAATCTCCGCACTTGAGATTCTGGACAGAAATCAGCCTTCACCCGAGGTCGTCTGCGGCCCATTTATAAGTGAGCATAGCTTTGAAGTCGGTAAGGACGTGGCCGACCGCCTGGCCAACTCCGATCCGAGTGGCGATACCAATTCGATCCTGAAACATCAGGATCCCGACAAAAGACGCATTGATCTTAAAATCATTGCCAGAAATCAAATCCGCTCCATCTTTCCGAACTGTGAGCCACGGTTTCTCGGGGTTGATACTTTCACAAGTCCGGCTCATTGCTCTTATCGCCGAGATGGAGCCAATGCTGGAAGGCTATTCAGTTTTATTGTTCGCACTAAGACTTTTCAAAGTCGTTAAAATTGGAGAACATAAATTCGTGAAATCCAAAATCCACGCAGCCGTTATCTTTTTCTTACTCATCGTCTGTATAGCCTTGGGGCTGATTGCAATTAATCCGGAATGGCGTGAGCACACACAGGAGTACTTCGCCAGTGATCGCACGGTCCTCGCAACAGTTCGAGGACGGTTTGTCGCGAATATGGAGCCATTAAAAGCTGTGAAGGCTGTTGATTCTTCGGGAGTATTTGTCGAAATATTTCGTGAGTCCGAGAATGAAAGCTTAATTCTTTTCGCTAAAGTCATGACTGGCCAGCCCTATGATGGAAAGTTTAATTTTAGGGGGCGAGTCACCAGCCTTGTGGCCGCTGACATCGATCAGGATGGGGTCGATGAGCTTCTTGTTCCGACTTTTGATATTCACCGCCAGCCAAGACTGAGCGTGTTCAAATATCAGCCAGACATGAAGGAATTTCAGATCGTTGAACCGCCTTCGAGCCTAGAATAAGTGGTTCTTTGGCTAAACTCTTGCTATAAAATAGTTCAGTTTTCGTTAAGGAGAATCAATGAGTCCTGGAAGAATCACGATTTTTGCTGCGTTTGTAGTTTCCACTCTTGCTGCTTGTGGTGGCGGAAGGGGCCTTTCAATCCCTGATTCAGGCGGAGTTGTTCAGTGTACAGCTGCTTACTCGCCAATTCCAATGACCCTTCCCGAAGATGAAAACCGCTCAAAGATCTCTTGGCCGGAAGCCGGCGGGGGCGCCACTTTGTCCGAAGGATTATACGAATACTACAATGTGGAGTTCTTCGTTGATAATGTGGAGACCGGCTTTAAATTCCATGCGGCTGAAGATTTTGATGGGGAAGAAAGCACAATTCGTCGCAAATGCGCACGAGGAACTAGGAGTTTAGAGTCAGGGATGAAGTGGGAAACCGAATTCCCAGCTCAGTTTGAAGTCCAGGCGTCAGGTAAGACCACATCGGCAACAAAAGTATTTCTGGTTGAGTATTCGGATCGATTGAATGTTGAGGTCACAGAAGATGTGGAACCACTTCCCGACCCGCCTTCTAAAGTGACAGATGAGCAAAATTTTGCCTCACAATTATATACATCAAAGCTCCCAGACAGCGGTGAGACCATTTATGAGTTCCGTCTGGAAGATAGCTCTGGACCAATGAAGCGATACACTGTTATTCGCTACAAAAAAGTTGAACGCTAATTCGAACGATCTCGCCACGAACGACCTTCACGGGCTTTCGGATTGAGCTGAAAGTCCCGGACGGCTCTTTGATGGTCTTTATAACTTGTTGTAAAGACATGCGTCCCATCATTTCGACTGACAAAGAATAAATAGTTGGACTGTGCAGGAAACATCGCTGCACGCAATGCTTCTAAACCCGGATTTGCAATCGGACCAATAGGCAGCGCTTTCACAGTGTATGTATTGTAAGGAGTCGCTCTTACAATATCGCTTCGGCGAATGTTTCTAAGTGGCTCGCCTGTTTCTACCCAGTAACCATAAATAATAGTTGGATCACTTTGAATCCGCATTCCTTTGCTTAATCGGTTATGAAAAACAGAGGAAATAAGCTCACGCTCCTCTGGCGCACCCGTTTCTTTCTCAATCACACTCGCTAAGGTCACAATCTGAAACTTGGATAAATTCCCGTTATAGCCTTGAGAAACCTCATTGAAGACGACTTCAAAGCGACGAACCATGCTACGAATCAGTTCATCCAAACTTGTATACTTTGTGTAATTGTAGGTCTCTGGAAAAAGAAATCCTTCCAAGCTTGAATAAGGCTCTCCCAGAAGAGATGAAACGTAATTGGAATCTCTTGCTTTCTTTAAAAATTCCAAACCGCTAAACAGTTTCGTGCGATCCAACGCAGAAGCCATTTCGAAGATGTTCGCACCTTCTGGAAAGGTGATGCTATATAGTTTGCTCTTTCCTGACGATAGAATTTCCAGAATCTTTTTTGGATGGTCCCCACGAGAAATTTCATATTCGCCCACCTTGAGAGAGTGACTCTGTCCCTTGATACGCGCATAGAGACGAAACAACCTGGGATTCTTAATCAACCCATGTTTTCTAAGTTCAAAAGAAACTGCGGTTAACGTCGATCCCCTCGGGACATCAATTGTAATGACCTCTTGCTGGCCCGCTTGCGGCGCGGGCGATGCAACGAAGACGAGTAAAATCGATTCCCAGAAAACGACGAATAAAATCAGCGCGACTGCAATCAGTGAAAAAAAGATTCTCATGAAAGTCCTGGAAGTGGTGTGGCTGGCGGCTCCTGGTTATGATCTTCCAGACTGGCTACCGGAACTGTGCAATACTGAATTGCAAAATCACCAGATGGCCGATCATTCCCTGATTTTCCCATTCCGCCGAATGGGAGTTTTGAGCTCGCCCCATTTGTTGTTCTATTCCAGTTCACTAATCCAACCTTTGATTCTAGAAGAGACTGCTCATAAAGATTGCGATTCTTTGTAAACAGAGCCATTACCAATCCGAATCCAGTGCTATTATTAATTTCAAGCGCCTGATCGAAGTCATCGACTTTGAAGACAGAAACATTCGGTCCAAAGATCTCACTCTTTTGGTACACGGATTTAGGATCAAACTCTTTAACTGCATTAATGCTCGGAGTTACATAGTGCCCTTTGTACGGCAAATCCAGAACTTTACCACGCATAATGGATTCGGCACCCTCTCGCTTCGCGATCTCTTGAAAACGAATGTATTTTTCAACGGAGTCTGAGCTTATAAGTGGACCCATAAATACTTCTTCTTTCCAATGACCAATCTTGATCTTCTTTGCTCTTTGATAGAAGCGCTCTAAAAACTGATCATATATTTTTGAATGAAGAATAAGTCGGCTTGTGCACGAGCACCTCTGGCCCGATGTCATAAATGAGCCAACCAATGTTTCATAGAGGGCCTTGTCTAAATTCGCATCCTCCCAAACAATTGTTGCGTTTTTTCCACCCATCTCCAGTGCAAGCATTTTCCAGAAGTGATTGATTGTATCTTGCTTGATTTTTAAACCAACTTCGTAAGATCCCGTAAATAAGATTCCATCAATTCCCTCATGGGTCGTTAATCGCTTTCCGGTTTCCACTCTCCCCTGAACCAGATTGAACACACCTTTCGGAAGCTCAGCTTCGTGAATCATCTCGGCATAAAGCTGTCCGACCGCCGGAGTTTTTTCGGATGGTTTGAAAACCACTGTGTTTCCAGTGAGTAGAGCTGGAATGATATGTCCATTGGCAAGATGAGCCGGAAAGTTAAAGGGTCCAAGAACGGCAAATACACCGCGCGGTTTGTAGCGAACCACTCCGTCCACACCAGGAAGAGCATCCTTAAAAACCTGCTCTTGCACGTGCTTTAATGAATGACCAATTGTCACATCAATCTTTGCCACCAGCGCAGCGCTTTCTGTTCTTGCTTCCCAAAGAGGTTTTCCCGTTTCTCGGCTGATCACTTCCGCCATTTCTTCACTGCGTGCTTTGAAGACTTTTTGTAGGCGCATAAGAGCGGACTTTCTTTCTTCAAGCGATGTTCGACTCCAACTTTTATATGCCAGTCTCGCTGCCTCAACGGCCTTATCAATATGAGAGAAGTAAGACTCTGCTTCAAACACGTGGTCTTTTAAGTCCGCAGGAGAATGAACGCTCCAAGAGTCATCATCGGATTCACGGCGCATAAATTCAGCAGCGATATAGTCACCTTTAAATTGGATTGGTTGCATTAGCCCTCCTCTTCGATGGAATCATAGCCGGTCAATGAGACCGCTTCGTTTGGCTGTAGGTCAAGCATATCACTGACCTTTGTGGGTAAAAGCACTTTCCCATTTTTGATGGAATATGGGGACCAGGTGCACAAAAAATCCGACTCTCGCTCTATTCCAACCAATGCCGAACGTGAGAAATCTTCAGCTTCCGCACCACCCCAGTTTAAAGTTTTAATATTCTTAATCAAAACACAGTCTTTGAATGCGCATCCTAAGTGTGGACCACCGTCGAAAGGGTCCACCTCATTTTTATATTTGAACCCCATACGCATAAGCAGGTGCATCGCCGCCTGAGTTTCTTCTCCAACATGACCAAGAACCAATCGCGCCTTTGAATCCAACAAACACAAGTAAATGTCTTCTTCGGGAAAAAGGCTCTGAATAAACTGATTGTTCGTACTGCTGAGCATATCGGCCTCATGATAAGGCATACCCGTGAATCGACGTCCAAGAGCTTCCCAAAATTCACTGCGGCCCTCTTCGGTCAAAGGTGGCGCCATTTCAGCATGGAGCTCTCGCTCAAACCGATTTGGAAACAATCCCATATATAGAAATCGGGAAAAGCTCACCAAACGCCCAACTTTTTCAGGACGGCGGCGATAGCTCCGATCCACGATCAATCCACCGACTTCTGTGGGCCCATCTATATTCATTTTTAATTTCAGAATCTGATGGATGAAGCCAACGCCAAGCTCCCGAGAAAATCGCTCGCGCTTTTGAATTTCAAAGCTGTAATTGGGTGACTTTTTAGTTCCGCTTTTTGCCAGAATCATTGAGCTTCCTGCAATAAAGCCTGTTTCCATATCCTCTAGAACAAAAAGGTACTCTGCTTCGGACTTATCGACCTCGCCCGCAAAAGACTCCTGGCTTTTTTCAATTTTCGCCTCAATCAGGCGCTTTTCCGCAGGAAGATTTAGCAAGGTGAATTGCCGAGCTAAATCATAAAGCTGACTTAAATCCTCGCGTCGTGCATTTCTAACTACAAAATTCATAGACTGAACCTCTTTATACACGTTTTATAAAATTCAATGCTTTTTTGAAGTTCGGACAGCTTCACCATTTCATTGGGTTCATGAGAGTTTCCGATACCTCGACCGGCGCCGTAAGCGACACATGAAATTCCAAGCTTAGAAAAAACACTGGCTTCTGTTGTGGTGGGTATAGCTATCACGTCGTCCATCAAACCAATGGATTTATTGATCTGACAAACCTGATCAACAAATTCCGATTGAGTGGAATCAAACCCCCGTCGATAATCACGAACCAAGAAGGTTCCGCCGATAGACTTACAAACTTGATCCACATCGTTCATCCATTCGCGATAAATAGAGTCATCAACACTGGGTGGAATTCGACAACTTCCAGAGATCTGAACACCATGTGATGTGGTGCGAATAGTTCCCAAATTGATTGTTGCATGCTGAGGATCAAAGCGGGAGTCGCGATGATCTTTCATTTTTAACTGAACGCTTTTTAGACACTCATGCACACGAATGAGCTTTGAGGAGGTTGGTGTTATTAGATCTCCAACAAAGTCGATCTCCAAAAAAGCCTGTGGCGACACCGAGTTGTCATTGATTCCGCCATCGAAGTCCATAATAGCAAGGCCCGATGGAAGCTGTGCGAGATAATCCAAAGCTTTTGAAATGGCACACTCTCCATTTAAAGGATTCGATGAGTGCGCTGCTTTTCCGTAAAAGACTTTGGACTGAGTGGAGCTGGACTCCATGAGATCATGATGCTCGCGGTATTCTCTCTCCTGCTCATCAAAAGGAATGGAAATGTCCACAGTCGCAAGTCCCATACCCACGGCCGCCACACGAAGTTCAGTTGGCTCTCCAACAAAAGCGAGCTTTGATTTGATGAGTTTTTTTCTCAATAATCGGATCGCACCATTCATTCCAGTTTGCGCTCCGTATGTGGCCACCAAAACAAAAGGTGTCTTAAGTTTCTCATTTAAAAATTCTTTTGCAGCTTCAAGCTTGCATAAAAAGTCGAGTTTTACGTCTGCGACCCCAAGGCCATAGACCTCATCACCATAGACACTGACTTGAAATGGATTGGCTTGGGTTTTTGTCCATGAGCCATAATTCCCAGGCTCCACGGTGTCCATATGAGTTTGAAACAGAATCTCCTCTTCCGGTGGAGATCCATCTAGGGGCGGTCGCAAAATCAGATTGGCCTGAAGAAGGCCGTCTTGGTTTTCTTGATAAATTTCTGCACGAAAACCAAGTGACTTACCGTAGATTTTTAACCATTCCATAGCGGCAAGCGACCCCTGACCGGGTGTGCTGTCCAAACCAATGAGTTCGCGACAAGCTTCTACAAAACTTTTTGTGCTTCCGCTCAAGCTAACTCCAGTAAGGATTCTTCAATCACCTTTTTAGCCACGGCAATTTCTTTCTCGCTTAAAATCGCAGGAATCAAAAATCGAATGCGGAATGGATCGTGTCCACAGCCAAAACTCATAAGTCCCTTTTCAAAAAGTTTTTTCACAAGTGCAAGCTGGCTTTCTCTAGATCCATCCAGTGGCGTGAATGCAACCATAAGCCCGAGACCATCAGCATCTTTGATCAGCCCTTTGCAAGTTGTTTCAGAAAGTTCTTTCAGCATTTGAATAAACGATTTACTGATTTTTTGAATATTTCCCTCAGAGCCCATATAGGTCCCGTTGTCCAGTTCATTGAGAATTGCTATTCCAGCCGATAAGGCGGCACTCGATCCAGAGAATGTTCCGCCCAGAAGTCCGGGGTTGGGATTCATCTCTGGGGTAAAGAGTGTCGCACCATTCTGTGCCGTTTTTGCGATTGTACAAACATCGATGTAATCACCAATGCCAAATGTTTCATAAGCAAAAAAGTTTCCTGTGCGGCAGAATGTTTGAACTTCATCCGCCCAAACAGGAATGCCGTTTTGCTTACAGAAATCAAGAAGTGGCGGAAGAAATTCTTTACATGGATAGCGATAGCCGCCCTCACCTTGCATCGGCTCAAACATAAAGCAACCAATATTGTCTCCATGTTTAGCAACATGCTCTTTCAAGATCCGAAGAGTCTTATCAACTCCGCATCCATTTTTGCACATATCTTCGCTTGTACGATCACAAAACGGGAGTCGCAAAACTTCATCATAGCGTGGCTGCCCCACTCTATAGGCTGCATTATCTGTGATCTCTGTCATCAATGTGGAACGACCCGCAAAAGCATCATTGAACGCAATAATCATTCGCGCGCCATTTCTTTTTTGTCGACAGATCTTGAGTGCGTTTTCATTCGCAATGGTTCCACAGGTGGCTAGCCAAACGTGGCTCATCCTCGAGTTTCTGGAAGCCAGTTCAGAAAGCTTGGATTGAAGCTGAACATACTCTCTATTGGGCTCCAGGTTGCCTTGCATAACGATATCTTTAGCCGCTCCTTTAATTGCCGCTTTAACAACGAGTGGATGTCCATGTCCCATGATGTGAACACCAATTCCATTGATAAGATCCAATTTGACGCTACCGTCTTCGAGCTCGGCAAACGCGCCATGACCAAGTCCAGTCCCAATATAATTATAAAACAATGGACGGCCTCGATACTTGGTAATGTCCGAGAGCATTTTTTCAAACTCATTGCTGTTTTCTTTTTTCGGGGGTTGAATTCCAGTTATTTTTTCACTCGCACCCGCGATGGTCTGAGTCAGCTCATCCACCAGGTTTTCGAATTTTTGAGAATTGAATACTTGTGCACCTAAGGTTTCGCTCATTATTTACCCCTTTTAAAAGAAATCCATTTTACTGGGCCGAAGCCTTATAAACAAGGTCGTACGCTTGGCATCTGGACATATATTCCTGGGGCGTATTAAAGTCGTAGAGTGAATCGACTTTTTGGGTTTTTCATCTTTTTCGTTTGTTTTTTAACTCTTTCAGCCTTTGCGCAACAGCAGGGCCAAGAAAGTACTTTTCATTCTGCCGCTGCAGCTTATTCACGAGGTCAGTTGAATGAGGCGAAAGACGGGTTTCTTGAGTTCTTAAAGTCCCACCCGGATGACGCTGGGGCTCATTTAAATCTTTCTAGCATTTACGCCCGCCAGGGACAGTGGGGTCCGGGCTGGGCTCATTTTCGTAAAGCGCGCTCTTTAAGCCCAGACCTTTCCGGACTATCCGAACTTCAAGGGAAATTAAACGAGCATCCGCCCTCACCTTTGAGTCTATCCGGACTTTTTCATAAACGGATTCGTCCACTTCTTGCCCAGATGAATCCGTTTGTTGTGATTTCCTTCTTACTTATTTTGCTAACCGTGTATGGCCACTTTCTGGTTCGCCACTTAAAAAAGCGGAAATGGGCGAAGGAGGCTATGGAACCTCCACCAAAAAAACCGGCTCTTTTATGGACTATCTTAGTTCTTTTTATCTTCGTGTTAACGGTTTCCCTTCTGCAAATGTATCTTAGAACTCAGACTTTCGCGTCGGTTCGAGCCCCTCAAGGTGTTTCATTAAGAAGCCTACCCTCTGAGGATGGGCTGGAAGTTGGCAATCTGCCCGCAGGCGTGGAATTAAAAGTCTTGCGCAAAGAAGGCGATTGGATTCAAGTGACAAATGAAAATGGGAGTAGCGGCTGGCTTCATAAAGATGCCTTGCTTGTTTATTCAGGGTCCTTATGAATGTTTATGCCTGGAAAAATCTCTTTCGCAAAGACTCGAAAGAAAAATCCGTTCTCGAGATTCTTAAAAACACTCATATCTTTGGAAGCTTAAACAAACGGGAGCTTCACTTGGTCTTACAAACCATTCACGTCCGAAACTACGCGGCCGGTGAAAATGTGTTTGTACAAGGTGAGCTTGGCATTGGAATGTACATTGTTTTACAAGGGCGAGTGGATGTTTACGCTCGAGCGGCCGAAAGCACGGGGTCGGAAAGCAATCTTGTTGCTCAATTGTTTGAAAGTGATTTCTTCGGCGAGCTTTCATTGATTGAAAGTCAGGGGCGTCGCACAGCCACTGCCGTTGCAGCCACAGAAACTTCACTGATTGGGTTTTTTAAACCGGATCTCTTAGAGATCATTGAGCGGCAACCCCAAACCGGAAGCAAAATTGTGCTCCGCCTTGCTGAAGTTCTTGGGCGAAGACTCAAAGAAACTAGCATTCGTTTGACTGAGCTGAAACAAGAGCTCTCTCAACATTCAGGGAGAACCAACACTTGAGTGCAGTTCCACAGAGCAAACTGGTTCGCCGCCTCAATCGCTTAAGACTTTTTAGCTTCTTATGTTTGCTCGTTTTTTTACTGGTCTCAGTTTTAGTGGTCGAAAACCTACTGATATCAACCCTCATTGCGTTTGTTATTTCATATCTCCTTACACCCATCGTAAATAATCTGGAGCGCCAGGGTTTCGATCGGTTCTGGTCGACCTTTTGGACGTTTGCGGTGGTGGGGTTTGTTTTAGGTTTATTGATCTTTCTGATTTCCCCCCACCTCGCAGAAGCATTGATTGCTCTTCAGCAGGAAGCCCCGAATTATATTGCGGGATTTTCAAGGCTGATTGAGGACATTGAAAATCAGGGACGAAGAATATTTGGTCCGCTCTTTTCATTGGATTTAAGAGAGGTGGCTGAAAGCTCTTTAACAAGAGGCTCAGAAGCTTTTTTCAACGAAATCCCAAGATTTCTCAAACACACCTTGACGGTTATGGTCCTTGCGCCGTTCCTCGCTTTTTTCATGGTTAAGGATGGGCGCACGTCCTTAAGACGCATTTTTAACATCATTCCCAACTCAATCTTCGAAACTGTTTTGAGTCTTCAACACCAAATCAATCAGCAAATTGGGCACTTTGTCCGTGCTCGTTTATTGGAAGCTCTGATTGTCGGGGCCGTGACTTGGGTTGGACTTGTTGCCATTGATTTTCCGTTTTCACTTTTACTGGCGATTTTTGCGGCGGTGACCAATCTGATCCCCTATATTGGTCCCCTGATTGGGATGATTCCCGCTTTGACGATAGCCCTGGTAAATGGCCTGTCGTCGTTTGATCTTTTACTTTTGTTTTTGGTGTATGCCACAGCTCAAATCATCGATGGTGCATTCCTGATCCCGTTCTTCGTGGCAAGAATTGTGAACCTCCATCCTGTGACGGTCATTTTGGTCATTATCGCGGGGGCTCAGTTCATGGGGATTTTGGGAATGATCATCTCAATCCCTGTCGCGAGCACTCTCAAAGTAACCTTCGAAACCATATACCGCCATTTGACGGAATCCCGCATCTAGGGCTAGACTTGAAAGTCGATGAAACACGTTGTCATTTTGGCCATGAGCCTAATTTTTATCGGATGTACGGGCTCTGAGTCCTATGACACCAACACTCCTGAAGGCGGGTTTAAACTCGCTGAAAAATTTCAAAACAGCTCTCGTTATGAAGAGGCGTTGGTTCAATTCAATCAGGTTAAAAATAAATTTCCTTACTCCAAACTAGCGACGGAAGCTAAGTTGAGAATTGCTGATATTTATTTTAAACGCGAAGAGTATCCGGAAGCACAAGCCAACTATCAAAGCTTCAAAGAGCTTCACCCCAATCATCCCCGCGCTGACTATGCGACTTATCAGTTGGCGATGAGTTATTTCAATCAATTGCCATCCACCATTGATCGGGATTTGAGCATCGCGAGCCGGGCGATTATTTATTTCGATGAGGTTTCAAGTACGTATCCAAATAGTGAATTTGCTCCTCAAGCAAAAGACGGCAAACAAAAGACTCTAAAAATGCTGGCTGAAAAGGAATATTACATTGCCAATTTTTACTTTATTCGAAATCGTTATGAGGCTGCACTTGGCCGATTCGAAGACCTGCTCACCCGCTATCCAGGTATGGGGCTGGATGTAAAAGCGTTGTATAGAGCTTCCATTTCTGCCTATCGTATTAAGGAATTTCCAAAAGCAAAGAAATACTACGAACGCCTAATTAGCCAACATGGCCAGTCCAAAGAAGCTCAGCAGGCGCGAGAGGAACTCGATGGAAAACTTTGACTCTGATTCTCAACGCGAGATTTTATCGACTGCACGAGAACTCTTTAAAGAGAACAAATACAATCAAACTGAGCCTCTCTTGAATCAGCTGATTTTAAAGGGCTCTAAGAACCCTGAAATCTTTCAAATGTTGGGTACGATCTATTATGATCGTGGTAAATTCAATAAAGCGATCAAAGCCTTCCGTCGCGCTCTTGAAATCGAGCCGACTTATACCGATGCAAGTGTGGGCTTATCGATTATCTTAAATGATCTTGGCAAGTACGAAGAGGGGCGGAAAGTTTTCGAAGATGCTCAAGCAGCATTAAGAAAATCTTCCAAAGATCAGGATCCTTTCCTCAATGAGAAATTCTCTATCAAACATGATGAACTCGGTGAGATGTACCTTCAGCATTCTCGATTTGAGGAAGCGGTTGAGCAGTTTTACCGGGCCTTAGCCCTCTCTTCTCGTAAACCTGAGTTGACGATGAAGGTCGTTAACACCTACTTCAAAATGGGTGAGGATCGAAAAGGCCTGATTGAGCTTGAAAAGCTGGTTAAGGATTATCCTGGGTATCTCGGTGCGCGATTGCAGCTAGGGCGGGTTTATTTTGAGCAAGGAGAAGTCGCTTCTGCCGTTGAGCAGTGGGAAGCGGTTTTGTTAAAAGATCCCGAAAACTTGGAAGCCTCACGTTTACTTCGGCAGTCACAAAATTTAATTGAATCTCATCTTTAGGAGAAGATTATGAGCCAAGCAGTTTCTGGAATGATTCCGTTTATTACTCAGGATGAAATTAAGGAAATGGTTCGCGAACTGGCGAGAGAAATCGAAAAAGATTACTCTGGAAAAGATGTGGTTTTGATCTGTCCCTTGAAAGGGTCGGTTCTTTTCTGTGCGGATCTGTGTCGTGAACTCAAGCTGAATCAAATCATTGATTTCGTTCATGTGACCTCTCCTAAAGGGGAAAGCTGTCGCATCCATCGTGATGTCACTGTCGATTTGACAGATAAGCATGTTTTAATCGTCGAAGAGATTGTTGATGCGGGTCGAACATTGAGCTTTTTAAAAGCTCGAATTCTTGCCTCAAATCCTGCGAGCGTAAAAGTCGTAGCTCTTCTTGATAAGCCAGCTCGACGAGAGCTTCCACTTCGACCAGATTACATCGGGCGCACGATTGAAGATCGTTTTGTGATCGGCTACGGGATGGATTCCAGTGAAATTGGCCGTAATTACAAGGATATCTATAATTACACCCAGTAATTTGTCTTAAGATTCCAAAAATCGTCACTCATTTCTAGGAAGTGCCCACTGATCGCCGCATTTAGGCCTATGGCGTCTTGTAAATGGGTATAGGCCTTGCTTTAAAAGTTCGCGATGAAGCGTTCTCACTCTGTCATTCCTTTCACACTCAGCCTTGTTTTAAGTCTGCTCTTGGGCCTGTTTTCAGCTCAACCGAGTTTCGCAGAACTCAGCTGCACTTCGCTTCTTGAATCACCTCTTTATCGCCCTGTCGCGCTGAAGACCCAGCCTTCCCAAGTCCTAAGCGATCCGCTAATCGAGGAAGCCCGCGAGTTGAAGGCTTTTGATGATTTTAAAATTCTGTCTGACCTCACTCCAAAAAGGTTGAGTCAGGCCAAGCGCGCAGAAATCTTTGAAAATGCTTCTGCCATTGAGAGCTATGCTGATCGCCGCTCCGCCGTTCAGTACCTTATTGAATCACTCTATAATTATCGACCTGAGCTGATCTCAGTCAGACACTCAAGTTTAAAACCGCAAACAACGATTGAAAACCAAGAGTTCAAATCTCTTTTCGATTATATCGAAAGAACATGGCGATCATTGATTCGCCGAACCCCGGTGCGAACCTCTTCAACACTGATCCCGCTTCCTTACCCATTCGTTATTCCTGGATCTCGCTTTCAAGAAGGTTATTATTGGGACAGCTTCTTTACTATTCCAGCACTGCTAAAAACAGGCCGTGAAGATCTAGTTTTAGGTCAAATTCAAAACTTTCTTTTCTTACTTAAAAACTATGGAATGATACCAAATGGGAGCCGGCAGTATTATCTTTCTCGCTCTCAACCCCCTCTTCTTTCCCATATGGTTCGGCTCTACTTAGAGCATCAGATCACTAAAAACGGAAAACTCTCCGGTGAGGAGATGCGCTGGCTTAAGCTGGAAGTTTTTCCTTTGATTAAAACAGACTATGAAGAATTCTGGATGAACCCGGAGACCCGTTTTAATAGCACAACAGAGTTAAACAATCACTTCGACTCCATCCATGCACCAAGACCAGAGCGGCACTCCTCGGATGTCGAAGAAGTTTTGGCGCGCACTTATTGTGATGTCCGTGCGGAATGCGAAAGCGGCAAGGATTTCACGGCAGCCTTTGATGGTCAGGCCAGCAAGTACAATGGAGTGATGTTGAATTCGATTCTTTATTTGGTCGAAAAAGATTTAAGATGGTTTTCAAGCTTATTGAACTATCCGGCGAACGAAAAGAAATTTAAGCGGGCTGCAGATAAAAGAAAACGGCAGATGTATAAATATCTTTGGGATTCAAAATCAAAAGTCTTTCGCGATTATAATCCTTATGAAGAGCGACAATCTGCAGTGATCACGGCCGACGCCTTCTTACCACTTTATGCTGGATTACTGAGATTTCATGATGCGAAATCCACTTCCCGCCGCTTGCTTCGCGAACTTGAAAAGCCAGGTGGAATCATGTCATCGAATGTTTTCTCGGGTAAACAGTGGGATGCCCCATATGGCTGGGCCCCTCATCATTACTTCGCGGTACATGCCCTTATGAAGTACGGCTACGTTAAGGATGCTGAAAGAATTAAAAATAAGTGGATTCGAACAGTGAACAAAGTTTTCTTAGAAAGCGGCAAAGTGATCGAAAAATACGATGTGGTCAACTCTGCTGCTCCCCATGAGGACGGCGAAAAATACATCACCCAAGAAGGCTTCGGCTGGACCAACGGAGTCATCCAACACTTCCTTCTCCCATAAGGCACCTGACTAAAAATAAGTTTGGATGTCGATGGTGGCAGAGGTGAGTTGGTCAGTGTTTACGCCAGCGAGAGTGCTTTGAACTTGAAAGTTCACAAGCCATTTTCTCTCAATTCCATATCTTGTGTCGCCGGGAAGAAAAACATAGCTGGTGACCAGTCTTGCAAGATGAGCTTGTTGAGATTCCGATTTGATCACTTGGTCGAGATGCAAGGTGTCCGGCTCTTTATAAAAATATCGATAAGCCCCGCTGAAATTCAATCGCGGCGTTAATCGAAAGCGGGACTCTGCACCGGCCCACCAAATATTTCCTAAATTACGCTCAACTTCCCGATCTCTTATTGCGGTGCTGTCTGAGTCACGTTGGCTCACTCGGATTGGGCCCGGAAGCTGATTGATATAACCAGCTCCAAAGACGCCCGTCACAGAGCCGAAGTCTCTTTCTAAAAACTGTGTGAAGCCGAGATCAATCTGCCCCTCATCTCTTGAAGCCAATGCAAAATCGTTAAGACTTGGATTTCTTGAAGTGGGCATTCGTAGCACCTGCTGAAGAGACCATCGGGTGTCCACCCCGGAAAACACCAAGTACTGATTGAGCAAACTAATATCGCCCCAAATCCATTGCTGTCTTTCTGTCGGAATCTCTCTATAACCCTGCGATTCAATTTCTGAGCGAACAAGGTCTTCCACCAATCGCTCTACGTTTTCCGTTTTCCCGCCGTGGGATTGAGCAAACGTTCTAAAACTAGATGATGTTCGCCCGTCCACATCCACCGTTGAGGCCACTTTTGTTGTGACCTGTGCAACGGGAATAAACAAACCGAACATCCAACGAGATGTCATTCCATAGGCCCATGACATATCGAAGTTCACTTCCTCACGCTGAATATCGAATCCCGAAACAGCCGCCTGATCATTTTCAGTCAGATCATTTTGTTTCATGTACTGAAGGATTTCGTCTTGATCTGATTTATTGCTCTGCGAGTTTAATAACTCACCCCAGGTCCACGCTCGTTTATGTTGGGAACCTAAAGAGATTTGCTCGCCCTGAGAACTGTACCTATTACTGATGACTTGTCCGCCAGCACGTCCCGACCATAGGTGCTGACCCTGCGGCAAAACCTTTGCCGATCTCCAAAGTGGGCTCTCTACCCACTGCACTTCCGCGTTTGCGAAACTGCTCAGAAATAGAATGATTATTAAAAAAGGCATTTCGCCATGACTTTAGCGCTTCGCGTTAAGTTCGTCAAACGCATTCGTCAGTGAACGATGACGTTCACAACAAAAAATAAAATGGCTGAATAAACAAAAAGCATAACAAGATTTCCGGTAACCAAGATGTCTCCTCCAAGTCGCAACAACCCTATGATGAATTTGGCCCGCGCAAGTTGTCAAGAAAAGGTCCAGTTATTTCATAGACTTAATGCTACTGGCTAGTGAGTGATGGAACCGATCAAATCGTAATCCATCGAGTCCGTGATTTGAACTTTAACGATCTCACCCATTTTGGCTTGGCCATCATTGATATAAGTTACACCGTCAATCTCGGGAGCCTGCTGAGAGTTGCGTCCAACAAGCAAAAGCTCAGTTTCCTCACTATAGCCCTCCACCATAACGTCGATTGTTTTTCCAACATAGGCTTTGTGCTTTTTGCGACTGATTTCCATCTGAGCTTCCATCAGCTCATCATGACGTCGTTGCTTGATCTCATCCGGAATCTGATCGGGCATTGAGCCTGCTTTTGTATTCTCTTCTGGTGAATAAATAAAACAACCAACACGATCAAACTCGTTTTCTTTTACAAATTCCAATAGCTCTTGAAACTGCTCTTCCGTTTCACCCGGAAAGCCCACAATGAATTGTGTGCGAATCACCGCGTCCGGAATTTCTTTTCTGATCTTTCCAATGGCTTCTTCAACTTCTTTTCGAGTCATTCGACGATTCATGGATTTAAGCATCTGATCATTGATGTGTTGAAGAGGCATATCAAAATAATTGACCAGATTCTCTCTTTCTTTGAAGAGCTCAATCATCCGATCATCAATCCCATCGGGATAAAGGTATAAAACACGAATCCATTTTGCTCCTGAATGATCGGAAAGAGCTTTCAAAAGTTCATAAGGAGATTCTTTGGCTTCGCCTGATTTCCTTCTTAAATCCCAACCGAAATCTGTAAAATCGTGACTGACAACAATCAGCTCTTTCACACCACCGGCCACGAGAAGCTTCGCTTCACTCACAATGCTTTCAAGCTTTCGTGATTGAAGGTTTCCTCGAATAAGTGGGATCGCACAGAACGCACAACGTTTCTTACAACCTTCTGAAATTTTCAAATAGGCGCGATGTCTTGGCTGAGAATTTACCCGTGGAGTTTTGTCTTCCTGCAAATAAGTTGGAAGATCAAAAAATGATTTTCGTGTTGATCCGGCCTCTTTGTCTTTTAGAATTCGAGCAAGGTTTTGGAACTCACCAGAGCCAATAAAAATATCAGCCTCAGGAAGACTTTCCACCAGCTCTTCTTTGTACCTTTGAGTTAAACAGCCCGCGACGACAAGATTCTTAAGCTGTCCACCTTCCTTAAGGTCACCCATTTCCAAAATCTTATCGATGGATTCTTTCTTCGAAGCTTCAATAAATCCACATGTGTTGACAACAACAGTGTCTGCACCTTCCGCATCTTCAACAACCTGATAACCATCGCTCATTAAAGATCCAAGCATCATTTCTGTATCAACTAAATTCTTTGGACAGCCGAGACTGATAAAATGGACTTTTTTCATAGCTCGGTAACCGATGCATCTTTTGGCGGACTGTAACTAAAATCTTTAACTGTCATTTTTTCCTTTTTCCAATCTTTGAATTCATAAGTCACTTTGTTCCCGAGTTGGTCGATATACGCCAGACTCTTTAGCGTTATATCCTTATCAAACCCAATAATCACTTTTGTCAGTTCATAGGAGTCTTTCTTCTTTGGCTCCATTTCAAATCGTGTTTGATTCTTGTCTTTTTCAGACTGCACCAAGAACGATTTAGACAACTCGCCATCACCGATCAAAACACTCCAGATCCCCTCACTCTTTTTAAGATCTTTAAGCGGAAGTTTGGTCACCGCTGGGGGAAACCCCTCACCAAAAGGGGTCTCAAGCCAGAGCGATTGCTTATTCACAACCAAAAGACTTTCGCTTTCCTTCGGCTCATCAATTTTTATTTTCAAACGCCCTTCAAACAAATAGATTTGCCCGAAGGATTCATCACTTCCATCTTTGTATTCTTGATAAAAAAGCTTTCTGATTTCGCTCTTTAGCCCTGAGGAGTTGCGATACGGACGAAGCCATTCTGTAAGCTTACGCCCAGTGGAATCGCCTGATTCGCCCCAACCCAATTGTGGGAAAACTAAGAAAAGAGAAAATGCATATACGAAAATAAATTTCACAGCCCAATACCTATACCAAATATACACCGAAAGCTTCAATAAGTAGCAAACTTTGTGCTTAAGTCGCGGCGAAACAGTGTGAGCCCATATACCCTCTGAGATCGGTTGAGAGTCCGAGATGCGGCTTCCATCGTAGATCCGGTGGTCACCACATCGTCTACGAGAATGACAGTCTTGTAAGAAAGTAAAAATTTTTTAATCTCTTCGCTTTTAAATTCGATCTTTCGAGCTTTCCTGTCCTGCTTCGATTTGCCCGGTTGGCGCTCCTTTCCGCTGATATCAAGCCCATTGAGCATCTCTAATCCAGTCCACTCGCTCAAAGCTTTTGCCAGTAACTCGGAATGCTTTCGCCCGGTCGAACTTGGAATAGGAATAAAAATTCCTTCCAGAAAGAACTCCGCTGGCAAAGCGCCAATCATCCGCTGAGCGAATCCTTTATGAGTCTGAATCCGCCTGGATTCTTTGATGAGATAAACCATCTTCGAAACCGGGTCGTCTTCCTCACGCCAGCTATAAAGCGAATGGACACTCATCCCTTCATAGGATTTCCACTGCGGTCGCAAAAACTGGTGGTCGAAGCGAGGAGAGCAGAAATGGCATAGCGAAGAGGAGCCGAAAAGCGGACCCTCATTACAAAGAGCACAGAAACAGGGTAAGTTGAGCCACATCGCTCAAGGTCTTCGCAAATGTCGTTCCTACTCGTTGTGGTAAGGCAGATCTCTTTGGATTGTGAGCGCACGGTAGATTTGCTCAAGAGCCATTATCTGAGCCACCCAGTGATTCATTGTCATTGAGCTCAAGGACACTTTCCAATGGGCTTTTGATTTGACTGCATCTGAGAAACCATATGCTCCGCCAATCACAAAGAGAATTCGCGAGGGAGATGCTTCGATCCTATTCTGAAGTTCTCTCGCGAAATCCAGGGAGCGATAGGTCTTTCCGTGTTCATCAAACAACACGACAAAATCCTGTGGTTGAATCTTAGCAAGAATTTTTTCTTCTTCTTTTTTAATCTTCAGACTTCGATCATCCCGCGAAAGATTTGGACTTTTGATCTCGATATTTTCAATCGGGTAGAATGCTTTGATTTTCTTTAAATAGACACTTTTTGCATCATCAAGCCAGGACGGGGTTTTTGTTTCAATATAAAGAAAGCCGAATTTCACAATTGAACTTCAACTCCGTCTTTCCACAATTCTTCCAGGCGGTATTCTTGGCGAACAAAGTCATAAAAGACATGAACGATCAAAGAGCCGTAATCAATCACAACCCATCGACCTTCTTTGATCCCTTCAATGCCTTGAGGCCAGACTCCAAACTTCTTACGAGTTTCTTCGATCACTTTCTCGGCAATGCTTGATGAATGACGAACAGAGTTCCCAGAAGCGACCAGTCCGTACTCTGTTGGCGCATTGGTTTTTGAGAGATCAAAAGCTCTTGGTAAGATTCCACCCTGATCTTTAATGATCTTTGCGCAGAAGTGTGTGAACTTTTCGAAGTCTCCAATTTTTTTTGAGAGCGAAGCGTAAAGCTGCTCGCTTTCGATATATTGAATCACCTGAGAAGGAACGAGCCCATGTATCGGTTGTCCTAATCTCAGTTTTCTTCGAATCTCTGATGAAGAAGCCTCAACGTCATCCAGTTGAACAAGATAAATGGAGCGGCCATTCTTTAAAATGGCAACTTGCCCATCGAAGTCTTCAATCAGTGGAGAAATCCCTGGGGGAAACTGACGAATGATTTTAGGAAACTGATGCCCCGGACGAGAGGTGACGATGAGATCCACTCGGTTCAGGATTTCTTCATAATCTTTCCATTGATCAAATTGCTCGAGCTGATCTTCACCAATGATCAGGTGGATTTGATCTTCACTCCCAAAGTTCTGCAGCTCTCTTAAAGTATCGACGGTGTAGCTCGTTCCACCGCGTTTGATTTCCATATCACTGATTTCAAAGTGGGGACCTTCATCCTTTAGTGATCGCCGAATCATCTCCAGGCGCGCCTCAGGAGTTTCACCTTGTGTTTTCACTCGCAGAGGGCTTTCTGCCGCTGGAACGACTAGGATCTTATCAAGATTCATCTTTTCACGGACCGTATTCATACTATTGATATGCCCATAATGAATCGGGTCAAATGTCCCACCAAAAATTCCGACTTTACTCATCTCTTTCACTCACCTTTAGCAAAAACCTTTTTGCCGATTTCACGAACCAGCTCATTGATATTTTCTCCCGTCACAGAAGAAACTCGCCGAGCTTCAATTCCCATGTCTTTAAAATCCTGACTTAAACTTTCCAATTCCTCATCGGCCACTGCATCAATCTTCGTCAAAACGACAATCTCACTACGCTCCGCAAGCGGCTTAAACTCAAGATCATCCTTACGATCTTGATCATAGGCTTCAAGCTCTGCACGGATATCCTTATAGGCCTGAAGGGGGCTCACGCCCATGGATCCAGTGGCATCCACCAAATGGACAAAGACACCTGTCCTCTCAATATGCCTTAAAAACTGAAGTCCCAAGCCGGATCCCTTGTGTGCTCCTGAAATCAATCCAGGAATATCTGCAACGACAAAGCTCAGCTCTTCTGTGAATCGAACAACCCCCAAATTTGGCACGAGAGTGGTAAAGGGATAATCGGCCACTTTGGGTCTTGCCTGAGAGATACGAGAAATAAACGTGCTTTTTCCTGCATTGGGAAGACCCACAAGTCCAACATCCGCAAGAAGTTTTAATTCGAGTTCGATTTGCAGTTCTTTTCCGGGAAGTCCCTTTTGAGCGATACTTGGGGCTTGATTGACACTGGATTTATAAAAGACGTTTCCTTGACCGCCAAGTCCGCCCTCAAGAAGAACAAAGCGCTCAATATCGGCCATATCGCAAATCACTTCCCGCGTTTTCGCATTTCGAATCACTGTTCCTGGTGGGACTTTTAACTCCAGATTTTTTCCATCACTTCCAGACCGATTAGCGCCCGCTCCAGGTTCACCATCTTGCGCTTTATAGGATTTTTGAAATCGTAAGTCTAAAAGGGAATGAAGTCTTGAATCTGCAATAAGAACAACGTCGCCGCCCTTACCACCACTTCCGCCATCTGGTCCGCCACGAGGGACCATGGCTTCTTTGCGAAAG
>CAZWVK010000034.1:17351-22892 GCA_964636785.1 uncultured Pseudobdellovibrionaceae bacterium | reverse complement strand
AGGCTTTCTGGCTCAGTCGAATTACCGTAAAGTCAGAGGTCCCTCCACCTAAATCAACAATCAGAACTATTTTCTCAGATTCTATCTGCTGCCGATAATCAAAGGCTGCCGCCAGTGGCTCAGGGAAGAGCTCAATATTCTTAAACCCAGCATTCTGAGCGGCCTTTAAAAGACGTGCTTCAGCCAACAGGTCTTTTTCACGATCCATAGAAAATCTCGCAGGACGACCAATGATGACGTCCGTTACGTCTTGATTAAAATGAGCATCTGCGCGGACTTTCATTTCCCTCAGAAAGGCACCGATTAAATCTTCGAGAGTATAGAGTCGCCCATGAATCAAAGTTCCACGGAACAGCGCGGATGGAAGATGCTTTTTCACGGATCGAAAAAATCGACCTGCTCCAGACTGCTCGGTATATGATTCAGTCGCTTTTTTTCCATAACTCGGCTCCCCGACTTCTGGAAAGTAAATCAATGATCGTAAAATTTCTGGCTCAGCATTCAATGGATCAAGGGGTATCGGTGCAATGCTCTTTCCATCAACACTCGCTGCAAGGAGAGAGTTTGATGTTCCAAAATCAATTGCATAGGTGATTTGGCGAGACATAATTCTATTATTGCAAAAAAACTCCCCTTTGTGTTCATAAATTAGCCGAGTTAAACTGATTGATAAGATGAAACACTACTTCCGATTGATTTATCTTTTTCTAAGTGTGCTTTGGCGACCGAATATGGGTTTTTTAGAAACCTCAATCATTCATTTGCGTGTTTGGCTGACCGATCTAGATATCTTAATGCACATGAATAATGGCGTTTACCTCTCACTTATGGACTTAGGGCGAACGGATTTAACACTGCGGTCTGGGTTCTATCAAATTCTTAAGAAGAATAAGATCTATCCTGTTATTGCTTCGGAAGTGATTCGATTTAGAAAATCCTTACAGCCCTTTCAGAAATTTGAAATTCACACGGATCTTCTTTATTGGGATGACAAGTACTTCTACTTACAACAGCGTTTTATCTCCAAGAATGAGCTTCATGCATCCGCAATTGTTAAAGCTCGTTTTCTCAAAACTTCTGGCGGTGGAGTGGATCCAAAGGAAATTTTTGATCTCTTAAATATTTCTAAGGACAAACTCAGTCATAGTCTTGAGAAATTGAAATCTGGTGGTGGCCTTGAGGCCATCCAGAGCTATCGTGGAATCGAGAATTACTTAAGATAATTCCTCTGAAGATCCTTCACTGACTTCATAAGATTCACATTCTGGAAGGCTCTTTGGGCTCTTTACCCCGAGTGCTTCAAAACGTTTGGCTTGAACAAGGACGCGAGATTGAAGCCTCGTTTTACCGACTCCGTATTCATCTATTGCTTTTTGAAGGTGCTTTCCAACATTCTCATACGCTTCAAAGAAATCACAGATCCGTTTATGAAGCTCAATTCCTTCGCGAGAAATCTTCTCGGCATTTTCCGCCAATTTTTTCTCACTCCAACCGAAACGAATCACCTTTAAAAGTCCAACAAGAGTTGGTGGCGTTGCAATCAAAACCTTTTTCTCTAATGCGTATTCTACTAGATCCGGCTCCATCTCAAGCCCCGCATAAAGAAAGGACTCATTTGGAAGAAACATCACTGTGAAATCCGCTGAACCTTCCACCGCTTCGGCATAGGCCTTAGATGAAAGTTTCTTCACGTGGTCTTTGATATGTCTTCCATGTCTTGCCATTTCCACGCTTCGCTCTTCATCTGTGGTGGCTTCAAGCGAGTTCATAAAAGCATCAATTGGAGTTTTTGCATCGACAATGATCTTTCGACCTTCTGGCATATTCACAACCATATCTGGAATCAAGCGGTCGCCATCACGCTCAACGGAATGCTGAAAGGAAACATCTGCGTATTCACTCATTCCTGCCAACTCAATACAGTTCTTAAGCTGAACCTCTCCCCACCGTCCTCTGATATGGGGGCGCTTCAATGCATCTTTAAGAGCTGTCGTTTCTTTTGAGAGCTGCATTCCCATCTCGGCGACTTTTCTGATTTCAACATCCAAAGTCGTAAAGGCTTTTTGCCTTTCCTTTTCCATTTCGCCAACTTGCTGTTGGTACTGAGATAGAGCTTGGCTCACCGGAGCCATGAGCTGCTCAATATGCTTTTGCTTTTGTTCAAAATCCATAAACTGCATTTGGCTTTGCTTTTTGAATGTAGCCTCTGCAATTTCCAAAAGATGTTTGGTGGAAGACTGAAGAGAACTTGCCGCTACGCTCGAAAATGAATCTTTCAGCTCAGTGCGAAGCTGGTCAAAACGTTCACGCTCTAAAGCCAGCTGCTCTTTTGCTGAAGCCGATTCCTGTGCGGCCTTTAGCTTTTCCAATTCAAGAGTTTGTAATTCTTTTCCTTGGGCTGACAGTTTTCGTTGCGCAAGGAGCCATAAGCTTAGAAATAGAAGAGTTGAAAATACACCTAAAATAGAAATCGACGTCAAATAAACCATTTATCTAAGGTAGAGGGGGCGACGTTTTTTTGCAAATTTCTTATAGCTAGAGACAAAATGGGTCTTCGCGCAAAGCGTCTATTCCTTTCCCTACCCACTGAATTCGAACTCGTCTTGGCACGCCCCTTGTACTAATTGGTCATGACGGCTCAATGGGTTGAGCCTCCTCATGGTTTCAAGGAGTGAATTCGTGTTATCCCAAAAACTTCCAAGTTTAATCATAATGACCCTGGTTTTTGTCTTTACTCTAGCGGCGCGTGCCGACGCTTCCCCAAGCTCTTCTGTCGCGTTGGGCTTTAAGGCCTGGAAGGAACAGCAGATTTTATTGGCGCAAAATCGTCTACTTCGCGCCACCGCCGAACTGGAAAGCACAAAGGGCACTCTCGGTCCAAAAGAGACATCTACAGAAAAAACTTCAAAAAGCCCCAAAGCGCTCCAGCGATTTCAGCGTTCGAATGATAAATCCGGGATGGATCGTCTCGAAAACGAGCTTCAGTTGGCAAAGGAGTCGGTACAGACGGCCAATGAACTCACCTTGGATGACTACATAACGATTTACCTGCCGACCCTTCATCAAAATCCGACAGCTTTGGACGCACTCATGGAGTCCATGAGCAAGGAAGAGGTTTCCAGTATCCTTCGCGAAATCCTTCGTAAGCAGTCGGATCAAAAGGAAAAGGCATCCACCTCAGCAGCCAAACTCTCTGGTTTTTGGGCTGGCCAAGGCTCCTCAGGAAAATAAATCCACATTTTAAATTGATATCCCTCAAAAAAATGAGTCCTCCACCTTGACAGGAAAATGGAGGAGTCCATATTGAACGACGTTAATTAAAAAGAGATAAGCACATATATTTATTCAGCGATTTAAATAGACTATAGGAGGTCTAAATATGGCAAAAGTAGCTTTGGGCGTGCGCCCTTTGCATGACCGCATTCTTGTTCGCCGCATGGCCGAGGAGGAAAAAACCGCGGGTGGAATCATTATTCCTGAAACTGCGAAAGAAAAGCCTCAAAGAGGCGAGATCGTAGCCGCTGGCAATGGCCGGGTTACAGAAGACGGCAAGAACCTTCCACTTGAAGTAAAGGTTGGAGACAAAGTTCTTTTTGGAAAATATGCAGGAACTGAGCTGAAACTCAATGGCGAAGAGTACCTGATGATGCGCGAAGAAGACGTTTTAGGAATTATTAACTAACTACCGAGGTTTATAAAAATGAGTAAAGAATTACGTTTTAGCGAAGATGCAAGAAAATCCATTCTTCGTGGAGTCAACACTCTTGCAAATGCTGTAAAAGTCACTTTAGGTCCAAAAGGAAGAAACGTTGTTATTGAGAAATCCTTTGGCTCTCCTTTGATCACTAAAGACGGTGTGACCGTTGCAAAGGAAATCGAACTTGAGAACAAGTTTGAAAACATGGGCGCTCAGATGGTTAAAGAAGTTGCTAGCAAAACAAATGATGACGCTGGTGACGGAACGACTTCTGCCACGGTTCTTGCTCAAGCTATTTTCCGTGAAGGTGCAAAAATTGTAAGTGCCGGCCACAACCCAACAGAAGTTAAGCGCGGGATCGATAAAGCTGTTGCACATGTTATTGAACAATTAAAATCAATGGCCAAGCCAGTTAAAGGCGAAAAAGAAATCGCTCAAGTGGGAACAATTTCTGCCAATAACGACACTGAAATCGGTGAAATGATTTCTGCTGCAATGGCAAAAGTTGGAAAAGAAGGCGTTATCACTGTTGAAGAAAGCAAAACTGCTCAGACTGAACTTGAAGTTGTGGAAGGGATGCAGTTTGACCGTGGATACCTTTCTCCTTACTTCATTACCAATGCAGAAAGAATGGAAGCCATCCTTGAGAACGCTTTCGTCCTAATTTACGACAAAAAAATCAGCGCAATGAAAGATATGATCGGTGTTCTAGAAGGTGTTGCTAAGTCTGGCCGCCCTCTTCTTATCATCGCTGAAGATGTTGACGGTGAAGCACTCGCAACTCTTGTTGTGAACAAGCTTCGTGGAACTCTTCATGTTGCTGCTGTTAAAGCTCCTGGCTTTGGTGACAGAAGAAAAGCAATGCTTGAAGATATTGCCACTTTGACTGGTGGACAATTGATCAGCGAAGAAATGGGCCAAAAACTCGAGCAAGCCACTGTCGATATGCTTGGACAAGCTAAACGCATCGTGATCGACAAGGACAACACGACTGTTGTTGATGGATCTGGGTCTAAAAAAGAAATTCAGGCTCGTGTTGCTCAAATCAAAGCTCAAATCGAAGAAACAACTAGTGACTATGACAAAGAAAAGCTTCAAGAGCGCTTAGCAAAACTCGCTGGCGGTGTTGCAGTGATTCATGTTGGAGCTCCTTCTGAAGTTGAAATGAAAGAGAAAAAAGCTCGTGTTGAAGATGCTTTGAACGCAACTCGCGCGGCTGTTGAAGAAGGAATCGTCGCCGGTGGTGGAACTGCAGTTCTTCGTGCTTCGCGCACTCTTGAAAAATTAACTGCTACAAATGATGAGCAAAAAGCTGGAATCAACATCATTCGTAGAGCTTGTGAAGAGCCAATCCGTCAAATCGCCAGCAACGCTGGTCTTGATGGTGCGATTGTTCTTGATCGTGTTCTTGCGGAAAAGAGTGTGGCATATGGATTCAACGCTCAAACTGAAGAGTACACAGATCTTCTTAAAGACGGTGTTATCGATCCGGTTAAAGTGGTTCGAAGCGCACTTGAGAACGCAGCCTCTGTTTCCTCTTTGATGCTCACTACTGAGACTATGATTGCTGAAGCTCCTAAGAAAGATGAGCCGGCAGCTCATGGCGCACCAGGAATGGGCGGCATGGGAGGAATGGGTGGAATGGGCGGCATGGACATGATGTAATCAGTCCCCGCTTTATAAGACCTAGTCTTTACAAAAAACCCGAGCCACAAGCTCGGGTTTTTTTATTTTAGAAGGAGTAGGAGATACCGCCTGAAAAAGTCATGTAGCGAAGTGAAGCTGAATCGGCTGGCTCTGCGCGAGTACCGGCCCCGGAGAAGTTGGTTGAGAACTGTTCAAAA
>CAZWVK010000034.1:0-17341 GCA_964636785.1 uncultured Pseudobdellovibrionaceae bacterium | reverse complement strand
TGTTCAAAATCAACTGAGCCTATGGCTCTCATTCGACCGCTAATGGCTTTAGAGCCATAGAACTGAAACTGCACACTGCTATTGTCTGAACTTGCACCGGATGTCACTGGAGACTCTTTCAAGTTCGTTGATAAAGCGAATGAAACCTTTCCGCCCGCTCTCCACATCTGATCTTCAGTGATCGGAAATTCACCCATAACACCAACTCTAAGACCGGAGTATTTCATCGTGGTAAAAGCCTCTGGTTGAGCATTGTCGGAAAAGAGCTGATGAGAAAAATATCCTATAAATGGTTCGGCAAAGGAAGATGGGCCATCTGGACTAAAACGAAATCTATATCCAAAGGCGACTTCCATTGCTCTTAGGGATTGAGACAAATCTCCCGGAGCAGAACCCGATCGCGGATTACTCACTGAAATCAGCCCCTGACGAATCAGCGCATGAGCGGTCCACTCGGACGTCAGCCACAGTTCACCTTCAATATCCACCATCGGAGAAAAGTCATTCTTTCCAGAAAGTGAGCCTACATTCTGTACACTCATATTGTGTTGAAAACGACTAAGGCCAAACTTTCCCGTCACCTTTCCAAAGACCGGACGATCAAGAGGCTTCCATTCTTTTGGGTTCTCTCCAAAAGAGTAATCTCCTTTAAAATCACTCTGCTTGCGATCCTCTTCAAACCCGGTCTGAATATTGGAATAGACGATCTCGCCAAGAGTGTTTATTTTTGAATCTCTATCGATGATTCCCTTTTCTTTTTCCAGTTGGATGACTCCGAAACTCAACGTTGGCTCAACTTTTAGAATCTTGATCTTACCTATAACTTCCTTTGCGGTATTGATTAAGAATTTATGTTTGGGATGACGGTTTAGACTTAAAAACTGAACAACACTCAGCTCTGCATTTTTCTTAATTCCGTCTTTGGCTCCAAGATTTACAGTGACTCGCAAGCCTTCACGGCTCATAACACGTCCTGCATATGGGAGACGCTCGAAAATCTGTTGCGTGAGTAAATTGATCTGACCTTTTAAAAAATCAATCGAATCATTTTTTAGATTCTTTAGCTCACCCTGAACAAGAGGCTGACCATCCTTCGTTAAAAAAAGATAAATCGCAATCTCCATGCCCGTTGGATAATTCGTTATTCGACCTGAAAGAAATGCATCAACTTTTTCCTTTTGACCAAATTCTTTCACCAAATTCTCGTCTTTTAAGAAACCCTCTGGACTGGTTGGGGGAAAATCCGAAGTTGGCGGAATATAATTATAACGATGGTTCTTGCTTAAAGAGTCGATAAGATGTCTTTCGAGTGGTCGCGCATAAATTCCATTTGCATTGTCAAAAAATGGTGCAACTGTGAGCCGATCTATATCTAACAATTCATCCGCAGGACTTTTGTACTGATTCTGTCCCAGGATATTTTGTGCCGAGAGTGGAATGAATGGAAAAAAGACACTCACAAACATCACAGTAAAAAGAAATTTCTTTAATTTTTTCATCTGTATCTTAAGTGTGCTCTTAAGTTCGAAATGGGTCAATTTGACTTAAGTCACAGACCCAAAGTTCCGATTTCATTATTGATGAGCTTCCTAGTGATTTTACTCTCATTTTCACTTCCTTTGTTTGCCGATTTAGATCCGACATCCCCACTCCTTCGTGGACGCGGAAGCTCACCAACAATTGAAACTTTGGATTCCGGTCGATTTATTATCAAACCACCTGAAGAAAGAAAGAGCTCGACCGGACGATCGCCCAGGTCCCAAGAAGTGACTCCACCTCAGACGATTTCCAAACCAGATGTCGCGCCCACCGAAAGTGAGGCAGAAGCCAAAGCGGAGACCAAAGTCGAAGTGAAAGAGCCCGAAGCGCCAAAGGCCGAAGAGCAAATCGTGGCGAATGAAAAAGTGGAACAGACACCTAGAGAAGACTTATCCGAAGGGGATTTTGATCTTATTCAAAGACTTCGCGTTTTAGTCCTTGGCGTGAATGACAAAGAACTTGAACGACTAAAATATCACAGTAATAAGAAAACAGAGGCTGAAAATTCGATCGAAATCTATCTCGCACCTAGTTACTTTTATTACGATAGCTCAAGCCTGTTTTCTGTTAAAAACTTTTCGTCTTCAACCCCGGGACACACAGTTGGTCTATCACTTTGGTTCAGTCCTTATTTCGGTTTGGAAGGGGAAATGCAGTCCTCGCTTGGAGGCTCAATCAGCTCTCTCACTGACGAGTCTATCAACTCACTCAAAATCTCAAAAAACAAAGTGGGTTTGAGCTTTCGCAGTATTCGAGTCACTGATCCACTCGCGCCACAAACGGTCTGGAAGATTTCTTATATGGATTTTTCCACAGCAACGAGTGGATCAACAGGAGGTCGAGTTTCGACCAGATCAACAGGACTTCAGATCGCTTTCGAGGCTGAACTGCCAAGCTCACATTCTTACGCCCATAGAATTGGTGTTTCAATTGAGCCAAAGCTCACTCTAAAAGAGAGCTCTGGATCACAAAATATTCGCTCAGGACGCAGCAGTTCGAACTCCGCAATATCAGCTTCCGTGGGCGGTGAAATTAAGTTCAATAGAAAGAATCAGATCTATTGGACTCTTCAACATCGCTACGAGAGAAACTTTTTTAAAGGTGCTTCCAATTATCCAGATCCAGAAACCGGCGTGACCGCAGATGGACTCAATGTCGATCAAAGTTTAACATTCTTCTCGATTGGTTATCGCTGGGGAAGGTAAACACCCCACAAATTACTTCGTCATGTAATACATGAGCAGTCGTGCACGGCGTTTCTTTTTCCAACGTCGAAATAAAAAATACCCTGAAATCAGAAGAACAATTCCAATAATTAAAAACACCTGCATGCGTTCCGCAAATCCAAGTGCATCTTCAATATTATGGCCAAACCACCATCCGACCACCACCCAGACCGGAACACTGATCAAAGCCGCAAACCCATCAAGGGCGAAAAAGATAATTGGCTTCACTCCGAGCATTCCTGAGGTGAGAAAAATTGGAGATCTTAGGCCCGGCAAAAATCGTGCAGTGAAACAGATGAATTTTGAGTTGCGAAGCACTTTCCGCTCGGCCATTTCAATTCTTTTTGGTGTCATAATTGAGCGGATAATCGGCAGCGTGAGAGCTCTACGCCCGTAAAAGCGTCCTAGATAAAACATAAAGCTATCACCAAAGAGGACTCCAAAAAGACCGGCCAATATAGCGCCCGGAAGGGACATAGATCCGATTGCGGAAAGGATCCCTGCTGCGATCAACGTGATGTCTTCTGGAATTGGCACTCCAACTCCACAGATCAAAAGAGTTCCAATCACTAGACCATAGGCGGATATCCCATCGAACTGGGATAAAAATTCTATAATCATCTGGCCGAGTGAAGACATGTTCAAGACCCTAACGACAAAGCGTTTTGTTTTCGTGCAATTCAATCTATAATAGTCGTTATGGCAATTAAAGTTCTAGTGGTGGATGACGCCCCGTTTATCCGCGAGGTCATGCGACAGATTCTCTCCGCTGAAGGATTTGAAATCGTCGGTGAGGCTCTCGATGGTGAAGACGCAATTGAGAAAGCTCGTCTCACTCAACCAGATGTCATCTTAATGGACTTAGTCATGCCCAACTTGAGCGGCATAGAGGCCACCAAAGAAATTCTGAAGGAAAATCCCAATCAGAAAATCATCGCATGCACCACTCTCGATCAGGATCTGATGGTGATGCGCGCACTTGATGCAGGCTGCATTCATTACATTTCAAAACCTTTCAAAAAGAATGATCTGCTGTCAGCCATTCGAATCTCTATGGAGAAGGAAAATAAATCGGAGAACAGCTTATGATGGACTTATATTTCTTTTTAAAAACACTGATTTTAACAATTGCACTTGTTGTTTTATTACAAATTAAAGTTGGCGAGCAGACCATCGAGAATCAAGCCGTGGCGCTGTTTAGAAGTTCCGCGATTGAGGCACCTCTTGTTGGGGTCGTTCAAGGTGGAGCAAAGCTCACTCGCGAAGCCATCACTTATATTCAGGAAAAAGTGAACGGCAAAGACGAAAAGGCGAAAGAGAAATCTTCGCCTCAAAAAAAATCTGGCTTTAAATTCAATTGGGACTCCCAGTAGATCACTGAGAGTCCTCAATCGAATTATCTTGTAGCTGTCCCTGAACCAGATCCCGTATTGACTGGAGCTGGAGTTAGCAAAGCATCAGCAATTCGCACCGTCTGTTGAGGGGCAATATTTGCTGCGAGAGCTTCCGCTTTCTGCGGACACTCGACATTGTTATGTTGTTTGGCCATTCCCACCGTGCTCATCGATAGAGCCATGGCAGCAATGAGAATAGATAGTTTACGCATCTTGGACTCCTTTTCTTCAAATTAACAAACGTGCTCAATCTTTCATTATGCTAAGGATGTGCCTAGTTTTAAGACGTTATATTCAATCTGAAGAAAGGGTTGTCGATGAGTTAGACAGGGCGAGCGCCAATTTACGCGGGCCTCGCCGCTAAACTGTCTCAAATTGATACAGTCTAGGGACAGCTGAATAATTATCTTTCAGTTGGAGACGAGCCCGTTGAGCCCGTTGAGCCCTTCACCTTTTTACCATCAACAATAGCCGCATAATTTTCGAGTTCCTTCATACGGTTCTCTGCGGCGTTTGCAGGATCAAGACGACAGGCTTCCGAGGACCCAGTTCCATTTCGACAATAAGAAGCTTCCGTTCTTGCATTCGGATCGGGAGTGCCGGGCGTATCCGCCATCAAAGCCAGAGGAGCAAACAGCAAAAAACTAAAAACCAATACTTTAATCTCTTTCATACTTCTCTCCTCTTAAAGTGGGCTGTCCGAAGTGGCCGGGGCAATCAGCTCCAGCATATTGTTAAAAATAGAAGCCACTTGAACTGCAACTTCAGGCCCTTCTTTGCTATCTACCTTTAAAATCTCACCATCATTTTTGTATTGGACTTGAATTGTGCCAAGCCCAGGTCTTGAGACAATGCTCGGCTTTCCAAACTTATCCTCATATTTGATATGAATTGGCTTTTTAGTTTGATCGATGATCTTTTCAATTCGACCACGGGCATCGTAGGCGATCTGAACTTTTTGTCCATCTGAATTCCGCGCAGCAACTAAATTGCACTTTTTCGCATCGTATTTGAAATCCGTATAGTGCTGCTTCACAACTTTCTCAATTGCTGAAACTTCTCTCTTACCTTTTGAATCTTTCGCAAGAGGCTGCTCTGTGATCTCAATAAACTGAGTGTGAACACGTGAAACTTTTTGGCACTGACCTTTGTATTCATACTTCATCAGCTTATTGGGTTCCCGTTTACTCATCACAAATCCATTGTCGTAATAGGCATACTCTGTCTTCTCGCCGTTTTCCAAAATCGCGAGTGGCCGACCAAACACAGGATGATAGGTGATATCTGTGACTTTGCCATTGTTTACGGTCTTCACACGATGAAGATATAAGCCCAAACCATCCTGTCTCGGTCTATGAAAGAATTCATAGGAGCTCTGATTGGTAACCTCTTTTCCGCATTTTTTTACAACTGTGGATCTGAAGTAGCTCTTCGGATCTGGCTTTCCCAATGTGTAATCATAGGTTTCTAGGCAACCTTTTGGACTTCTAAATGAAGTGACCCAATCTCGATCCTTATTGTAAGTCAGTGCTTTATAGGTCCCGTCAGGAAGCGTGATTTTCGTCAAATTATGAAGGTCATCATATGCGTATTTGTACGTTTCACCTTTTGCATTTTTCACTTCTTCAAGATTCTCGCCCTTAGTAACATAGGACGCTGTCAACTTTTCAGGTCCAACAATAAGTGCCACTTTCTTCGTGGTTGGATGAAGTTTGAAGGTTAGCTTGCGGCCCATATTGTCCACGACTCCCAAAAGTCCTTCCTTGGCCCAGGATAACTTCAAGTAATTCCCATTTTTATCATACATATGAGTGATACGGCCAGTCTTAGGGTCAAAGAGCTGATAAGTGCCATCACTTAGAGTTCGCTTATAGCTGGATCCCGTGAGCGCAATATTTTCTGCTTCTTTTCCGTTTGCATAATAAATGGTACCTGCAGCAACACTTCCTTTAATATCCAACCGACGTGCGAACTCTTCGCGCATGAAGGTGTTGGATTCCATTTCCTTCGCCAATTTTTTTACATAGTCATCTTTGAGTTCTGGCCGCTTCTTTTTTAACGCCGCAATAATCTTCGAAATAGTCGCATCTTTGCTCGACGACTTGAAGTCCTTAGGTAAATAATTGATTTCAACTCCACCACCACATTCAGTGAGCTTCAAGGCATTCTCTGGTGTAACATCAATTTTAGTTTCAAAATCAGAACACCAGCCAAAACCGAACATGCCATTAAAAATCGAGCGACTGTTATAAGTTCTCGTAACCCTCAAGTCATATCCGACCCCGGGGACTTCCAAGTCCGTATAACTTTCTGCATAGTTGGCACTTTTCATGTCTACAACAGCGTGAGTTTGAAATGAAAATATTACGACGACAGCTAACCAAGAAAACTTCATGTCTTCCCCTCTTGTTCTACACTTTGATAGTAACAATTTTTTTCATCACCACTAAGCCAATTGTTTGAAGGCCCAGCATAATAGCGAGGGCCAACCAACCTAAAGGCCGGGTAAAAAGAGGCATAACATAGTTAGGGTCAACAACCATGAAGACTCCTAGAATCATAAACGGAACTAAGCTCATAATAATAGCCTGCATGGTACCTTGTGCAGTTAAGGCTTGGATTTTCTTTTCCACCTTTTGCCGCTCCCTTACAGTTGAGACAACGGTTGCAAAGGTTTCGGCTAAATTACCACCGGTTTCTTTGAGAATATTTACGGAAGTCACAAGCATCTGAACATCTTGACGAGGAATTCGCTCCGCAAACTCATTCAGAGCATCTTCAGTCGACATCCCTAGGCGAATTTTATTTAAAACTAGACCAAGCTCCTGCGGAAGAGGTCCTTTCATATTTTCAACCACTCGCTCCATCGCCTGGCTCAAGCTTTGCCCCGCTTTAATACTGTTACCCATAATAGTTAAGCCATCGATCATTTGGTTGGTGAGGTGAGTGCACCGGCGCTCCCACATCGAAGTCATTATAACTTTAGGAGCAGACCAACCCAAGATTGTAATCGCACTGCCAAGAATAGCTCCGATGATAACATTGGGCCATACTAGTAAGAACATCGCCGCACCCAAACCAAATGAACCAAGCAGCATGATCAAAGTTATCTTTTTCTTATCCACCTCGAGAAACATTTTATCCATAAGCTCAATGACAATTTCTCGATTGCCCAGGCTCTTCTTATGAAGAAACGCTATGACTCTCTCGGATGTAAAATAGGCTAAAACAAAAATCGACAAGCCGAATAATGGTATTAAGAAAAAATCATTCCCAAGAATAAACGACATTAGCGGCCTCCCCCTTCAGTTCCTGTTTTCTTAAGAGTTGGAGCTTGTGGTGGAGCTTTTGGGCGACTGAGTTTAGGACCGCTCGGCGCCTTTGGTGCTTGATTCGTTTGAGTGTTTGTCACAAAAAGATTTCGAGGAATTGTAACGCCTCTTTGCTCAAAGGTTTCGATAAACGTTGGGATAAGTCCCATCGCTTGGAATTGACCAATGATTTTTCTATTTTTATCAAAGCCCTCTTCTTTAAAGCGAAAAATCTCTTGAAGAGTTACAGTTTCACCCTGCATTCCGACCACTTCCGTGATGCTCATAATTTTTCTGCTACCATCGCTTAATCGACAGATTTGAATAATAAGATCAACTGCTCCTGCAACTTGTTCTCGAATAGCGCGAGAAGGTAGATCCATACCGGCCATCATACATAGCGTCTCAAGTCGTGAAATCGCTTCACGAGGCGTATTCGCATGCACGGTTGTCATCGAACCATCATGACCAGTGTTCATGGCGGCCAACATATCGAGAGCTGCGCCATCTCGACACTCTCCCACTACGATTCGATCTGGTCGCATACGAAGAGAGTTTTTAATCAGATCTCGGATGCTCACTTCCCCTGTACCTTCGATATTCGCGGGACGAGTTTCAAGGCGAACCACATGTTCCTGTTTCAACTGAAGTTCTGCCGCATCTTCCACGGTAATAATTCGTTCGTTTGCTGGAATGAAACTGGACATCACATTCAGCAATGTCGTTTTACCAGATCCTGTACCGCCTGAAATCACGATATTTAAGCCTTGCTCCACACAAACTTTCATAAACTCCATCATTGGTCGGGTCATTGATCCGAATCGATCTGTGTAATCGGAGGCCGTAATGCGTTCTGCAGGGAACTTCCTAATAGTCACAGCTGGCCCGTCAATAGCAAGTGGCTCGATGATCGCATTCACACGACTTCCATCCATTAAACGCGCATCCACATAAGGAGTTCTTTCATCAATTCGTCGGCCAAGAGGAGCGACAATTCGTTCAATCACAGTTCTAAGTTGAAGATTGCTTGTAAAGGTCACTGGAGAAAGCGTTAATTTCCCGCTTTTTTCCACATAGATCATGTCGCAGCCATTCACCATGATTTCAGTGACAGAAGGGTCTGCGAGAAGTTCTTCCAAAGGACCTAAACCCAAAGCTTCATCTAGAGTTTCCTTAATTACTTTTGCACGATCATCCCGTCCAAGCCCTGGCGAGAGCCGATCAGTCAATTCCGAAATCGCCCTTTGGGTTTTATTTCGAAGTTCTCTTGCCTTTACGGGATCATCTTGGGAATTAACGATATCCTTTTTGAGATCCATCTCTTTTATGAGCGCGCTATGAACCTGCATTTTTAAAAGTGTTAATGGATCAATATTTCGCTTTTTATTTTTGGGCCCTTTTTGAGCTGAAGATGAACCTTCATTGAGAGCTTCAACCTTTGGTTGAGCTTTGGCTCGTGGTTTGGCTAGCCCTTTTAATTTCTGTAATATACCGCCAGTTAGTTTTCTTACCGTCTCATGATATGCAGCCGTCATTGGGCTATTAGGCGCACCCAAAACAAAAGGTGTTGATCTCTGTAAAGCCGCATAGGCCGTCACATCATCTTGCGGAACCATCGAAAGAATGGGTCGACGTAGAGACTGACTGATTGCTTTAGGATCAACACCAGATCGAGAAGCTTTATTGACCACCAACTGAATAAAATCGGCCGGGACCGAAGCAGTTAATAAATCATTGATCAATCTTCGCGTTTGATTCACAACCAACACTTCAGGCGACGTCACAACCATAATGGCGCTTGCGTCCTCAATTAAGTTCAGCTGTAAATCACCAAGCTCTGAGCCCAAATCCACGATGATAAATTTAAAATGTTGGCTTAATGAATAAATCTGTTTTTTAAGCAAAGATACATCCACATGAAAACTTTGCTCCGGACCTTGCACAGCTCCAATAAAACTCAAACCCGATGCAGGGTGAGTTGTGGTGACCTGATTCAGTGTCTGAGGGGTGATTGCTCCACGAAATTCAGCGACGTCGGAAACTGTGAACTGAGGGCGTATTCCGGTGATAAAGTTTTGATCCCCACACGACTTAGGATCACAATCGATAAGCAAAGTTGGAGTTCGCATTTCTTTTCGAAATGCAATGGCCAAGTTGGCAGCGAAAACACTTTTTCCAACGCCGCCTTTACCACCAATCACCACTATTAAATGACAGGATTCATGTACAGCCAAAACAGTAACTCCTTTTACTACTGATCAAGTCGAAATTTTTTCTTGATCTTATCAGACCCAGAACTTGCCGACGCTTTGATCAGTGGTGTAACAAAAACAACAAACTGACTTTGATTCTTTCTAAAGTCCTTTGAAGCATAAAGTGAGATGAGAGGGTTCGTACTCGCGTTTGCAGGTAGTTTGTTATAGTTCGCACCATTATCACTCGTGATGAGACCCCCAACAGCAGCGCTCTGCCCACTACGCACATGGATGATAGTTTGAATTTCACGACTTGCCGTCAAAGGCCCTTGATCCGAGTAGCTAATCAAGCTCTTTACAGAAAAGCTCATGTTCAGCTTCACACTGTCAGATCTTTGCCCCATGATGGACGGAGTGATCGTGCTTCTGATTCCGGCTTCTTCAAAATTGGTTGAAGGTTGACCCATTTGATTGGTCACCAGATAAGGAAGGCGCGTGATTGCATTCATCACACCTTGTTTACCATCTTCAACAATAACGCTCGAGCTTTGCAAAACCCTGGCAAAGCCATGCTGCTTGGCCCAGTTTAATTTAGGAAGAAGATTGGATACAGTTCCGGTGATCGTACCAATAACTCCACCAGGAGAGCGTCCCCCAGTTGAAAATTCAAGCGTGGATCCATCTCCAATATCCGGGAGCCACTGAAATCTAAAGCTCTTATTATAATCTTTTTGGAGCTCTACGTAGTGAACAACCATCTGAATGATCTTGCTTGGCTCGCCTGGTGGTGGAGGACGCACATTAATGAGGTTTACGACCACATCGGCTTTGCGCTCCATGACCTTCTTATCTGCAACCGCCTCATCCACAACGACATCAGGAACATACATCTTCGCAATGATTTCAGAGCGATCTTTTTCTTCTTGAGAATTTGAAAAGCCTTCTAGAATAAATTTGCCATTGATTGCTGACACTCGAATTTCGGGATTGTTGATTTTTCGCTCAATAAACTGAGCAATCTTGTTTTGTGCAATGGGCGACAGAATAACGAGTGAGGTCGCTTGGTTTCCATACTGCTTGACCACAGAATGAATTCGCTTCATATCCGAAGGCAAAAGAATCTGTCCATCGACAACCACTTTATTATTAAGAATCTTAATACTGATTCCTTCAATGGTTTGAAGCAGAGCCTGCATTTCTCGAGCGACTTTATCCAAGTCTGTTTTTCGAACATCAATTGTATATGTCTTAATGATCTTGCCGGTGGTTGGTGATTTTACGATCAAAGTTCCAACACCAACTGTCTTTGGATTGAAGCGCATAGTTCTTGAACTGGAGTTCCATTGAACCTTGGTTAATTTTCTAAAAGTGCCATCCAATTCGATTTTGGCGGGCGCTTCGTCAAGTCTGTGATCGTAATAGACTCCTACGGATAGATTGATAAATTCTTTTTCTTCCTCTTCCTCGCCCAATTCCTGCGCAATAACGACAAACGAGTTCCCTAGGAACATCGTCAAGATCGTTATTTTAAGAAGAAGTTTAAGTCCGGTCATTTCAATCTAAGCCTTCCATATTAAAGATCAATAAATGGGCCCTTTTTCTTTTGTGGGGCCGGTTTTGGTTTCGGTGGTGGCGGCGGAGCCTGCGCCGGCACTCTTTGCTGTTGAGTTAGAACAGCCTTTGTAACTTGACCGAGAAGACTCTCGATGGTCGATTCGGTCATTCGTTTTTTCGTATGGTCACTTGGATGTCTAAGCGTTAAGAACAAAGATCCAGGAGAAGTAGATAAAATATAAATAAGATCCTGAGCCTCTTCGGGTGAAGCCTCAATTGTGATCGCATTAAATGTGGTATCGCCTCTTAGATTTTTAAGAAAATCATCACGGCCCATCTTTTCGTAAAGAACTGGAAGCTCGTTCACCACACGAAGTCCTGTCGCCAAAATAACCACGTCTTGCATTAAAGTTTTAACTTCACGACGCTGTTGCGCACCTTTTCCGACATCCAATGCGGCAACAATATCAATCCGGTCACCTGGATTTAAAAGCTTTGATACTCCCCGAGTTTCATCAATTGGAATTGAAACCGCTCGCTTACTTGGTGCGACTTGAAGAGAAAGACCTGTCACAGGTCCTGGCTTCATAATTTTGCTTTGAAGGATTTGCTCTTCTTTTTTAATTGGCGCAAGCGCAACCTGGCCAACTGCCGCCTCAGGATCAGAAAGTGCTTGCGGCTCAATGAAGTCCACCGGCCGCTCAACAATTTGAAGCATAGTTTCATCAATTGTTTCCATCTCATTGATGTCCTTGGCGGCAACAACGACTCTTTGTTTTGCTCCAAATTTCTTAGTCAACTCTGCGCTTTTTTCTTGGGTATAGCTATATAATAAAAAGACAGCAAATAGGGCCGCTCCAACAGAAATCCAAAATGTCCTGGCTTCGTTTTGATTCATAAGCCTTAACCTCTCCTAGTTTCCACATCGACTATCGATGCAGATTCCATAGCCGACCATAATCCAAATCGGGTTCACTCCTACCGCCTGGTTTCTTCTTTGAAGATCAAAAACCTTTTGGTTATGAGTTGCTCCATCCGACTCAGCTTCTGCCACTCCTCTATCAATAGATATCGGACGAAGAGTCGAAACAAAGTATAGTCTTTGGTCTAGTTCGTGACTGACCCCATGATAGCGAAACCCTTTTTTCTTATAGTGAGTCGCGGCCCCAGCATTTTCACCAGAGCCTTCTTCCCTCAAAAATGTCAGATTGGTTCTCTGCCGAAAAGTTTCAAAAGCATAGGTTCGGGCAGCGATCGAATGAAGGGTTGCTGTATGAATAGCTCCATAAAAGCCAAGACCAAAGGTGAGTAGCATTGTGAAAATCACAATAAGCGGCACGGCTTCGATAACAGCAATTCCTTTTTGATTTTTTAAATGACGTTTTAACATCCGGAGTCCTCCACGATGTTATATGCGCCATCCTCGGTTTCAGTGGAATAAGGGGCTCCATTTGAAACCGAAAGTCTGCGAATGGCTTTCCATCTTTCAGCTGTGAATTTCCAACACTCTTGTGCAGTTGGTTCACGCCCTAAAAATGATGCGAGAAAGGTTTGAAAGCCCTGTCCTGTTCCATCCCCTTCTGGATCGGTTGATCCGAAAAATGGAATTTTAAAATCAAGAATTCGCGCTGTGAAATTGGTTCCCACGCCGAAATACTGATTAGACATAGTGGTGTCATATCCCGGCCGTTGCTCAGCAATGTTTCCGACCGAAGGTTGATCATAGATTTCAAACCAACCATTTTTAACAAGTGGTCTGATCACCCCGTTTTCAATCAGTTCACGATACTTTTGCTCTGCTTTTTCCACTTGCATCGTTGGCGAAGCATGAGCCGCGAAATAATTTCTGGCTGCTGAAAATGTCACATATTGAACAACCGAAGCAGTCGTCAAGGTCATGCTGATTGCAAAAAGTAGCATCCAAAAGCCCATAATCAGAACAATCGCGAAGATAAAATCCATAGTCATAAATCCGCGTTGATCTCTCATCTGGGACTGTCTCCTTGTAGGGAAACATGGCGGAAATGTTTATTGGGATGATTTCCAATTCCGCGCTCTGGTGTATCCATAACACCATTTTGTAAAACTCCAGACATCACTGCCCAGGGTCTTTTGAGTAGACTTGCGAATAGCTCTTCGGACTTGAAATAGCTACTAACCATTATGGTGATACCGAAAAAAACCACCATTAATAAAACAGCCTCAGTGATCGCTTGTCCGGATTGATTGAGGCTTTTAATTTTCACCATAGTGAAACTCCAAGACGCATAAGACTTAGGTGTGTAAGCCACCCAAAGAACAAAGCAACTGTATATGGAAATTTAAAATCATTCTGAGCTGTCCCGCCTCTGGTCCAAAGCATATTTGTTGTACTTAAAACCAGCTCACTGAATCTTCCCATAAAGATGGCTCTCACCACGCCAAGTAGCGCTCCCCATATGATGGAATAGATCACCACCCAAAGAACGGCCATGCTATTTGTAGCCAGACCAAACACCGCGAGGAGCTTCATGTCCCCACCACCAAGAACCCCAGTCAGAACAAGTGGAATTCCAAAAACAAGTGCAAGAGCAAATCCAAGTAGACCCGCGGTGAGCCCAAAGATTCCGTTGAGGTAGACCACAGAAATCAGGGTGATTATTGTGAGAGCAATGATAAGTTTGTTATGAACCTTTTTTGAGCGGAGATCGTCAATCATTCCAGCAAACAAAATGGATGTCGCTAAAAATTCCATTATGGCGCCCCTGATCCAGATCCCCCCTCAGGCTTTACCCAGACAACGCCGCTCTGGCCATCACGAGAATTTCGAAACCCATCGCCAACACTGATATTTCTTTCTATCCGTGCCGCCAAACGGGGTGCTGATTTTTTAAACGTAGCAATCGGACCAAGATCTCCCAAGAAGACCCCTAAGACTATGATCACATAAATTCCTAGGAGTAGGACATACTCTGTCGTCATGACGTTACCCTTTCAAGAAAGCTTAGTTTCCGCCGCCTGTAAAAGACATTAGGCTTCCACCAACTTCTTCCATCTTATCTCTAATAGTCGAAGTGATCTTGTCTCGAAAGATCATGGCCACAGCCACAACGATAACAAGCAAAAGAATGTATTCTGTTGCACCTTGACCAGATTCATCAGCCCACAAAGTCTTCAATGTTGATTTGATTTTTCGCATGAAAATCCCCCTTCAAGTCCTATGTATCGGAAAGAATTTAAATTCTTTTAAGATCTAAAAGAGAAGACGGACCGCGATTTCATTAGATTACCAGGGTTATTCTCAGACCAAAAGCCAGTGTCTCACTCTAAGACAATACTTGGATGTGAGCTTAAGCTTAATTCGCCTTTTCCCGATAAATGATTCGAAATGAAGCGAATTTCTCTTTGGAAACCTTTCCTTAATCAGGCCGGTCAAGGTGTCACTGAATATATTCTATTATTAGTGATCATTATCGCATTGGTTTTTGGCGGGCTTTTTCAACTTAATACTGCTTTTCAAAATTGGGCCAATAATTATTTTGGCGAGTATCTTGCGTGCCTGCTTGAAACTGGAGAACTCCCATCAATTGGTGGCGCACCCGGTGATTCAGGAATTTGTAATGAGCTTTTCGAACCATTTGAGCTTGCAAGTGGACGAAAGTTTATTGGACCAGAAGGAACTGGCCCCGGTGGAGGCGGGGATGGGGATGGAGATGGCGACGCAGACCTTGGCGGTCGAGATGGAGAAAGTCGCGGCGGCAGTGGTCGCAGCGCTGGCATCCGTGAAACAGCGCCATCCAATGGAAGCTTTGTTTCATCTGGTCGTGGGGTGGGACGAAGTGGCCAGTTTGCAGGCCGGGATACTCAGCAGAACAATTCTGGGCGCGGACGCCAGAAAGCAAAGTACACTGGAAGTACAGAATCATCACTCCCCGCTGGTGCTGGCTACTCCCAACTTAACTCCAAAACTGGACGACCAAAGTATATCGCTATAACAGGACGTCGAATTGTTGATGTGGAAGAGCGTGAAGCTCGCACACAAACAACAGGTGGTTCTATAAAACGTGATTCGGGGTCGCAGAGTGAAGATAAGAAAACTCGCGTTACAAATAGATCTGTCGCTAAAACGGAAACTGTCGATGACGAGCCAATGACCTTCGGCGGCTACTTAAGATTTCTTATTCTCGCAGCAATTATAATTGCGTTGGTTTTATTACTCGGTGGGCAAGCCCTTCAAATTTCAAAAGGCTCTGAATAAAATCTATGCTTCAATGAGTCAGGATGACATACAGAACTTACTAATGCCTGGCGTAAAATTATATTTTTTCTAATCTCCCTTTTTACGTTGAAATCTCACCAATATTATTTAATGAATGAAGAACCGTTACCGGGGGGGAAATGGGACATGAAAGAGGGGGCTCTCGATAGCGATCCGAATGTGATTGCAATCGCGCACAGGCTAGAAAAAAGGCATTTCACTTTTGAAGAAGCGGAAGCTCTTCTTCCGATTGTAAAAAAAGTCACCGCAAAAATCGCAACTCAAGTCGAACTTCTACTGAAGCAACTGGACTCCACAGATATCAACAATTCTGAGTTTATCTCTTCAACAGAGGCCAAAGCGAATTCACTGATTGAAGAGTGGCACGAGAAGATGGCTAAACTTGGTGTTAAAGCCAAGGGTCTTTGGTATGTGGATTTTGACAATGGTTCGGGATACTACTGCTGGAAATACCCTGAAACTGGAATTTTCTTTGAACACACTTATCAAGATGGGTTTACAGGACGAACACTGATTGATAAATCTCGGCCTTGGCCAAAAGAAACAGAAAGGTGTTCAAATGCCAGCGAGGAATCGAGATTCGTCCGCGTTAAGAATCGCTCTTGCACAGACAAACTCACTCCTTGGAGACTTTGAATCCAACTCCAAAAAAATCATCGAAGCTGTTCATCATGCCAAAGAACGCCATTGTGATTTAGTTGTTTTTCCAGAGTGCGCTCTTTTTGGCTACCATCCCGTAGATCTTTTAGAGCATGCTGGTGTCGTAAAAGACCAGCTTAAAAAGCTCAAAGAACTCAATCGAAAAATCCCGACTGGAATTCAGGCCCTTATTGGAATCATTTCTGAAAATCCAAAAAAACTTGGAAAGCCATTTTTAAATTCTGCTGCTCTTTTAAACAAAAGCCAAAAGATTAAGATTTTTTCCAAACAGCTCCTTCCGACATATGATGTTTTTGATGAAGGTCGACATATCGAACCTGGTGAAACAGCCAAGAATTTTTTTACTCTGAAGAAAAAGAGAGTGCTCGTCACAATCTGCGAAGACATCTGGGCATGGAAACAGCGTGGAGGCCAGCGCTATCAGTCATATGGAAAAAATCCGCTCGAGCAGATTCCGAAAAAAAATGTAGATTTAATTCTTAACCTCAGCGCATCCCCGTTCACTCCCGATAAACAAAAATTAAGACAGCTTGTTGTTAAACAAACGGCCAAGTATTTTTCAGCTCCAATGATTTACGTCAATATGGTTGGTGCACAAGATGAACTTATCTATGACGGTGGAAGTTTTGCCGTTGATTCAAAAGGAAAAATCTTAGCTCAAGCCGGACATTTTGAAGAAGATTTTGTTATACTCGACCTTGGAAAAAGCCAAGGGCAAATTCATCCTACCGTTGATAATGAACTCGAGCGAATTCGTCAGGCCATTGTTTTAGGAATACGGGATTTTATTCGAAAGACTGGGTTCAAAAAGATTCACCTGGGAATTAGCGGAGGAATTGACTCTGCATTAGTGGCTTGTCTTGCTGTCGATGCCTTAGGTCCAATGAATGTCTCTGGCTATTTGCTGCCCGGTCCCTATACATCCGACCTCAGCAACACTTTAGGAAAAAAGCTCTGTAATAATCTCGGAATCGAGTGCAAATCATTTTCAATCAATGAAGGGTTCTCTGCGATCACAAATGAGCTCCATCGGGGTTTAGGAACAATTCCATTTGGATTGGCGCATGAGAATATTCAGGCTCGCCTTCGGGGATTAATTCTAATGGCACTTAGCAATCTCAATGGAAGTCTTCTGCTTGGAACGAGCAACAAAAGTGAGTTGGCCGTTGGCTACTCTACCCTTTATGGGGATTTAGCCGCAGGG
>CAZWVK010000033.1:0-23461 GCA_964636785.1 uncultured Pseudobdellovibrionaceae bacterium | reverse complement strand
CGTCTTTCGGTGAGTGAATCCCGCTTAAAAGAGATGGAAGTCAAAGCGCGCGAGCAGATCTTTGAGCTTGAGAGAAAACTTCAAGCCACTGCAAACATGACTCCAGAGCAGGCCAAAAAGGAACTCTTGGATAATCTTTCAGAAGAAATGCGTCAGAGCATGGCTCAAGAGCTCCAAAAAATTGAAGAGGACGCACAAAAAGAAGCACAGAACAAAGCCCGAAGAATTTTGGCTGTTGCACTTTCCCGTTATGCATCCGAAGTCTCTACCGAAAGAACCACGACATCAATTCCACTCACTGGTGAAGAGATGAAGGGGAAAATCATTGGTCGCGAAGGGCGAAATATTCGTGCCATGGAATCCGCTTGCGGAGTGGATTTGATCATTGATGAAACTCCAGAAACGGTCATTATTTCAAGCTTTGATCCGGTTCGCAGAGAAGTTGCAAGACAGGCTCTTCAGCGTTTGATGGAAGATGGACGTGTTCACCCGGCACGCATTGAGGAAGTGGTTGAGAAGGTTAAGAAAGATCTTTTTGCCGGAATGAAAGAGGATGGTGAGAAGGTTTGTTTTGAGCTCGGTGTGCACGATGTTCATCCAAACATCATTCGAGTTCTTGGAAGTTTGAAATATCGCCAAGGAGATGGGCAAAACCTTCTTCTTCAAGCTCAGGAAGTGGCGCACCTGGCAGGATATATCGCCGATGAAATGGGTGTGGATGGGGATATGGTCAAGCGAGCTGCTTTATTTCATAGTCTTGGCCGTGCGCTGGATCACACCTTTGAAGGAAGTTATGCGCATGCCGGTGCAGAATTCTTAAGGAAAAACGGCGAGAAGCCTGAGATCGTTAAAGCCGTTCGCGCGCACACAGGCGAAGTGGAATGTGAAACCTTGGTTGGGCATATTGTTCAAGCGGCGTTTAATCTTTCAAAATCACGTCCAGGTTCAAAACGTGGCAACCTCGATTCTTTCATTAAGCGATTGGCCGATCTTGAAAGTGTCGCAAATAGTTTTGACGGTGTGGCGCGAAGCTACGCTCTTCAATCCGGAAAAGAAATCCGTGTGCTTGTGGATAGTGGGAAGGTCACAGATGATCTCGCCACCATGCTTAGTCGCGATATCGCCCGAAAGATTGAGCGCGAGCTGAATTATGTTGGTCAGATTAAAGTTTCGGTTCTTCGTGAAACTCGAATTGTTGAACATGCGAGGTAAGTTTTGAGTTTTCTAAAGCCCGAAGAACAGCTTCGAGAACTTAAAAAAGGCATTGTGGATTTGGTTTCTGAAGAAGAGCTTCTCAAGAAACTAAAGTACAGCTTTGATAATAATAAACCCTTAGTGATTAAGGCTGGCTTTGATCCCTCTCGCCCGGATCTTCATATTGGTCACACTGTTCTTTTGAATAAAATGAGACAGTTTCAAAGATTCGGACATCAGGTTCATTTTTTGATCGGTGATTTCACCGCAATGATTGGTGATCCCACTGGGAAAAATGAAATGAGACCGCCTCTTTCTCAAGAGGAAATCAATGAGAATTCGAAAACCTATGCAAAGCAGGTTTTTAAAGTTCTCGATGAAAAGACCACGACAGTTGTTTACAATTCGACCTGGTTTAAAAAATTCACGGCCAGTGATTTCATAAAGCTCGCCAGCAAATACACAGTGGCGAGAATGCTTGAGCGCGATGATTTTCAAAAGCGCTATGCCAATCACACGCCGATTGCACTTCATGAATTCCTATATCCCCTTGTTCAGGGCCATGATTCTGTGGTGATGAAAGCGGATGTGGAACTTGGTGGAACGGATCAATTGTTCAATTTGCTGGTTGGAAGAGATCTTCAAAAAACAGACGGACAAGCTCCACAGTGTGTGATGACCGTACCAATCCTTGAAGGATTAGATGGCGTCCAAAAGATGTCAAAGAGTCTGGATAATTATATTGGTCTTGAAGACAGTCCTAAGGATATGTTTGGAAAAACAATGAAGGTTTCAGATGAGCTTATGGTTCGCTGGTACACGCTTCTTACTGATTACTCATTGAGTGAACTTGAAGTTTTAAAATCTGATTTGGCTTCTGGAAAACTTCATCCAAGGACTGCAAAAGTGAACTTAGCAAAACTTCTGGTCGAGCGCTTTCACTCCAAAGAGGCCGCGGATAAAGCCTTTGAAGAGTTTGAGCGAATTTTCGTTAATAAAGGACTCCCTGATGAAATGCCGGTTGTGGAGCTGAAGGCGGAAGGCCCGATTGGAATTTGTCAGCTCCTCGTGAAAATGGGATTGGCGGCAAGTAATGGGGAAGGTCGGAGAGCCATTCAAGGACGCGCTGTGGAAGTGGATTCTGTTAAGGTTGAAGATTCCCAGATGAATTTCGAGCTGAAAGCCGGCAGTGAGCATGTTTTTAGAAATGGCAAAAAGCGCTTTGCGAAACTGAAGGTGACTTGAGATGAAAGTGAAATTCATGCCTCAGGATGTGGAATTTGAGATTGAGTCGGGCCAATCGGTTTTAGGTCTGGCCCATGAAAAAGGAATTCCAATTCACTCCACCTGCAATGGAATGCCGTCTTGTGCAGAATGCCGAGTGAGAGTGATCGAAGGGGAGCACAATCTATTGCCGCCAAGTAAAAAGGAAATTGCTCTAATTGGAACAGGTTATTACATCGATCGCAGACGTCTTGCTTGTCAGATGGTTTGTTTTGGCGATGTGATTGTTGATACTCAAGAGCATTTGGATCGCATGAGCTCAGGTCACGTGACAAAGAAATTTCTTTCCCGTGTTCAAAAGGAGTCTGCCGAGCAGTCTCACTCTGTCGGTGATGTTTTGATTCAAAAGGATGATGAGCTTTTAAAGCAGTTGGAATCCAGTGTTGAAAATGAAAAGGGTGCAGATCGATCCGCCACTCGTGATCATGAGATCTTTGATGAAATGATGGCTTCTCAGAATTCGAAACCTCACTCACAAAGACCGCCGCATCCTAAAAAGGGGAAACACCGAAATCGGAATCGGAACCGTCGCGGCGGGAAGCCGGATCAGCGCTCAAATAAAAGCGATAGATAAGATTATTATCTCCAAGGGGCAGTTTTAATCTCAACTCATTTTCTATACGAAGAATGGGGGTCCATGACTCATATCCGGGCCTCATGTCGACGTCTCGACTGCAGGTGAACTGATTTGCGGGATCAACCCATGTTATCTTTTGATAAATCCAATCTCCGTCAAAACCATCGAGTGCTGATAAGATCTGATATTCAGCTTTACGGTAGCAGTGGCCAGACTCATCTTCTCTCCAATATGTGAGCCAAACCTCATCTTGCGAAAATTCAAATTCAATCCGTAAGTTCGGATTCATTGGTGGCATTTCTCTGCCCTCATATATAAAACCGAAGAACTTCCACCGTCCTTCAACTTCCAATGCCTCGCCAGAACTGGCGAAGAAAAGAATTAGAAGAAGAAGGAGGTGTAGAATGAAACTCATTGATCTATTGAACCGTCATTTTCTTTTCTAAGAATGTTCCATCGCCATTGACGAATCTCAGTGTGTGCTCACCGGAGTTAAATTTCCCGAGGCGAACTTCCTTTGAGAACGGCACAAGAACCATAATGCACATACCCTGTTGCACAGAAGCGTAACTTCGAACTTCGTGTTCCGTGTCCGAAATATGTGTCACTTGCGCTTCTTTCCATGAGTAGCAACCGTTAGGGAAAACTCCGCTTACAACCACGAAAACATCTGAAGACTTATCAAATCCACCAGGAACAAAAACTTCAGACACACTGATCACAGTGTCTACGGATGTCGGAGTATTTGCAGTGGCACTCAAGGAAAACAGAACGGAGGTAGCAAGAGCTAATGCGATTTTTTTCACAAGACTTCTCCTTATAAAGATTTGAGGAGAGGATAGATGATTTAATATTAGGAGTCAGTCTTGCCGCAGACCGAGAAAAATTTACACTCCGAAAGAAGATCCGCAGCCGCAAGTCTTTGTGGCATTCGGATTCGAAAAGATAAAACCTTTTCCGTTAAGACCGCCCTCATAATCGAGCGTCATACCAAGGAGATAAAGATAGCTCTGGCTATCCACAGCGATCTTTTGACCGAATGATTCAAAAACCTTATCTGTGGGCTGAGGTTCTTCGGAAAAATCCATCTTATAGGAAAACCCAGAACATCCCCCGCGCTTCACCTGGACGCGAAGCAGGGCTTGAGGACTTCTTTTTTCCTCGGATTTAAGTGTTTCTATTCGTTTTGCTGCGTTTTCTGAAATTTGAATCATGGACCCACTATATCAGATCTGAATGTCTTTTAAAAGAGGCCGGAGAGCTTTGAATCCCAACAGATCCGCTTCAGGTACGCCGTACCTAATCCGCCAAATTAAAAGAGGCTGGAGAGTTTTGAGATCAGGGTCTCAATGTCTTTCGCCGTGGTTATCCGCCCCATTCCGAAGCGCACGGTCTGTCGCGCCAGCTCCGGAGAACGGCCAAGCGCCGTTATAACGTAGGAAGGCTTGGGATTGGAGGAGCTACAGGCCGAGCCCGAGCTATAGGCCACCTGAGAAAGTGCGGATCTTAGTTGATCGGGGGTTCGGGTTTTAAAGGAAAGGCTGACGTTATTACAAAGACGTCTTGTCGGGCTGCCATTGATTAGAACTTCATTCTCATGCTCACGGGCCCAATCTAAAAGCTGTGTCTGGAAACTTTTAAGTTTTTGGACCTCGTCATCCATGCCTTCTGTCATAATTTGGCAGGATTCACCCAGGCCAACAATACCCGCCACATTTAAAGTTCCAGGTCTTAAGCCTTTTTCCTGTTCGCCCCCAACAACCAGTGGGCAGAGCTTTCTTTGGTCGGACTCTTTAGCAATCAGCGCGCCAATTCCTTTTGGCCCATAAATTTTGTGTCCTGAAAGAGAGAGCATGGAAAAACCATTTTCTTTGAAATCCAATTTTTCTCTTCCTAAAAGCTGAGCACAATCGGTGTGAAAAAGGACTCCATGTTCATTGCAGATTTTTGCGAACTCACCAATGGGTTGAATAGATCCAATCTCATTATTGGCCCCCATAATGGAGACCATATGAGTTTCTTTGCGAAGCGCTTTTTTTAAATCTTCGGGATCAATCAGTCCTTGAGAGTCGACCTCTAGGATGGTGGTCTGAGCACCAAAAAGATTTAAGCGATCAAAAACTTCAAGCACGGCTTTATGCTCAATATTCGAGGTGATGTAATGGGGTGCCGGCTTGGTTGGATGGGCATCCCGCATAAGTCTTAAAAGAGAGCCAACAATTGCTAGATTATTGCTCTCTGTAGCTCCACTCGTAAAAATCACTTCTTTTGGAGAGCAGTTTAAGAACTTCGCCACCTGCGTGCGCGCTTTTTCAACTCCCATTTGGGCACGCCAGCCGTAGGCATGAGAACTCGATGAAGCATTTCCAAAATGCTCAGAGATATAGGGGAGCATGGCCTTTTGAACTCGAGGATCAATGGGAGTTGTCGCATTGTGGTCTAAATAAATGGGAGTCATGCTGGAGGCCATATGGCCCTAAGTATTCTATGGAAATGGTCTCGATGGCAATATTGACGGGGGTGGACGCAGGGTTTAAGTTTAAAAACCCAAGCAAAATGCCAATACAAGGAAGATTCTCAAATGAATTTTAAAAGCTTCGATCTCTACAATCCAACTGAAGAACACAAAATGCTGAGATCCATGGTGAAGGATTTTGTCGAAGCCCAAGTTGAGCCTCAAGCGCATCAGTTTGATCGTGAAGAGCGATTCAATCTAGAACTCTTTAGAAATCTCGGTGAGCTCGGTCTTTTGGGAATCACGGTTCCAGAGGAGTTCGGCGGATCGGGGATGGATGCCACGGCTGCTGTGATTGCACATGAGGAACTTTCAGCGAGTGATCCGGGTTTTTGCTTGGCTTATCTGGCGCACTCTATGCTTTGCGTAAACAACCTGGCGATGAATGCCAGCGACGAGCAAAAGAAAAACTGGCTTCCAAAACTCTCTTCTGGAGAGTGGGTCGGATCCATGGCGATGTCCGAGCCTCATGTGGGAACTGATGTATTGGGTATGAAAACCACTGCTGAAAAAAAAGGCGATAAGTACATTTTGAATGGTCGCAAGATGTGGATCACCAATGGAACAATTGATGAGAACAACACGCCCGGAGATGGCGTTTTGGTCTATGCAATCACTGGTCAAAAGGGTGGCAGAGCGCAGATATCCACATTTTTTGTGGAAAAGTCCTTTAAGGGTTTCTCGGTGGGTCAAAAGATCAAAGACAAATTAGGTATGCGAGCAAGTAACACCGCTGAGCTTGTTTTTGAAGATTGTGAAGTTCCAAAAACTCATCTTCTTGGTGAAGAGGGAGATTCTATGCTTCATATGATGAGAAATCTGGAGCTGGAGCGTCTGACTCTTGCAGCAATGAGTTTAGGGATTGCCAGAAGATCTCTTGAGATCATGAATAAGTATGCGCTTGAGCGAGAAGCATTTGGAAAACCATTGAGCTTTTTCGGACAGATTCAAAAAGCCATTGGCGATTCTTATGCGGAATACATGGCTGCAAAAGCCTATGTGTATGAGACGGCAAGACGAATGGATTTAACCCAAGGTGGACAGCGACTCGATTCCGATGGTGTAAAGCTTTTTGCAAGCACTATGGGAAAAAATGTGGCTGATCGTGCCATCCAAGTTCTTGGTGGATATGGCTACGTTGGTGAGTATGTGGTTGAGCGTTTATGGCGAGATGCAAAGCTCTTAGAGATTGGCGGCGGAACCATTGAGGCTCATCAAAAAAACATCACCCGCGATCTCGCTAAGAACCCGGAAAGTATTATCTAAACAAACTTTTTGAGTAGTGACCTCGCTTCGAGTTTGCAGCCAAGAACTTTTAGAAAAATAAAAACTCCCCCCAGCTTTCTGTCTAAAAAAACAGTCTCTTTGGGTGGGGCTCTGAGTTTGAATTTAAATGCGATTTCTGAGCCTTTAATGGCCACTCGCTTTGGCAAATCACTTTCGCCCCAATTGTAGACGCCATCCTTATCCATAAACTTCATTTCCCACTCGGGATCTGAAAATGGCTCAGTGATTAGGAAACAAAGATCCACATACTTCTGCCTCAACTCCGGTGGATCATCCTCCTTTAAAAGATTTAAGTTCTCACCGGCCTTAATGATCAAGCTTGAATCTCTTTTTAGTCCGCCCCTCATAAGAAGCTTATAGTTTTTTAAGAAATGATCAGGCACGGATCGGATGGCTCCAAAATCAAAAAGGACCAGTTTGTCGCTTTCTCCGTTTTTATCAATTTGAATTCTGTAGTTTCCAAAGTGCGGATCCGTCTGCACCAATTTGAACTTGGTCAGCTCATTTAAATAAAGCTCCAAAAAGTTCTGACCCAATTGATCTCGACGTTCTTGAGAGAGAGCTTTGACTTCAGAAGAATCAACCAGTGAGCCTTCTAAAAGTTCGGTCACCATAATCTTTGAGGTGCAGTAGCGCTCAATTGGTTTCGGAACCACATAACGATCATCACCCTTTAAGGCGTCATAGAAAAACCGGGTGAACTCGAGTTCCTTTTTATAATCCACCTCTTGATTGAACATGTCGCGCACTTCCTCAAAAACCTGATCCATACGAGCGCCACGCGGAAGAAGATTGAGAGTGGAAAGCAAAAACTTAAAAAGTGTCAAATCAGAGTCGATGGCTCGGTCCACTCCAGGGTATTGAACCTTTACAGCATAGGTTTCACCACTTTCTTTGTGTTTGGCTTTGTGAACCTGACCAATAGAAGCTGAGGCTAGTGGTGTGTGATCAAACTCGAGTTCATCGAACTTTTCACCGAGTTCTTTTTGAAGCTGAGGTAAAATGGCTTCCCACTTTAGTGGCGGAGATTTTTGCTGAAGAGATTTAAGAACTCGATTGGCTTCATCGGGAAGAAAATGTTCACCATAAGTGGAAAGAAGCTGACCCACTTTCATGGCGCTTCCTTTAAGGTGGCCCATTTCATCGGTGAGGTTTTTCACTTGAGATAAAATATAAGCGGTTTTTTCTTCGGTGGTCATATTCGAAGAAATCAGCTGCTTGGCAGCAAAAGTGCCTGCGCGAACAGAAGCTTTTAGCAGTGAGAATCCTCTAGAAAGACCCCGCGATTTGATGGAATTCAGGGGTTTTTGATCATCGGACATGACAACATTATCTCATTGATCCAAATTGAAAGATAGGGTGGAGTAGGCACGAAACTGATCGAGCATAAAAACTCTTGTTCAATTGGAGCAAAATGAAAATCAGTCTTCTGACAATAGGAACTGAAATCACCACAGGAGAAATTCTTAACACCAATTCTCATTGGATGGCTGAGCGCCTTGAAGGTTTGAATATTGAAATCCAGCACCACGTGACGGTTCCTGATTCCAGTGCATTGATCCTTGAGGCACTGGATTTTATTTCCTCTTCTGATGTTTTGATTGTGACTGGCGGTCTCGGTCCAACCCAAGATGATATCACTCGTGAGGTCGTTGCAAGGTGGTGTGGATTAAAATTGGAATTCAATTCGGAAGCTTGGGATTTCCTCAGTGATTATATGCGAAGAAAATTTCGCACACCCTTGGAAGCTCATAGACATCAATGCTTTTTTCCAGAAGGTGCTGTGGTTTTAAAAAATGAAGTCGGAACTGCTCATGGATTTTTATTAAAGGGGGACTTCAAAGGACGTGGTGAGAAAATTCTTATGGCTCTTCCAGGTCCGCCCCGAGAATTGGTCCCGATGTGGCTTGGTGAGGTGGAGCCACAGCTTCCTAAAGGTGGGCTGACCCCATGGATAAAGTGGGTCTTTCAAGGCCTTCCCGAATCCGAAGTCGCTGATCGCTTCGAGCGCGTCTTAAGTGAATTCGTAAATCCAAAAACAATCGAGATCGGCTACCGCGCATCTTTTCCGCATATTCACGTCAAGATCCGCGAAATCAATGTGCCAAAAACTCTTCCCGAAAAAATCGCCCTTGAATTCGGTGAGAGCCTAAAAAGTTTTAACGGCGCACTCTCGAAAAAAATATAACGCCATTTTCAAACTCAAGAAACTTTCGAACTTCAGATATTTAATTTCCTCTTCGGAGCCGTACCTCCATGTACTCGCCGCTTTCGCCATCCATGGACTCGGCGTCCCCGCTCGCGGAGCATCCTCCGAGGAATTTAAACATCTGAAGTTCGAAAGTCCCTTTTTGTTTATTCCTATTTCTGATTCCCGCAATCCCTCAACGATATTCCTTTGGAAGGACCGAAGAACCACGAGCTCACTGTGGCAGGGGTATTTAGAGTAATCACAACTCATGAGGTAAATCTCTGAGAGTGAGGAGGAGCGCTTTACACTTAGAATATTTGAATTGCTTTGAGGATGCTCCACGAGCCATGGATGGCGATAGTGGCGAGCGCACGGATGCGCGGCTCCGAAAAGCAAATCAAATATTCTAAGTGTAAAGTGCATTTCCATCCTCGAAGAAACTCCAGTGAAGCGCGTAAATATTCGATGAAAACTGCGTGAGGATTTGGTAACATAATACTTATGCGTAAGATCCTCGTTCTTCAGCATGTCGCTCACGAAATTCTTGGAACTTTGAATCCGTTGCTTAAGGCGGCGGGGTTTCGGATTAAGTATGTGAATTTTGATCGCGATCCGGATGCCAAGCCGACTATGGAAAAATACAGTGGATTGATTGTGCTTGGCGGTTATATGGGCGTTTATGAAGCGAATAAGCACCCTCATCTTCTTCATGAGATGCATGTGATTGAAGATGCCCTTAAAAAAGATGTTCCAGTGCTTGGAATCTGTTTGGGTTCACAGCTGATTGCTCATGTTTTGGGTGGGCGGGTTTCAAAAGGAGATCTTCCTGAGATTGGCTGGACTCCTGTTCGTCTGACGGAAGAGGGTCGAAAGGAAAATCTTTTTAAAGATTTTAAAGACGAAGAACTTATTTTTCAGCTTCATCAGGATACGTTTGAAGTCCCAAGAAATGTAACTCACTTGGCAACATCCAATATCTATGAATCACAAGCGTTTAAGTATGGTGAAAAGGTTTTTGGCCTTCAGTACCATCTGGAAGTGGATGAGCCGATGATCAATCGATGGCTTCGAATTCCAGCGAACTTGAAATTGATTGAGGAATTTAAAGGCCATTATTCTCTCGATGCCATTCATGCTCATACACAAAGCAATATCAAAAGATCACTAGAACTCAGTCAGTCCTGCTTTAGTGAGTTCATCAAACTCTTTGGTGAGTTTGAGCGAGTGCAGCTGATCGGCTCTGGTCATAAATAAATAAGGCTTTTGATCTCAAGAACTTCGTTTTGATGTTCAAAATTCTGATGCTTTTCAAAACCCTTTAAGAGCACATCACTCTTAAAAAGAATTTCGTCTCGAACGGCTTGTTTTTCAGGCTCACTTAAAAACGGCGAAGAAATAAAATTCTTCAAAGCGCGAATGCGCCAAAGGTCCATCGAGTGATACTTCCTGGAGAGCTGATCGGCATGGCCCCCGTGTTTAATCGTCAAAGGATCTTCAATAAATCCGACTTCAAATCGAGAGGTGAGTCTCAACCACAATTCATAATCCTCACAGACGATAAACTCCTCATTAAAAAATCCAATCTCCTCAAAGACTTTTCTTCTAAAAAACGAAGCAGATGGAGAAATCAAACAAAGCTTTGTTGCGGCTTGAAAGATTCTTCCACCGGACTTTTTATGTTTTTGAGCTGGATTGACCCGCACTCCATTTCGGATCCAAATTTCCTCGGTGTGGACCAGCGGTAAGTTTGAATGGCTTTCCATAAATGAAAATTGGCGCTCAAGCTTCTCAGGGAACCACTCGTCATCAGAATCGAGTAGTGCGATATAGGGGGAAGAAGAAGATTGAATTCCCAGATTTCTGGCTGCGCTCACGCCTTCTTTTTGTGATGAAAGGACGCGAATATCCAGTGAGGATCTATAGGATTTGAGCGTCTCCTGAACGGGTGTGCGAGAGTGATCGTCAATGATGATGATCTCAAAATCTTTAAAAGTCTGTTTCTCCACACTTTTAAGTGCTCGAATCAGCTCTTCTGCGCGATCTCTGACCGGGATGATAACACTTACACTCTTCGACATAGAAAGCGCCTAAAGAAGGAGACGGGATTTGTCAAAGAAGCATCCTTATGCTACGTTCCATCCTCTTTTTTTGAGGCTATTTTCTGGAGGTTTTGGGCGTTGTTTTTTGAGGGTTCTGAAAAGAAAGTTGAGATCATAGTTGGAGAGAATATCAATCTCCTCGACCAGCCCAAGGACTTTTGGAGCCAGATGGTGGCCTATGCTGGGGCTAAGATTCTATCTGAAATCTCCAACGAACGCTGTCGTGCCTATTTGCTCTCTGAGAGCAGTCTATTTGTGTGGAAAGATCATTTGACCATGATCACCTGCGGTACGACCACTTTGGTAAAGGCCGTTAAGTTTTTCACCAGCCATTTTAATCCTTCAAATATCGAATCATTGATCTATGAGCGAAAGAATGAGTACTTTCCTCATCTGCAAACAACGAATTTTTTTAGCGATGTGAACTTTTTAAAGTCCACAGTGAAAGGTCCATCTTACCGTTTTGGTCATCCGGATGAGCATCACTTGATGCTCTTTGAGATGGATAAGCCCTATAAACCTTCCAGTGACGATGTCACTTTTGAGCTCTTGATGTACAACCTTCAAGGCGATGCCAAAGAGATTCTCAATTCTCCCGGGCACACAATCGAGCAGGTGAGAGAGCTTATGAAGTTCGATGAAATTTTTCCGGATTTTGAAGTGGATGATTACCTTTTTCATCCCTGCGGCTATTCACTCAATGCATTAAAAGGACCTCATTATTATACAGTTCATGTCACTCCAGAAGAGATCGGCTCATATGTGAGTTTTGAAACGAATGTAGACATCAATGAATCGGTCAAACATCAGCTGAGTCATATTCTAAAGATCTTTAAGCCTGAGTCTTTTGACGTCATTTGGTTTCGCCCGGATGATTGGCTTCCGGATTTAAGTGTGCCGCCGTATGTTTCTAGGAATCTTTACCAACAGGATTTGAAATCCGGCTACACCGTCACCTACTCATCCCACTTTAGCGCTGCGGAAGAATTTTTGCCGGCTACGAAACTGGAGGGACTTCAATGAATCAATTTATAACCGAAACTGCACCTGATTATTCGTATCAGTTTGGTTTTGGTGCAAAGACCAAACTTTTTGAAAAGCAAAGCCCTTACCAAAAAGTGGAAATTTTTGAAACCACTCATCATGGCCGAGTTCTTCTTCATGATGGCTTTTTTATGATTTCAGATCGGGATGAGGCGATATATCATGAAATGATCTCTCATGTACCGCTCTTTCTTCATCCGAATCCAACGAATGTTTTGATCATTGGTGGCGGAGACGGCGGAACAGCTCGTGAAGTATTGCGCCATAAAAGTGTGGGCAACTGCACGATGGTTGAAATCGATGAAGTCGTTGTGGAAGCCTGTCGCGAATTCTTCCCGAATGTGGCAAAGAGCTTTAATGACCCAAGGCTGGATTTAAGAATTCAAGATGGTGTTGAGTTTATGAAGAACAATATCGATGAGTTCGACGTCATCATTATCGACTCCACAGATCCGATTGGTCCTGCGACTCCACTCTTTGGAGAAGAGTTTTATGCCAATGTACGGCGCTCACTAAGTCCCGATGGAATTGTCGTCGCACAAGGGGAGTCTCCATTTTATGGTGTGGGGATGCAGGAGAAACTGATGATGATGAATGCCTCTCATTTTCAGTGGATGAGTTTTTATAACTTTTCAAATCTGACTTATCCCGGAGGTCTTTGGAGTTTCTTCTTTGCGTCCCGCACGGCACACCCACTTTTTGATATTCAGCTCGAGCGCAAATCTCAAATGGATGGACTGTTTCAGTACTACAACTTGGACATTCACAAAGGGGCATTTTCGCTTCCTGAATTCCAACGCCAGCGGCTTGAAAAATGGATTTCGATTTAAGATCTGCAAGCGAGGTCTATTCCAAATCAAAAATTCATTTGAGCGATGAGCTTCAATTGGGTGAGCGCACTTTAACTGTTCCTGAAATTATCGCGAAACTAGAGCCAATGCTTTTATCTGAGCGTGTGGAAAAGCTCAAAGCCGTTGTCGATCAGCGCTCACTCAAAGTGATCACAGTTTTGGAGAATATTTACGATCGCGGCAATGTCAGTGCGGTGATGCGAACCGCAGAAAGCCTTGGATTTTTCCGGTTTGTATTGATCGAGCAGGAAGGCGCAAAGTTCAAGGCGGCCAATCGGGTTACAAAAGGGGCAGAGAAGTGGCTCGATGTTGAAGTCTCACGCTCAACGCATATGAGTGTTGAGAAACTGAAATCGCAAAATTATCTTATTGCTGGCACTGATTTAAACGCCACTCACGAATTGAGTCATCTTCCAACGGATCAACCGATCGCTCTTGTGATTGGCAATGAAAAGGACGGCATCTCAGAAGAGATGAAATCCAATGTGGATATCCGAATCAAAATCCCCATGGTTGGATTTTCGCAAAGCTATAACCTCTCGGTTGCAAGTGCACTATGCCTTTTTGAGCTTTATAAAAAATGGGGTGTGAAACGGTTCTTAAGTGAGAGCGAAAAGCAGCAGCTCTATGCAAATTACCTGCTTCGCTGCTTTGATCATCCGGAAAAATATTTTTCCTAGTTGTTCATTTCAGAAATTTTCTTTTGATTCTTTGCGTACTGACGCTTGAGATCTTCAAGCTCTGAAGAAAGATGCTCCTCTTCATTGACACTGGAGATCGTTCTTGAATGAACCTGGCTGGATAAGTTCTGGATTCTTCGTGCGATCTCTTGATTCTTTTGCTTTAAACGTCGAGCTTTAACTCCTTGCGTGTAGCCTTCCTTAAAAGACTCCTTCATCAGAGCTGGGCATTGGTTTTCTGGAGATCCGCCCATTTGTCCCACTTTGAAGGCATTTTCCGGTGAGCAGTAATCGGTGAGTCCGGCATGAAAGCCATTCATATAAAGCTCTGCGGCCTCGAGAGTGAAGTTTCGCTGGCAGAGGGATTGGAACTGCTCTTTGCGGGGTTTTACGCCTGTAGCGCCGTCCTGTCGGCCTCTTTCATACCAATCATTGTTTAGGCATACGGGGTCTTGGGAAATCAAAGGCGCTTGTGAGCAGCCAAAAGTAAAAAGGGACAAAACGATCGCGAAACTTTTAAAATTCATTCTTAATCTCAATCTCAAATCCATATAAAATTTGTTTTTCTCTGTTTCTCAAACTCTAAATCGGCTGATTCCTAGACTTTCTTCAGTGTAGAAATAAAGTCGCAAAAATCCATTCTCACAACCAATGCAGCGCACTACAAGTCTGGACTCAGAGCGTAAATTCTTGGAATTTGCTAGAGATTTTCAGGCTTTACAGCTAGTTTGTCAACCTTTCGTCGAGGTTCAAAATGTCTGAAAAACTGTATGGAGAATTGGCAATCGAGAACAACGAACTTGAGCGCTTTGAAAATCGCACTCAAGTCAGAAGGTATGAAGTGGCATTCACTTGCCCGGAATTCACCTGTTTATGTCCCAGATCGGGATTCCCTGATTTTGCAACAATTCGCATTCGCTACGTCCCTGATAAATACTGCGTCGAGCTCAAGTCTTTGAAGCTTTATATTAACGGCTTTCGAAACAAAAAGGTCTTTCATGAGGATGTGACCAATATCATCATTGATGATTTGATTCGCCTTCTTGATCCTCACGAGATTGATGTGGTGGGGGATTTTACTGTCCGTGGAAATATTCATACGGTGGTGACTGCAAAGCATAAAAAATAAAAGCCTCAGAAACGTGAGAGTCTTTGAGGCTTTTTAAGAGAATTAATCTGGGTGTGCAGGGCCCATTCGCTATCTGCTCTTTTATCTTCCAAAATTTATGCCGAGTGAAGACAAGTAGAGTGCATTTAAAGGCGGCAATTCTGCCCAATGCTCAAATGCTGTTAAGCCACTCGACATCTTCCTAAACATTATAGACACTAAAACCTATGGCAAAAAAGACGTCTCAAAAGCAATCGCCGAAGCAACAGCAGCCTCAAAAGCAGCAACCCCAACAACAGAAGCAATCGCCTAAGCCCCCACAGCCCGCAGGCACCACTTCCAAAAATCTTTTATTTCAAAAGGTCGCCGTTTTTGTGGATGCAGAAAATATTGAAATGTCGGGTCTTAAGCATCATGAGGGACGAACGGATTATAAGAAAATCCTAGAGCAGGTGGGTGATCGAGAAATCATTCGTATTCTTTATTATAAGCCCATTTATAAAGAAATCTCTTCCGTCTTTGAAACCTTTTGGCGCTCACTCGGCGGAGAGATCCGCAGGCCAACAAAAAATGCAGACACCTTCCTAGTGATTGATGCCGTCACAATGGCCGATAAAATTGATGTGGCGATCATTCTTGGGGGTGATAAGGATTTCTTACCGCTGATGTGGTATTTGCGTTCACGTGGCTGCAAGGTCGAAATCTGGTCATGGCCAGAAGCCACCTCCCCCGAGGTCAAAGAGGCCGCGGATTACTATTTTCCACTCACCAAAGACTTTACCATTTAGGGCGAGCTTTCTTTTGACCAAATCTTGAATTAATGGCAGTTTTGGAGCTTCATTTCACATGCTGCACCCGTAGCTCAATTGGATAGAGTATCTGACTTCGGATCAGAGGGTTCCAGGTTCGAGTCCTGGCGGGTGCGCCAGAATCATTCTGATATCAGATATCTCGATATCTGATATCAGAATGGAACTCTAAGGCATCGACTCCAAATAATAGATCTCAAGCTGATCAATGCTTGCGACCACATCAGAAATGATTTCGCTATCACAAAGGATTTCACCGCCGCAAATAAAAGTGTCGGATGGACCCAGAGTCTTTAATGTTCCATAGACTTCGCCGGAGCTCCAATCGATCCGCTCGATTTGAAGATAATTGTATTTTAAATCCCCAACTGAAAAAGTCTGACCTGGAAAATCTCCCCTTTGAATTTCACTAAACGTTTTCAATCGGCCGACTTTTCCAGGAGAATTGAAAAGTTCTTTGAAGACAAAGCTTCGCATTTCGTTCACTTCCAATTCCAAATCTGCAATCCATTTCACACTTGGAATTCTTCGAATCTCATTTACAAGTTTTTCTTTCATCGATCTCTTGGCACTTCTAAAAAACGCTTGTTCCAGTTCAAGAGCTCTTTTTTGAAGCGAAGTTGAAATTTGAGATGGCGTCAGTGGAAAGTCTGGATCCATCGCTGGCATAAAAAGCGAGTGATAACGATAATCTCTTGAAGAGGCGATTCCGACTAGATTCCATCTTCCATCTTTCTCGCACATCAAAGGTCCACCCGAATCACCGGGCTCACTTAAGGCGCCTGGTGAGGTCAGACCATGGATTCTTAGGAGATTAAATTCACTCCAAAGCTCGAGGGCCTTTGGTGAAACTTCCCAGCCCCATTGAGGCGAAACCTCTTTTTCTCTTGAGCGTGAGAGCAGTTTTGAAAAGCCAAAAAACGCGCAGCGCTTGGTTTCTTGAATCTCATGGGTCTCAATCATTGGAACCGCTTGTGCCGGAATCTGATTTTTCAAATGGATTAGACTTAAATCTTTTGTCAGATATCCGACATTTTCAATCACCTGCACCGGATTGAATTTGGGATGGATTTGAATACTTCCGGCATCGAATTCGGCTTTGATCATTTCAGGGCCACAAAGAATACGCTTAGGTAAACTTTCTGCGACACAATGTGCGGCCGTTAAAATGGTTTGGTGATCAATAAGGATTCCACTGCACACCTCTTCGAAGCGATCGGATGTTTCTTGGTAATCCAAAAGACAGATCTGAGAGTAGACTTGATCCAGAGGAAGAGGCTTTCCCACTCCTGCCACTGCCAATGGACTTGCAAATATCCCAATAAGAATCTTGGAAACCATAATCCCCCCTGACTTAATTTCCCCTCTTAAGTGTGGGGCTTAATAGATCTCAAACTCTGTGTCGTCCGATAAAATTTCGATTTTCTTAAATCTGCTTTTTTTAAAAGCATTTCATGAAATTACTTCAAAATTAAAGCGCTGATGGTACTGGCAGAAATTAAAAATTAGAATTGGTCCTGGGGACATTATCACGTTAAGAACTTACGCGGGGGGGGAAGAAGTGAGTTCGATTTGTCTTTCGGGGATCCGTTTATTTTTATTTTTTATTTTTAGTTTCACGTCACTTCCTGCGGCACTGGCCAATGTCAAAGTGGAAGTCAGCTTTGATATGAAGTTCTGTGAGAAGTTCTTTCTTGAAGCTCAGGCACCTAAGCCGTTTGATTATGCAGTCAGTGATTTAGAAGGTCTTTATCTGGCGATCGTTGAAGAGGCGAAAGATTTAAATGTTAAAGATGAAAAGGCCATGGAGCGCTTTTTAAAGCGAAAAGCGACATTCCTAAATCATCTTGGAGTCTTGGCCTCAAAACTTCGTTATGATTTCTCCAGTGGATCTCAGGTTAAAATTGGAATTGATCAAATTGCCAATATGCTCTTATCGATTGGAGTTTCGCCGCAGATTTTTGGGATCGAAGTGGATTCCTCTTTTGGATTAAGCATTCATCCCAATGCGCAAGCTTTTGATCAAAGAGCTCATGGCGGTATGGTAGGAAGCCGCAAAGCTGTGAAGAATCCGCCTATTGGTTTTATTCATTTTGACTCCGAGAAAGAAGATCCGCTTCCTTCCCACCGTCATCGAACGATTGGGTTCGCGCCACAAAAAGTTGAGAGTTATGATCCACCAAAAAGAGTGGGTGGGCAGATTCGCTTTCATGTCAATTATGAGGACGATTCCGTTTTGATTGTTGATCTAGAAGGCGGGACGCGGGTCGAAGTGAAGCTCAGCGTGATGCAAGATAATGGTTTTGAAAATGAGGATCGTGTTTTTCATCTCAGCTTTGCGCAAGACCAGTCCGAATGGCTCGTCTCTTTTGAATCGAAAGTGAATCCTGATGGCAAGATCGGGTTTCGCTAAATGGGAGGGGATATGAAATCGCTTTTTTTTACTTTATCGCTGATCTTTAGCCCAATTGCATTGGCACAAGATCCTTATGCCTTTGTCACTGATTTTGAACTCGTGTCAGTTGATATGAATGGCTCGGAAGCCACCTTTACTGTCTCACATAGTGAAGGGCATGGGGTGCCAGCGAGATTCGAATTTATTCCAGGTCAGGTGTGTGCAGAGAGCTATCCTGCGAAGTGCTTTGGAACAGTCGTGCGCCTGGACATATCACCTTCTGTGGGTGAGAAAGTCCTAACGAAGTTTACCGTGGACTTTTCGGATCTCTTTTATGAAGAGGGTGTGATTGTAAGAGTGAACGGTCCAAATGGGCGAGTCTTGAGCGCTCAGTATTGAAATCTCTGTAAATATTTCCAGCTAATAATGATTGCGGAGAAATAATCATCTCGTTAAATTGAGCGTCCGTTTTTGAAATTGCAGGGGGGGTGATTTATTAAAGCGGGCGTTCTCATTGTATTGAGCCTTTGGTCCTTCACAGGATTTTCAGCACCCTTTTTTAAAACTCTTCAAGAAGAATATTTCGAACCTTCACAACCCCAAATCATCGGCATTGAAGTTGAAATTGGTGGCTTACGTGTCAATAAGGTTGCTGATCTCCTACGGAAAAGCCTGAATGGAAAGATTGTCGGAGTCGAAAGAATTGAATCACAGAAGGATTTAGAAACGGGTCGCATCGAGCATTTCCGCGTGAAAGAAAAGGAGCTTCGCGAATCTTTAATTGGAACCATCGTTATTAAGCCAGAAGACAATGGCACCGATGACTCCCATCTGGTTGATAATTATAAACACACTCGACTTGTTGAAATCGTCACTTCTCCGATCGATTTTGAAAGCGTTATTCTTTTTCAAGGTGCCATTGAAAAGATCGAAGATTCAGGCGCTCTTGGGACCGATGCCGGTCTCGCTATTTCCACTCAAGTGAATGTGGAGATGGGAGGCGGTGAGCGTGAGAACATTCATGTTACAGACATCCTGAATATTCTTAGAAACTATCTTAAATCAGATCATCGAAAAATGATCACTAAAGAGTTGAAGGTTCCAGAGCAGCGAAAAAAGTATCTTGGGCTCTTTTCGCCCGGAATGATGGAGCGCATTTCTGATCGAAAATATAAGCCGGAGTGGGAGACTTTCTTTTTTGACTTCATGTACCGCCAGAGTCTGGAAGTGATCGGATTTAAAAATGCCTGGGAGATCGCGGACGATGAGGGCCGGGCTCTTCTTAAAGATCACCTCACTCAAAATGGATTTAAAGATATTCTTCCCGTCATCAAATGGAATTATATACGCGTATCATCCTTGATGATGTTTATGTTTCCAGAGGATTGGCTGAGTCAGTACTTAAAGGATACGACTTGGTTTCACGCCTATCCCATCTTGGAATTTCGTGAATCCAATACCGATTTTCAAGTTGCCTCCAGAACAATGAAGATTCTAGGTTTGGTTTACGCAAGCTTGGATGAAGGAGAATTCGAATTTAAAAAACTAGGGATTCTTCCTGCTAGAAAGTGTTCGAGCTATTTGCACTGAACGACTTCGAACAATCTAGTGAAGAGTGGGCGATGCCTTAAGAAATCCTTCGCAATCTCCGTATTCGGAATCCATACCTTGATAATTAAAGATCCATGACCCATCTTCTGCTTCATCTTCTTCCAAATGAAAGAGATGAGTTCTTCCGCTGACATCTTTTAACAGCGCCCAGTAAAGAGGTTCTGGATCTTCCGATTCTGTGTAGTCGATCACATAGACTTCCCCAGAGGTGATTTCGGTCTCTGTCATGGCTTTCATAAACTCTCGATCTGCACGGCCAAAGAACTCATTGATATCGACTTTTTCCACAATGAGATAATGATCTTCGATGCGCTCTCCAGCGTCTGTCAGTGCATAAAAACTAAGAATGGATGAGCCGATTTCAACAGAAATATTTCCACCGGTTTCAAGGCTCCCAAACTCCAGCCGATCCAATGCGCTGGCAGTAAGTGGGTGTGTGGTGAAGACAAATAGAGCAGAAAGAATGAGATTTTTCATTGGAGTAAGGTGGCATAGTCCTCCGTGAATCTCAAAAATAAAGCCCGTGCTTTAAAGAAATTACAAGGTTATAGAGCGGTTATGAGGGTTAAATATTTGGAGGACTTCCCAGGGTGTTCTCAAGAATCTTTAAGCTTTCATGGTCTCGGTCAACCAAAGCCATGCAATTGAAAATCACAACCTCTTTTAATTCAGAAGATTCTTTGGTCTTTTCCTCGTAGCGACACATTGTTTCGAGATCATTGATAAGTTTCTTATATTCCAGATTCCAGGCTTCAAAACTTTCCTGAGTGATGCGTCTGGATCGAAGTTCAATCCGAGTTTTCAATTCATTATTTTCCTGACCAAGACTTCTATGGAATTTCTTTCCGATCACATCGATAAAGAATGTTGAAGCGCCCTTGATAAAGGTTTGAAAGTAGAGCTTTGCAAGTTTTCCCGCTCCAATTCCGGGCTCTTTTTTAAAAGCCAGCTTAACTTGTTGTGCAGCAGTCACTTTAATCAGCCCGTTCTTTTCAAGACCAAGCAGATAACGATCGGTTGAAAGTTTGGAGAGGCCAAAAGTCTCTGCAATTTGTTTGGGCGACTTTCCACCCAGCAAATGAAGAAAATAGGAAAAATGGTGTTTGTTTGCCGCCAGATACTCTTGTTGTTCGCTGGATAGCTCTTCAGGAGAAGGGCCTTCTTCCTGAGCCAATGCTTCAAGCTCACTCAAAGAAAGATTTGCCAACTCACAGATTGCAATCAGACGGCTTAAGCTGAGTTCCTCTGGACCAAGTATACGTTTGATCGTCGGTACGGAGCACTCAAGCTTCTCAGCGATCATCTCATAAGTGATTCCTTCTTTTTTCAGAATTCCTTTAAGAGCCTGCTTTAATTTTATGGATTTGAATTCAAGCATTTTCTTAAAACATCCTCATCCAGATCTTTTGCTGACAATCATTTCTATCATCGGTTTTGCTGTATTCCTTCTCGAAGACGATCGCGTCCAATGCGTCGTTCAGTCCCAAAACCTTTGAAAGTAAAATACTAAGAAATTTCATAAATCTCTCCTTCTGCTAGATTCAGCATCGGGGGCCTCTTGAAATTTCTCAATCCAGGAGTTCAAGGTATCAAAATCTGATACCTTCTGTCACTCAATAGGGCTTTTGTTGATCCAGCTCTTTGGGAGCTTCAGGGGTGACATCTTTCATCGGGCGTGAAAAGGGATCATGTGGAGGGGCTGTACCACCAAATCCTGTAAAGACATGGACTCGTCCTTTTTGCACCTTGGATTTCAACCATCGAAGTAAAAGCGCGCCAACCAGTCGTCGAGTGGGCGGGAAAAGACATAAGATGGCAAGGGCATCGGTTATAAAGCCAGGTACCATTAAAAGCACCCCGCCGATCATAACGGCCACACCCTCAAGGACGTCCCTCTGAGGGTCCTGACCTTGCATCATTCGCATTTGAACTTGAGCTAAGAGATGAAAGCCTTTGAATTTAACCAACCTGAGGCCTAGCCATGCGGTTAAAACCACCCAGCCAAAGATCGGCCAGAAACCAAACTCATCTCCTGCTTGAAATAAGAGATAAATTTCGACAATTGGAAAAACTAAATATAATAAGAAAATCATAATGGTTATATAACTGCCTAAGGCGTTATTCGCAAAGAAAAGTGGCTCCAATGAGTGTGTTCAAATCTATGGTCGATTCGCTAGCCGAGAACGGCCATTGGGCCTCAACAGATCTTATTCCACCTCCACTCACATCAAACCTATTGGAAATGGCAAAGAGCAAACTCAAAAGAGATCTCTTTCAGGAGGCTCATGTCGGTAAAGGTCTAAAAAAGACACTGGCTAAGACGATTCGACGTGATGAGATCTTTTGGATTGATAATTGGGAGCGCGAGCACCTTTGTGATTACTACTCCATTCTTCAGAATATTCAGGACACCTTGAGAAAGGAGCTCTTTCTTCCACTCAAGCGATTTGAAGGGCACTTTGCGCATTATCAAAAAGGGGCGTTTTACTTAAAGCACACGGATCGTCACAGTGTTCAGGCTCATCGGTTATTGACAATCGTTTTATACCTGAATTCAGTCGATGGTGGAGAACTGGTGATCTTTGATGAGCATGGACAAGAAAAGATGGCGATCTTTCCGGAGCCCTCGAAACTTGTTATTTTTGATAGCGCACTTTCACATGAAGTGCGCCCGACATTGAGCTCAAGGTTTAGTCTAACCGGTTGGTTTAGAGATGATGTTTTATAAATTCAGAATTTATTGAATCGTCTCATCATCCAAAAGATAAATTTGATAAAGATCAGAGAGTTTCTCGGATTCAATCCAGCGGCAAAGTGGATAGGATTCACAGGTGAGATTGTCAGAATAGCGGCTACAGAGAACATCAAAATTGGGATCGGTTTTTCCCACACAGATTCCGTTCATAGAATAGCTTGAAGGTGATGTTGAAGTCGCAAACACTGGCATTGAAATCAACCCAAGCAAAACGGCTAGAATTCTCATATAAACACTCCTTTAAGTCTTTCAAGCGTTCAAAAGGAGTGTTTCTTTTAAATCAACTGTGGGATTTAGAATCCGACCATCAATGAAATTTGGTTATCATAACGGGTAGGGGCTTTGTCGTAATTCACTTGAGTGTAAGTCAATCCCAAGGTCAAAAGCGTTTGGCGGCCAAATACGATCCCGCCCCCAAGCGATGTGAGATTGGCCTTATCGTCCGCGCTGTAAGATGCTGCTGGCGAAGTGCCACTGGTGTTGGCTTTATGATCTATTTCGGCTTTGGTGCTCAATGCGCCGAAAGAGCCACCTAAATAGAGCATAATGGATTCATTTAGAAAGTATCCAGCTGAGAGCCCAAGGCTTCCAATGTAACCCGAGGATTTGGCTTCCCATTTGTGCCCTCCGGGCCCAAACTCGCCATTTTGATCTCCGGACTTCGTTGTTTGAACGACGCCGGCTCGACCAAAGCTTGCAAGCTGAAAGCCGGATTGTTTGTCGCCAAGAAGCTGGTATTTCGCTTTTCCATCGACTCCAAAATTGAAGGGATGAAGTTCAATCCCAAACGAAAAGTTTTCAGAAAAGTTATATGCTCCACCCACAAACGGAGAGGACTGAGAGCGAACGGCTGGCTGATCCAAGGTGGGTGGTCTTAAGCTCGCGTCCGAGGAGAATTCATACTCATGAGCGGCATGAGATCCAAGCGTCAAATTCCAGGAGCTTTTCTGCCCCCTTACAATAGGCGCTTCGACGGGCGGGTTTACAAAAGTGGAGTTCAAGTTTGCGCAAGCGCTTAAGGTGGCAGTGGATAAAATCAATAAGATCTTTGTTTTCATAAT